>DBTJ01000211.1:12213-21232 GCA_002306985.1 Verrucomicrobia bacterium UBA1319
CCAATTGCGCCACCAACGAGCCGATCGCAAAACTGGGTTTTTTCCCCAGTCGCTCCAAGGCGAAGGCGAGCAAGGAAGTCGTGGTGGTTTTGCCATGCATGCCCGAAACGCAGACGCCGCGCTTTGGCCGCATGAGTTCCGCCAGCAAGTAGGCCCGCCGGCAAACGGGAATGCCCGCTTGGCGGGCGGCTTGCAATTCGGGATTGTCTTCCGGAATCGCCGATGAAAAAGCCGCGAGCGCGGGGGCGCCCAGCTGTTCGCGCCGATGGCCGTGATGGATGCGCGCCCCGCGCGCGCGCAATTGGCGAGTCTCCTCGTTTTCGCGCAAATCCGAACCCGCCACCGGATGTCCCAAGTCCAGCAATAAATGGCCTAAGGCGCTCATGCCGCAGCCACCCGCGCCCACGAGGTAAATGGGGGCGGGCGGATTGGCCGTCAAGATCGGCCCTAATGATGGGAGGCTAACGTCCATTATTCTGTCTTCGATCGCGGAGTCGCGGGGGTTGAGTGAGTCGAGAGCGAGGTCGGTTCCGACCCGGGCGCGCTCGGGATGGCTTGCGGGCCGCCCAGCGCGGTGGCGATGCGGCCGGCGATTTCCTCGGCGGAATTAGGCCGGTGCCATTGGGCGAGCGATGAGCGCATGGCATCCGTGGCGGCACGGTTTTCCATGAGTTCAAAGACTAGACTGGCCAGCGTTTGCGGCGTGGCGACGGACTGCGTGACCATCCGGGCCGAGCCGGTTTCCACAAAGGCCATGGCGTTATGAAACTGGTGATTATCCGCGGCCGTCGGATAGGGGATCAACAGCGAAGGCACCCGCATGGCGGCCAGTTCCGCCAGGGAAGAGGCCCCGGAGCGACTGATGGCCGCCGTGGCGGCATTCAAGGCGAGCTCCATTTCGGTCAGGAACGGACGGACGACGGCTTTCAAGCCGAGCCGCTCATACGCTTGGCGGATTTGATCGCCCGCTTTGGCCCCGGTGAGGTGGAGATATTGCCAATGGGGGGCTTGGGCCGCCCACAAGGGCAGGGTGGCGGCGGTCAGTTCGTTGATGCCGGAGGCTCCCTGGCTGCCGCCCATGATCAACAGCACCGGGCGGTCCGGTTGCAACCCCAACATCTGGCGGCACGATCCGGGGTCCATGACTTGAAATTGCGAGCGCACCGGCATGCCGGTGACGAAGGCTTTGCGTTGGCGAAGGCCCCGCGTAGCCATGGGGAAATAGACAAAAGCCTGGCCCACCCAAGGCGCCAGCCAGCGATTCGCGCGGCCGGGAATCGAGTTGGCCTCATGAATGAAGGTGGCGGCGCGGAACGATTTGGCGGCGATGATGGGCGGGGCGCTGGTGAATCCTCCCATGGCTAGCACCGCCTGCGGCGGGCGCCGTTTAAAAATCGCCCGGCTGGTTTTGAGCGAACGCCAAAATCCCCGGGCAAACGCGGGAAGGCCGCCCGCGCTCAAACCCACGGCGGGCAGGGTTTCAATATCCATCCCAATTACCGAGCGGGTGGCCGATTGGTCGACTTCCTTGGGGGAGATGAGCAGCAGCACGTCGAAATCGCGGCGTTGCAGCGCTTCGGCAATGGCGATGCCCGGATACAAGTGGCCGCCAGTCCCCCCGCAGGCGATGGCGATATATGGAAGGGGCTCAGGCATTAGAAAGGCAAGGACGCCGCTGGATCGGAGGAGGAGAGCTCGGATTCGGGATCGTCTTCCTCCACAGAGGTGGGATCTTCCTCCTGGCGCGCCAACCCGAGGAGAAAACCGACGGCGGTCAGCATGGTGACTAGATTCGAACCGCCGTAACTAATGAACGGTAAGGGCAGACCTTTGTTGGGCACCATGCTGGTGACCACGGCGATATTGATGAAAGCCTGCAAGCCGATCAATAAGGAGATGCCCGCGCCAAATAAATAACTGAAAGTGGTTTTCGACCGGTGCGCGATCAGAAAGCCGCACGTCACCAGGCCTACGAACAAAACGATCACCAGCAGCGTCGCCACCACGCCCAATTCTTCGCCAATGACCGACAAAATGAAATCCGTTTGGTTTTCCGGGACGAAGCCGAGTTTTTGTCGGCCGTTACCTAACCCTAGGCCATCCCAGCCGCCCGCGCCCAGCGCCAGCATGGCTTGCCAGCTTTGGTAGCCCACGCCGTCCTTGTACAAATCGGGGTTGAGGAAGGCCAGCATGCGATTCATGCGCACGGGATTGTGCCAGAGCAGAAACGTGATCGCCGAAGCGCCTAGGATTATCGCCGGAATCAGGTATAGTAACCGCGTTCCGGACATATACATCATGGCTAACCCGACCGAGGCCAGCAGCAGGGTCGTGCCCCAGTCCGGTTCCAGGAAAATCAAGGCTAGCACGCAGCCCAGCAGGGCGCTGGGCACGATAAAACCATCGAAAAAACGGCCCATCTTCTTGGATTGGGAGGCGCAGTAATGCGCCATGGCCAACACCAACCCCAGCTTAGCCGGCTCGGAAGGCTGGAAGTGGAAGAGCCAGCGCCGCGCGCCATGGGTGGCATGCCCAATGGTCAAGACCAGCACCAACAATAATACCGTGATCACGAACCCGGGCCAAGCGATCTGGCGTAGCCATTTGGGGTCGATCAGGGAACCGGCGACGCAAAAGACGAAGCCTATGCCGCAATAAATCAATTGGGAGGTCAGAAACTGCTCGCTCGTGACGAGCCGGCGGGAAGTTTTGGTTTTGACCGGCGCCGCGGTATCCGCCGCGGCGCCGTCGTCATCCGCTTGCGCCAGGCTGGGGCCAACCGGTTCGAGGCCCTCAGCCATGCGCGCGCTATACAACATAACCAAACCCAGCGCTAGGAGCGCCCCAACACAAAAAACCAGCATTATGGAAGCTAGTTTCATGTCTGAATATCCCCATCATCCATTTTGGCGCGGCGGTTAAATTTTCGCCGGGGCCGCGCTCTCGGTAGTCGCGGGTTCCGCTGCCGCCGCCGCTTTGTGGGCGGGCAGTTTCAACTTTTGTCCCGGATGCAATTGGTCGGTTTTAAGGGCGTTGAGCGAGCGCAACGCTTTGATGGTGGTGCCGTGCGTGCGTGCGATTTTCGCCAGCGTGTCGCCCGCCTTAACCGTGTAAGCGGAGGTCGAGACGGCTTTGGAGACTTTGGTGGTTCCCTTGGTGGCGGCCGGCTCGGTGCCGGACGCGGTCGGAGTCGTGGTCGTGGCTTCCGTGGGTTCGGGTGTCGGAATGATCAATTTCTGCCCGACTTTTAGTTTGCGGGGATCCGCGTTCGGATTGGCTTTGGTCAGCGCGGAGACTGAAATGCCGTGCGCTTTGGCGATTTTGTAGAACAAATCACCTTTGACGACCGTGTATTCCTTGCCGGTGGCCGGCGGGGCTATCGACGCGGGTTCCGAGGTCAGCGGGGCCGGAGTCGGGATAATGGACGGGACTGGGTTGGAGATCGTCCCCACTGGCGGCAAGGCATTCGTGTCCGGGGTGAAAGCGGCCGTCTCGTTAGAGGTCAGCGGTGGCGCGGGCAGGGACGGCGGCATGGCCAAGCTATTGCTTTCCGTCTGGGTGGCGGGCGGCGGGATCAAGCCCATTTCATCGGTTTTCGGGGTTTTGTTTTGTTTGCAGCCTTGCATGAGCAAGCCCGCGAACAGCACCACATGAATCGCCAGAATGGTGAAAACGGCGATAAACAAGTTGGATTTACCTTTGGTTTTTTGCTGCTCCAAGAGCGAGCCCTGCGGAATGAGCGGATTCGGTGTATTCATGAGTAAGGGCGCCCTTTAGCGGGCGCCTGGTTTGTTTTTGTTGTATTGCGATGGGCCTTTAATGCGAGGCGCCATGACAAAGGGTTAAATCGCTATGCCTTTCTCGGTTACTTTTTTTGCCGGCGGCGGGGGCGTACCCGAGGGCTGGGCCAAACCCAGCACTGCTTGCCTAAATTGGTCGCCCCGATCTTGATAGTTTTGAAACATATCGAAGCTGGAACAGGCCGGGGAAAGCAGGACTACCTCGCCGTAAGTCGCGGACTTCGCCGCTCTGGATACTGCTTCTAACAACGAACCCACCTGGGTGCAAGGGGTAAAGCGACGCCATGCCGCGGCGATTTTCGTTTTTGTCTCCCCAATCAGGATGGCGCCTTTGACTCGGCTTGCCAAATCCGGCCCCAATTCATCGTAGGCGAAACCTTTGTCCTTGCCGCCGGCAATGAGCCAGATGTTGGCCTCGCCATTCGTCCCGGGTTCGACGGAATAGAGGGCTTGTTTGACGGCGTCCACGTTGGTGGCCTTGGAATCGTTGATGAATTTGACGCCGTTAATTTCGGCGATCAACTCGCAACGATGGCGCGCGGGAGTGTAATTTTGCAGCGCTTGTCGCACCGCATCCATGTCTAGCCCTAACACCAGCCCGACGGCTAGCGCAGCCATCAAGTTTTCCGCGTTGTGCGGGCCGCGTAGTTGGACGGATTGGAGTTCCAATAGCCGGCCGGGGAATTGGGGGTCGCGGCTTACAATCCAGCCCGCCTCTAGATATAGAGAGGCTTGGGCTTCGCGCGCGCTGAACGTGATCAATCGGCTGGGGATGGTTAGCCCGAGCGCTTGCATTTGGCCGAGGGCTTCGCTTTGGACAATGGCCCAGTCATCAGCGGTCTGGTTTTCAAATATTCGGGCTTTGGTCCGAATATAATCGGCCATGCCCGAATACCGGTCGAAGTGGTCCGGCGTCAGGTTAAGCAGGATAGCCGCAACCGGATGAAACTGTTCGACGGTTTCCAGTTGGAAGGAGCTGATTTCCAACGTCAAATAATCCATCTGGCCGGTGCGATCCGCCACGGCGCAGGCGGGCAGGCCGATGTTGCCGGCGGCTACGGTGCGCCGACCGGCTTGCCGGATCAGGCGTTCGACTAGTTCCGTAGTTGTGGTTTTACCGTTGGTGCCCGTAATCCCGATGGAGGGGCACTGGGTATGCCGATAGCCGAGTTCCAGTTCTCCAATCACCGGAATGGAGCGCTCTCGGACGGCGCGCATCAAGGGGCGGGCGGGCGGCATGCCCGGGCTAACGATGGCCAGGTCAAAGGCTTGCGCGGGTAAAGTGGGGCATCCCAGCGACACGGTTGCTCCCCATTGGCGAAGGGCTTCGGCTTCCTGGCGCAACGCAGGTTTATCGTGCTCATCCAGGGCGGTCACTAAAGCTCCCTGTGCGAGCAATAGTTTGGCGGCCGCCACGCCACTGCCACCGAGTCCAATAACCACGACTCGGCGGCCGCGCCAATCGGGCGTGGTTGCCTTAAAAGTTGAGGGTTGCGGACGGTTCATCGGAGTTTAAGGGTGCTGAGCGCGGCGACCGCGCACAAAAAGCTTAAAATGTAAAAGCGGGTGACCACCTGTGATTCGTACCAGCCTTTTTTCTCGAAGTGGTGATGCAGCGGGGCCATCAAGAATAAGCGCCGGGGTTCGCCGTAGAGGCGGCGGGTTAATTTGAACCAGCCCGTTTGCAGGATCACGGACACGGCTTCGGCTACAAACACGCCTCCGGCAATGACTAATACAAAGGGTTGATGGATCAGGACGGCGATGATGCCCAGGGCTCCGCCGAGCGCGAGCGATCCCGTATCGCCCATGAAAACTTGCGCGGGGTGGCAATTGAACCACAAAAAACCCAAGCTGGCTCCAATCAAGGCCGCGCACAAAACGGTCAGCTCGCCTGCGCCGGTCACATAGGGCACATTCAGATAGACAGCCAGTTTCACGTTGCTCGCCACGTAGGTGAACACTAAGAACACCGACGACACCATCAACGTACACCCAATCGCCAATCCGTCTAACCCGTCCGTCAAATTCACGGCGTTGGAACTGCCTACAATGCTAAAAACGGTAATCAAGATACCCACCGCCACCGCGCCGATGACCACCGGGTACTTATAGAACGGCACCATGACGTCTGATACCAGGTTGAATTTGGTGTTACCTAGGACGCTATAAAGTGATGATTTCCAGAGATATACGGCAATGAATGCGGCTAGGAAAATCTGGATGCCCAGCTTTACCCAGGAGGCGGTGCCACGGTTATTCTGACGCGTTATCTTCATGTAATCGTCATAGAAACCCAGCCCGGTAAGGACAATGAGTGAAAGCAAAGTCAGCACCACCAGCTCGTTTAGATGGGTCCAAAGCAAGGCGGTGATGTCCAGTACCAACACAATCAGGACACCGCCCATAGTTGGGGTGCCCTTTTTACTTAGCACTCGGGCGGTCAAGCCGCCGGAATCTTCCGCTTTATCGACATAGTTTTGCCCAAACTTTAATTTCTTGAGCCAAAGGATGACTTTGGGGCCCAGCCAAAGGCTTAACAACAAAGCCGTTACCGCCGCACCCGCGCTTCGCACTGAGATATAGTGCAACAAGCGCAACGGCCCGAGCGTATCCGCCCAGGACGTGCCTGCGGTTTGTTCCAGCAAATATTGGCTTAAGTAGTAAAGCATGCGCGTAGTTCTTCGCTCAGCCTCTCCAATCGAGTCGCGTGCGAAGCCTTAAGTAAAACCACATCACCGGGAGATAAATAGGCCTTTACGACGGGACCAGCCGTCTCGATCGTCGCAAAATCCTGGGCGTCCTTCAGGCCGGCGGCATGAGCGGCCGCCGTCATCACTTTGGCCCAGCGTCCTACGGCAAATAGGGTGGTCAAGTGAGCTTCGGCCGCGCGCCGCCCTACTTCCGCGTGCGCCTCCCGGCTCGAATCACCTAGTTCGGCCATGTCGCCCAAAACCGCCGCCCGTTTGCCGGAGCAGGGGAGATCTCGCAAAGTGTCTAAGGCAGCCAGCATCGAATCGGCATTCGCGTTATAGGTGTCGTCCACCAAGGTCACCCCATTTACTTTGCAGATTTGAAATCGTTGGCGGGTAGGCGCGCATTGGGCCAAGCCGTCTTTTGCTTCTTGGGCGGTCAAACCTAATTCAGCGCAGACCGCCAGGACGAGGAGCGAGTTGATGGCTTGATGCCGACCGAGGAGCGGGGTGCGATAAGTCCCGGTGTAGTCTGGGCGTGGCGCGGTGACTTGGAAGGTGGTTCCTTGGGCGTCTACGCGAACCGCGCTGGCGCGCCAATGGTTCTTTTCGCCCAGGCCAACCGTAGTGGTTGGGCATTTGGCTCGGGCCAAGATGCCTTCGATTTTAGGCGAATCCCCATGAAGGAACAAACGTCCATTGGCGGGCAGGGCCTCCGCCAGGGTGCCTTCTTCTTGGGCCACGCCGTCGAGATCGCCGAAAAACTCCAGGTGTTCACGACCGATGCTCGTTATAATCCCATACTGGGGTTGAATGATTTGCAACAATCCCGCCAGTTCGCCCGGATGATTGGTCCCCACTTCAAGAACCGCCGCTTGGTGTTGTTTCTCCAGTCGCAGCAAGGTTTGGGGCACGCCGATGCTGTTATTGAAACTGGCTTCGCTCCAAAGCGTTTCCATGCGGGTGCGGAGTACGCACGCCAACGCTTCCTTGGTGGTGGTTTTGCCGTTGGACCCCCCCACCGCCACCAAGGCGGGGTGATAATTCTTGCGATAGGCTGAGGCAATGGCCCCAAAAGCCGCCAGGGTGTCGGCCACCGCGACCACAGGCAAGTGGGGCAGGCCGGCAGGCGGCGTGGCACGATTCACCAAAAGCGCGACGGCGCCTCGTTGCGCCGCTTCGTTCAAATAATCATGGCCATCGAAACGCTCGCCCTTGAGCGCCACGAATAAATCTCCAGGTTCCACTTTGCGCGTGTCGGAGCAGAGGCGCCGGACGCGCACCTCGGCGTTCCCCGGGCGAATTTCGCCGGAGCAACTTTGCGCAATGAACGTTAGGGAGAGCGGGTCCATGGTTATTGGGTCGCTTTGTAACCCAAGTTTTCGAGGGTTTCCCGGGCATACGCGCGGTCGTCGAAGGGAATCACGGTGTCTTCGAATTCCTGATAAATCTCGTGTCCTTTGCCCGCGATCAAGACGGTATCCCCCGGTTTGGCCAGCCGCAGGATTTGGTCGATGGCGCGCCGCCGATCCAATTCGATCGGCGCGCCGGCGGGTTTGAGGGAACGATAGCCTTCCGAAATTTGCGCGGCGATAGTGGCGGCGGATTCCTTGCGGGGATTGTCGCTGGTGATGATGACGTCATCGGCGAGTTCGGCGGCCACTTTTCCCATTTTAGGGCGTTTGCCGGCATCCCGATTGCCGCCGCAGCCGAACAGCAGCAGCAAGCGCCCGGAGGTGAGTTCGCGCAACGTGGTCAGCACATTCTTTAACGCGTCGTCGGTGTGCGCGTAATCCACCACCACGCCAAAGGGCTGTCCTTGCTGGATGCTTTCCAGACGCCCGGGGACGGGGGGCATGGTGGAGAGTCCTTTCTGGATCGCCGGCACCGAGGCGTCCAAGGCGCGGGCGGCGCCAATGGCGGCGAGCGCGTTGTAAATATTATGACGGCCGATCAAAGGCAGCCGACAAGGGTATTCGCCTTCGGGAGTTTGCACCACCATTTGGGTGTTTTCCCGGCCGAGCTGGATGGCTTTGGCGCGGATCGGGGCGGGCTGCGCGATGGCGTACTGCACGTTCACTTCGGCGTCGGCTTCATGCGCCAGTCGCTGGCCGTAAACATCGTCGATGTTTATGACGGCGGTGCGGCGTTTGCCGGCGTTGGGCCAGTTTTTAAAGAGCTTTTTCTTGGCTTGGTAATAATTCTCCATCTCCTTGTGATAATCGAGATGGTCTTGGGTCAAATTGGTGAACAGGGTGACATCGAATTGCACCCCCAGCACGCGGTGTTGTTCCAGGGCGTGCGAACTGACTTCCATGACGCACGCCTTGCAGCCGGCTTTCACCATTTGGGCCATCATTTGCTGGACTTCCAAGGACTCCGGGGTGGTGCGCTGCGCGGGAATGACCCGCTCCCCGATTTCGTAACGGATGGTGCCTAGCAAACCGGTCTTAACCCCGGCGGTCTCGAGGATGTGTTTGACCATGAACGCCACGGTGGTTTTGCCGTTGGTGCCGGTCACGCCGA
>DBTJ01000211.1:21479-22102 GCA_002306985.1 Verrucomicrobia bacterium UBA1319
TGCCGTTGGTGCCGGTCACGCCGATAACTTTGAGCTTTTCGCTGGGCTGCTGGTAAAAAGCCGCGGCGGCTTGGGCTAACGCTTGACGCGAGTCGGCGACTTTGATTTTCGTGGCTCGTTGCGGCAAAAATCCGTTGCGTTCGCAAATCACGGCGACCGCTCCCCGGTCGATGGCGTTTTGGATGAAATCGTGCCCGTCGGTGTGGTGTCCGCGCACCGCCACGAAAAGCATGCCGGGAGTGATGCGTCGCGAATCATAGGCCAAGCCGGTGACTTCGCGGTCCAGCGATCCCTCGACGCTGGCGGTTTTGACGGAGGCAATGATTTGTTTGAGATTCATGGAATGCCTCTCAATTCGCGTTAGTACGCGACGCGGTTTGCGCGCGGCCAACGCGGGGTGATGTGGCCATGGGACCTTCCGCCGGGGCGATATCTGGCGGGATGCTCAGATGTTGAACCGCCCGTTCGGCGATGTTCTTAAAAATCGGGCCGGCGGTGTCCCCGCCGTAAGTGCCTTCATGCGGCTCGTCCAGGACGACGGAGATGCACAGCTCCGGCTTGTCCGCCCGCAGAAAACCGAATAACGAGGAGAAATATTTTCCAACCAAAACCACTTTGACGCT
>DBTJ01000008.1:0-6291 GCA_002306985.1 Verrucomicrobia bacterium UBA1319
GGCGTTGCGCGAATGGCTGAATGTTTCCCAATTGGACGTGCGGAGTGTTGAGGGGGAAAATATTCAAGCGGCCGTGGTGCCCGCCGCCGGTGTGAAGTGCGAACGATGCTGGCGCTGGGAGCCCACCGTGGGCCGGCACGCCACCCATAAAACCATCTGTGCCCGCTGCGTCGAGGCGGTTGCCACCGTCCCGCTGAGCGCCTGAGGCGCGGACGCCGAATGCGGATTTTGTGAGCGCGGCGGGTGCCGCGCTTTTTTGTTGAACGCGTCCCAAAACATCGGATGATGGTTTTACCACCCCGAAGATTCCTCGATGGGGATTGAAGCGGGGCGTGTTTGCGGGAGATTTTATGCTTAAGAAATTTCTTTTATCGACCCTGGCGGCCTTAACTTGGAATGTCGGTTCCGTTATGGCTCAGGATAATGCTGGTACATGGGTTTCGCTTTTTGACGGCCAAAGCCTGAAGGGCTGGAAAGCCGGCGAGCATCCGGCGTCGTTCCAAGCCAAAGCTGGCCAGATTGTGTGCGCCGGGCCGCGCGCGCATCTCTTTTATGTCGGCGACGGCCAGGCGGACTTTAAGAATTTTGAGTTAAAAGCGGACGTGTTGGCCCGCCCTGGCGCTAATTCGGGGATCTTTTTCCACACCGCTTTTCAAGCCGCGGATTGGCCGGAGCAGGGCTTCGAGGTGCAGATCAATAATTCCCAGCCGCGCCAAGGTAATTACCTGGAATTGAAGAAGACCGGCAGCCTGTATGGCGTGCGCAACCAGTACAAAGCCGTCGTCCACGACAACGAATGGTTTCAATTGCGGATGACCGTTCGGGGTAATCAGGTGCTCATTTGGGTGAACGAAATGCTGCTGGTGGATTATGTGGAGCCAGCGGAGGCGGTGCCTCCCGCCAAGGGACGGTATCGGCGTTTGTCTCATGGCACTTTCGCCTTGCAGTGCCATGACGAGGAAAGCGAGGTTTATTTTAAAAACGTGATGGTGAAACGGCTGCCCGATGACGCGCGGAACAACGTTCTGCCGCCGGTGGTGGATGACACGTATCGGCAAATTGCGGGGTTGCAGGACGCTAATTTTCCCGTGGTGAATTCGCACGTGCATCTCAAAGGCGGGCTTACTTTGGAGCAGGCCCTGGATGGCTCCCGCAAAACCGGCATCGGCTACGGCATAGCCGTCAATTGCGGGCTCAAGTTTTCCGTCACCAACGACGCGGGTATCGAAGCGTATCTGCAATCCATGAAGGGCCAGCCCGCTTACGTGGCGATGCAAGCCGAGGGACGCGAGTGGACCCATATGTTCTCCCGGGAAGCCATCGCCAAGTTCGATTATGTCTTTACCGATTCCATGACTTTTTCCGACGATGATGGCCGCCGCATGCGGCTCTGGATCAAAGAGGAGGTCGAGGTCAAAGATAAACAGAAGTTCATGGATACGCTGGTGCGGCGCGCCGTGGCGATCCTGAACGAGGAACCCATCGATATTTACGTGAATCCCACTTTCTTGCCCGACGTAATCGCCGGGGAGTACGATGCGCTTTGGACGGAGGAACGGATGGGAAAAGTCATCGCCGCCGCGGTCGCCAATGGGGTGGCCATCGAGATTAACGCGCGTTACCGCTTGCCCAGTCCGAAATTCATCAAGCTGGCCAAGCAAGCGGGCGCCAAATTTTCCTTCGGCACCAATAACACCGATAATAACGTGGGGGATATCGGCTATTGCCTGGCTATGGTGAAGGAATGCGGGCTAACGTGGGAAGATATGTTTGTGCCCAAACCCGCCGGCCAGAAGCCCGCTCAAGTGAAGCCCGCGAAACCCTAATGGCCCCGGGTGAGGGTTAGCATGACCCAGACGAGCCCCGCCGCCACGAGAATCGCCCCGCCGTAGATGACGACCCATTGGAACATTTCCTTTTTGACGAGCGCTTCCCAGTTGGGCTCTTCGGCAACTCGGGAAACGATGGAAACCTCCCGCAGCAAATCGCTGGATTCCTTGCGGTCCACGAACGCGTCGGCTTTTTCCGTTTCATCGGCCTTCACGTTGCATATGATAACTGATTTGGCGGGGTAAATCAAGTGATCTCCCGGTGAAGAAACATGGTTTTCCCGCCTAGGTTCGCGGGTAAATTTGCCGTTTCATCGCTCCGCATCCGCGCGCACGGTGCGCAGGCCGTAAATGGCGGCGATTTCGCCACCGGTCGCGGCTTGGAATCGAACGGTCACTTTGGCCTTATTTCTCAGCGCCTCGAAGGGCAGGGGATACTCCGCGTCGAAGAAGCGGGCATCGCGTTCCGGGGTGCGGCGTTCGATGGTTTGCTCGCGGAGCATTTGCCCGTTAACCTGGATTTCAAACGCGCAGTTATTCCGCTCGTCGGTGTTGTAGGTCACGATTAATATCGCGGGGTGAGTTGGATCGACCGGCAGGTCGAAGGAAAACCATTTCGCGCCTCGGCGGCCGGGGCGGTCCATGAGCCGAATCGGGGCGCTATCCTCGCCTTGGAAATTGAAATCGCGCTCCGGCTGCATTTCGCCAGGTTGGGCGAAGCCGATGGTGGCGGCGGCCAAGCGGCGCGCTTTGCCCTCGGCGGCGGCCAAGATTTCGGATTGCTGGCGCCATTCTTCCGGGGTGTAAAGATCCCAGTAAACCGCGTAATGCCGGCGGTGCAGTCGATAGAAGGGGACGAGATCCACATCGCGTTCGCGTCCCACCCCGGCGGTGCGGAAACACCCGGGTTTACCGGCGACGGGCTTTACCCATTGTGCCACCGGCTGGCCGGCCGCTAAAAAGACGGAGGTGAGTTTGCCGGCCCCGGCGCGATTGGCGTTGTCCCCGTCCTCCGGTTGTTCGGGGCCCAGGTCGCCCGCCAGCACGAGCGGTCCCCAAAGGATGGCGGCGCGGCGCGGGTTATCCGCGAGCGGTTCCAGACGCAGGGTTTTCGGCAGCGTTATTGCCACTGTGTCGTCGTTTTTCCACGTCCGGGATATTTCGACGTATGCGGAGGGTTGAGGCAAGTTGGTGATGGATTCGCCATTTACTTTGACCGCGAATCCCTCGCGCGCCCAGGCGGGGCGGCGTAGTGCCAGAGTAAACGAACGCGGCTCGACGAGTGCCAGTTTCAGCGAGGCGCTGTCGCCTTCGGGAAAATGGGTGCTCAGGGTTAAGTGAACGCCTTCCGTTCGCCATTGCGCCGTGGACGGAACGTAGAGGTTTATCCAAAGCCGGCCGGGTGATTCATAGTAGATGCCATCACCGTGGAGCGCGTGGCTTTCCATGCCCGAACCCACGCAGCAGGTGAAACTTTGGAACATGTCCTGGTATTCGTGCTGCACGCCCCGGCCGACCGGCACCATGTAACAAGTGCGCCCATCCTCCGGATCAATCGAGGCCAGAATGTGGTTGAACAGCGCGCGTTCCTGGAATTCGGCGTAATTTGCGTCGGGCCGCAGGCCGAATAGGATACGTTCCATTTTTAGCAAGTTGTAGACGTTGCAGGTCTCCGCGGTGCGCCCATCCACCAGCTCGTTCAATTGGTCCGGTTTACCGAAATACTCGTTCCGTCCATGCCCGCCGGTGGCGAAACTATGGTGCGCGACCACTTCGTCGTAGAAGAAGCCGGCGGCAAAGCCATCCCCCGCATCGCCGGTGTAGGTGAAGCGCTTCAAAGAACCGAGGAGCTTAGGCACTTGGGTGTTGCCATGCACACCCGCCAGCCGGTCTTGATGGCGTTTGAGCGGGGTCAAGATGGCGTGATGCTCGAAGCGGAGCGATAACGCCAGCCAGCGGCGGTCGCCAGTGTCGGCGTAAAGGTCGGCCAGTACCTCGTTCATGCCGCCGAATTCCGTGTTCAGCATCCGTTGGGTCTGGGCTTCGTCCAGTTTCGATAAAATCCCCTCGGCCCAGGCGGCGAACTTGATTTCCAGAGCCAAAGCCAGGGGGTTGCCGGTAAAACGGTAGGCATCGCGCAACCCGGCGTAATCTTTGTGTAGCACGTACCATGGCGACCAGAGGCCGTTCAGATCGAATCCGCCGGAGCGAATGTCGCCGCGCGCCACCTCGGCAAACCGTTCTTTGCCATCCGCCAGCGCGCCGAGATAACCATCGCCGTTGGCGTTTTGAACTTCCTTCAGCTCCTTGACGATATAATCCGCGCGTTCCTTGAATCGCGCGTCCCCAGTGGCCACCCACATCAGGCTGACCGCCGAAAGATAATGACCCAAAATATGGCCGGTGAGCTGTTTCCCATCGCCGTCCCAGCCGCCATAGCCTTCGGCTTTGGGTGCCAGACCGGCGCGTTTGCGGAAATACGCCAGCAAGCGATCCGGCTGCAATTGCAACAGGTACGTCGCATCCAAGTCTTGCGCCTGTTTGAGCGGTCCATCGGTCAGACGCACGGCGGTCAGTGGCAGTGGGCGGGCGGCTACGGGGATAACGGGGACGGTCGCCGGGGGTGCGCTGGGGAGGCTAGGTTCGGCCCCGGCGGCGCTAGCGATAAGACAGCAATTGAAGATTAATTTTAACGAGGTCATATTTCCTTGTCACAGATAAAGAATTCGCGATTCGTATTGCGCCCGTCGCGCTCCCGGGCGCTGGGATTGGCAAATAGCCTGCCGGGTCCGCCAAGTTGGAGTCGAACGCTGAATTTGACGCGCGCACAACTCCATCCCTGGTGAAACCATTGGGCTGATAGCATGAAACTACCGAAAGCTCTCCCACCCGTCGAGGAAAGACGACCGTTATTGCCCTGGGTTATTCCGTAAGAAATCCTGTGTGGAGAGAGGTGAGCTTTAAAATATCCGCGGACTTGCGGAGCGGGCGCGACGTTAACGTATTCTTGCCGTAGCTAATGCCGGGCCGTATGCTGCCGGGGATATGCATGGCGCAACGACTATTGTATTGTATTGCCTGGCCATTATGGCGGCCTCCCTGGCGGGCGGTTCGCTGCCTTTGTCGAAACGCATCGGCCATCTGCGGTTGCAGGTCTATTTGAGCTTTGCCGCCGGGGCGATGTTGGGGGCCGCCTTTTTTCATATGCTGCCGGAGGCGGCGGAACTGGCGGGGCGGCAATTTGGACTTTGGGCGGCCATCGGAGTGATCGGGCTATACATTGTCGAGCGGTTCTTGAGTCCGCACAGCCATGAAACCCCGGAACAGGTCCAGTTGCGGCAAAAACCGACCGCAAGCTGCCGCCATGACCACCATCACGACCACGAGGATGAGGAAAACCACGGACATTCCGAGCACGCGGCGGCGCCTTTGGTGGCGGGCTGGTCGGCGGTGGTAGGCTTATCCATTCACACTTTGTTTGGCGGCATCGCCCTGGGGAGCGCGGTGTTAGCCAAAGGCACGCCCGGCGAACTGGGGTTGGCGGTCTTTTTAGCCACGGTGTTGCATAAACCGGCGGATTCCCTCACGATTTCAGCGTTGCTTGTCAAAGGAGGCGCTCAGCGTTCGCTGGCCATCGCGGTGCAACTGGGTTTTTCCCTGTTGATTCCCTTGGGAGTCGCCTTGTTTTATTTTGGCCAAAACACGGTGGAGGCGCACCTGGGCGGCGCCTTTACCGGGTGTGTCCTGGCCTTTAGCTCCGGCACTTTCTTATGCGTCGCCTTGTCGGATCTATTGCCCGAAGTGCAGTTTCATTCGCATGATCGCGCCAAGCTTTTTATTTCCATGTTGCTGGGCGCGGGTTTGATGTGGGCCACGGCTTGGGCGGAGCCGTCCCACGAACCTGGCGGCGAGGCGCATGGTACGCAACAAGTCCAAGCTAAATAATCCCAACGCGCGGGGAGGCTGAGCGCGACTCACAGGATGAATAAAACGCCCCATGCCCCGCTGGTCCGGATACCTTCCCTGAAAACGGTGGCCGATTTTCGCCGCCACGTCGCGTCGCTCGACTTGGATCTGCCTTGCGACGATGAAATCCTGCGCGCGCCCGATTCCCCCTTGGCCCAACCACTGCCCGGCGTGGTGATTAACGGCAAGACGCTCCAAAACCGATTTGCGGTGCAGCCGATGGAGGGGTGGGATGGGTTGGTGGAAGATAAGCTTTCGCCCGAGGTGATCCGCCGCTGGCGGCGGTTTGGCGAGAGCGGAGCGAAACTGATCTTTGGCGGGGAGGCCATGGCGGTGCGGCCGGAAGCGCGCGCGAACCCGCGCCAACTCCTGATCGACGCCACGCATGAGGGCCATTTGACTCGGCTACGTCAGGAATTGTGCGAGGCGCATCGCGGCCTATATGGGACGGCTGAGGATTTGATCATTGGTTTCCAGCTGACCCATTCGGGAAGGT
>DBTJ01000008.1:6535-16966 GCA_002306985.1 Verrucomicrobia bacterium UBA1319
CTGACCCATTCGGGAAGGTTTTCGCGCCCGATCGATAGTGCTCGCCCCGAGCCGCGCGTGGCCTATCGGCATCCCTTGCTCGATCGCCGTTTCCAAGTTACAAGTGACCGACAGGTTTTAAGTGACGGCGAGGTGGCGGGCATCGTTGTCGACTATGTGAAAGCCGCGCGGATAGCTTGGAACGCGGGCGCGGATTTTGTCGATATCAAGCATTGCCATGGGTACTTGCTGCACGAGTTTTTGGGGGCTTTCACCCGTCCGGGCCGCTACGGCGGGTCCTTTGAAAATCGCACTCGGTTGTTAAGGGAAATTATTGCGGGCATTCGCGCCGATGCTAACCCCATCGAATTGGCCGTGCGGGTAAGCGCGTTTGACTCCGTGCCATTCCATCCCGATCCGGCTTTATCGCTACCCGGCAAGCCCGGCCCGGGTATCCCCGAGGATTTTTCGAGTTTTCTTCCGTATTATTATGCCTTCGGCGTGAAGGCCAAGAATCCGCTCGAATACGATTTGAGCGAAACGGTCCGGTTTATGGAGCTCTGCGCCTCATTGGGAGTGAAGATTATGAATTTCACCGCCGGATCGCCTTATTATAATCCGCACATCCAACGGCCGGCGGCGTATCCGCCATCGGATGGCTACCTGCCTCCGCATGATCCGCTGGTTGACGTCGCGAGGCAGGTGCAGGCGGTGCGTTCGCTGAAGGCGAAAGCGCCCAAAGACATGCTGATTGTGGGATCGGCTTACAGTTATTTGCAAGATTACCTGCCGCAGGTGGCGCAATATTTGGTGCGCGCCGGATGGACGGATCTGGTCGGGATCGGCCGGGCGGTGCTGAGCTATCCCACCCTGCTGGCGGACGCGGTGGAAAAGGGCGCGCTCAATCCGCGCTTGGTCTGCCGCACCTTTAGCGATTGTACCTCCGCGCCCCGCCAAGGGCTTTTTAGCGGCTGTTATCCGCTCGATAAATATTACGCCGCCAAGCCGGACGCTCAGATATTGAAGGATTTGAAGGCCCGGCAAAAGGCGGCGGCCAAGTCCGGTTCAGCCAAGCACTCGGGCTAATACCTCGGCAAGCCGGCGTGAGGCTAAAAGGGTTTGGCGGTGGAATTCCAGAAGCCGGGGCAATAGCCGCGGGTGGATGGCCAGGTGCGACAAAAGGCGTCCGTAACTGAGGGTTTGTTGCGGGGTCATGAAAGCGTTGAAATCCAGCGGCATGTCCACCTCGGCCGGATCGGAGATCACGCGGCAGGTGGCGCTCGGAATTTGCTGGGAAGCGCACACGGCGCGCAGGGCGGCGGACTCCATTTCCACCGCCTCGCAACCGGTCGCGCGATAGCATGCGTTTTTTTCCGCCGCGGAGGCCAGGATTTTAGGCGTTTGGTGAAACCGGGCGGGGCAAGCGCCCGCTTGGCGCAATTGCTCCACCCAAGGGAAAGCCGGATCGGCTTCATACAAAACGGCACCCAATTGCCATCGCGGATTCAACCCCCCGGCAAAGCCGCAAGTCAATAGAGCTTCGGGACGCTCATGTTGCGCAAGCCAGGCGCGTAAATGGCGTTCAGCGTTGTCAGCGCCCACACCGCTAATTAATACGGCTAGTTCGGATTGCTTTCGCGCCCAAACCCGAAAGGGTTTGGCCTCATCTTCCATGGCAAAACAAACGAGAATCATGCGCGGGGGGGCATTAGGCAACCGCCGTCCGTCCGGTTCCTTCAAGGCTGGTTTTCGCCAGTAGTTTCTGGTAGGTGGCCAAGGCTAAGAGCGGCCAACTGTTGCGGTACATGTCATACTTAAGATAGTAAACTTTGGGGAAACCGGTGCCGGTGATTTCGGATTCCGTCCAGCTGCCATCGGCGTTTTGATGTTGGAGCAAATACTCAACGCCGCGTACTAGGCTGGTGCGGAGCGGGTCCTCGAAAGCGCACAACGACATGACTGACCACGCCGTTTGCGAGGCGGTGCTGGGCCCTTGGCCTTTGAAAACCGGGTCGTTATACGTGTTGCAGCGTTCACCCCAGCCGCCGTCCTCGTGTTGCACGCTTTCGATCCAGTCCCGGGCCTTTAATAACCAGGGTTCCCGCAGGTTCCATTTCAAGGCGTGTAAACCGCGTAGCACTTGCCAGGTGCCATAGAGGTAATTGACGCCCCAGCGTCCATACCAGGAGCCGTCCTTTTCTTGGTGCTCGCGCAAAAACTTGAGGGCTTTTTGGATTTGACGATGGCTTGGGGAAAAGTTTTCTTGGCCGAGCAATTCCAAAATGCGGGCGGTGATATCGGCGCATTCCGGGTCGAGCATGGCGTTGTGATCGGCGAACGGCACCTTTTCGAGCAAGCCGTTGGTGCAATCTTTATCGAACGCGGCCCAGCCGCCGTCCCGACATTGAAAGGTCAACGTCCAGTTGATACCGCGTTTGAGGCAAGCGTCGCGTCGGCCGGGGTTTTCGGTGGGTATTTTGCGCAAGGCGAGTAGTACCATCGCCGTGTCATCCACATCGGGATTCCACTTGTTTTCGAATTCGAACGCCCAGCCGCTGGGATCGACATTGGTGGGGTTCTTGTATTGCCAATCGCCGCGGAACCGGATTTCCTTGCCGATCAGCCAATTCACGCATTTGACTAACGCCGGATGGTGGTCTGGCAGGCCGGATTCATGCAGCGCGATGGCCACAATGGCGGTGTCCCACACGGGGGAGAGACATGGTTCGATCCGGACCGAATCCTCGGTTTCGTGTTCGAGTTTTTTTAGCTCGCGGGCTACCCGTTGAAGTTGAGGGTGAGCTTCAGGATATCCCAGAGTTTTGAGCGCAATGCGCGAATACAGCATGGCCGGAAAAATCGCCGCCAAGCCTTGGGTGCCTTCCATGCGGTCGAGCATCCAGGCTTCGCACTTTTTCAACGCCGACCGCCGAAATGGGTGCAAGCCAAGCCGGGCCCAGACTTCCGCGAACTTATGTATTTTGTCCAGCTTCAGAAAAAAGTTACGCCAGGTTATGAGTTGGGGATCGGGGGGCAAGGCGAGGTCGCGCTCGTGGAATCCCTCAGGATAGAGTTCGTCCAGCGTCAAACCCGGCAATCCGCGAGTGGGTTTATAGTGGTTTATGATGGCTAGGGGCACGAGCATGGACCGACTCCAGGAACTCATCTCGTTGAAATTGACGTGGAACCATCGGCCAATCAGCATGACTTCGCAGGGAATGGTCGGGACGTATTTCCAAGGATAGAGATCGAGCAGCGCCAGGTAGAGTTTCGAGAAGGTATTCATGCGCGGCACGCCGCCCAGGCTCAACGCGACGTTCCGAGCTTTAAGCAGGCGCGGGTCGGTTACCGATATGCCCGCGACTTTTAGGGCTAGATACGCTTTGATCGTGGCATTCACGTCGGCGGGTCCGCCGTAATAAATATTCCAACCGCCGTCCGGCAATTGTGTGGCGAACAGGTGGTTAACCGCTTTTTTTTGCCATTGAAGATCGACTTTATCGTTCCAGTGATGAAAAACAATCATGTCGGAAACCAACGTCGAATCGACCATCAGTTCCCCAACCCAGTAGCCCTCCGAATGCTGAATGCTCAGTAAATAGTTCTGCGATCGCCGGATGGCCTCGTCGACGGAATCCCGCGATACCTTGGGGGATGCCATGGATGCTGGGGAACGAACCTTTAAATTTGCCTCGGCCGGGCCGCTTGACATAGCGAATTCTTAGCGAAGGCGTGAGGTTGGTGTAAAGCTCATTATGCCCGCCCGCCAAACGGCGGCGGTCCGATTTTTTAATCCCCGGCTGTGACCCGTTGCGATAGGATAATTCAAGGGATGACTTCCTCGCGGCCGGCCAACTCGTTCGCTTGCAGCGCGCGTTTTTGTTTCAATCGGCCGCTGGCCGCCGCGTCCAAGGCCTCGCGCAAGTCGTCCGCCTCGAGCAAGCGGGGGAGAGTGACGTAACTGGCCCCGGCCGCGTAGAGTTTGGGCGCGTCGGCCAGGGTTTCGGCGTGGACGATAATTTGCGCCGTGGGGTTGATCTCGCGCAATTGTAGCAGCAACCGCAGGTTATCCGTGCCTTTGAGCACCATGTTCGGCAGGGTGCAGAGAATGATTTTGGCGTGTTCGAGGCCCGCGTGAGCAAGGGTTTCCCGTCGGCTGATGTCGCCATAAATCGCGCGAATGCCGCGCGCCTTGAGCTTGGCGTGGACCTCTGGATTAAAATCGACAATCGCCAGTCGGCTGATCCAGTTAGGTTGGTGGCGGGAAATCTCCTCGAGCAACGAACTGGCGGCCCAGAAGAAGCCGAGCCAGTAAATATCCTTTGGCGCGGCTTGTTCACCCGCTGGCTCAGGGTTTTCGGCGTCGCGATCCGGTAAACCGATGAATTTCAATCCCCGGCTCGCCAGCGCCAGCAGCGGGCCTGGCCGGGTAATGGCGTAGGAGGAGGCAACGGCTAGCACCACAAACGTGTAGGCCACAATGGCGGCCGTCGGCGATCCAATATGCCCCGACTTGAAGCCCAACGCTAGGATTACCAGGGAAAACTCGCTGACCTGGCTGAGTTGGAGGCTGGCCAGCAGACTCAGCCGGTGTCCCATGCGCAGGTGGTAAAGCGTGGGGAAAACGGTTAAGAAACGGCTGGCGACGACAAACCCGGCGGTGGCCAGCGCCCAACCCAGGCACGCGGCGTTCGGGGAAGGAATGGTCATGCCCAAACCGACGAAAAACAAGGTGACAAAGAAGTCGCGCAGACTGGTCACTTTGGCGGCGACATCCAACGTGTACGGGAAGGTCGAAATTGAGACCCCGGCGATTAAGGCGCCCATCTCCCGGGATAAATCCAGCCTGCTGGCAAAGCCTGAAACCAAGAAGCACCAGGCCAAGGCGCCGACCAGCACCAACTCCGGCAATCGCGCCACCGCGCGAAATAGGGAAGGCAGTAGATACCGGCTGGCTAGGAACGCCACCGTCATCAGCAACGCCACCCGGCCGAAGGAACTGAGTAACGGTGTCAGCGACGGAGTTTGCAGGCTCGGTTGAATGGCCAGAAAGAAGATGGCGAACAAGTCTTGCGAGACCAGCACTCCCAGGGTGAGCCGACCGGCTAAGGTGTCCAGTTCCCTCAGATCATACAGGATTTTAACGATTATGACCGTGCTGCTGAGGGCCATGGCCACCGAAAGATAAACGACATCGAGCGCGCCAAGGCCGAGCGGACCGCGCAGGGAGGCGAAAAAGGCCCAGCCCAGCAGGCAGCCGCCGCCGATTTGAATGGCTGAGGTCAGTAGGATAAGTCGGCCGGCGCCCAGGATTTTTTTAAGGTCGATCTCCAGACCGATCATGAAGAGCAGTAAAATCAAGCCCATCTCGGAAATTGCCTCGATGGAGTTCTGCTTGATCAGGCCCCGGCCCATGGGGCCCACCGCGTACCCCGCCACGAGATACGCCAATACCAGAGGCTGTTTGAGGATTTGCGCCAGCAAGCCCAAACCCCATGCCGCCACAATACAAATGGCAATATCATTTATGATGTGCGATTCCACTATGAATCGGACCGGGTGCCTTCCTTTACTGGAGGTGGCTGCCGGCAGTGAGACTGCCTTTGACCTTCGTCCACGCCCTTGTCTGGCGAGTAATTAGCCCATAGTTGCCAGGAAATACAACCTTTAATTTTGCGGGAGTAATCCGCCAAAAAAAGCGCGCCCCATCTTGACAGGCTGCGGCTTGCCCTTTAGGCTGCGGACATAGAAATGAATCCAACCACCCTTGGGCGGTCGATGTGCGTTCGTCCCAAGGAAGGGCAAGATGCGTTCGCATGTGGATGCGTTGTTGCTCAACCACTGGTTTGTAAAAAAGTAATTGATTTGTGGGGTGGGGGACATAAAAAGCAGGGGCGATTCACCCGGGTGCGCTCTTGTTTCATAACGAGGAACCGCGTTCTTTTGGACGCGGTTCTTCTATGATGTCCCGGTGCGCCTTTCTTACCGGGCTTTCCCAGGTCGCGTCCGCCGGATTATCCCCTCTGAAATCGCTAACGTTTTCATGAAAATCGGCTATGCTAGGGGGCATGGCTGTGATTGAACTCATTGGTGTGACCAAGCAATACGCTGGGGCTGAAGAGGTGGTGCCGGTGCTCCAGGGTGTGGATATCCGGATCGACGCGGGCGATAGCGTGGCCGTGGTGGGGCGTAGCGGTTCCGGGAAAAGCACGCTGCTTCAATTAATGGGCGCCTTAGATACGCCCACCAGCGGCCGAATTTTGTTCGCCGATCAGGATTTGTCGGAGTTGGATGACAACGGTTTGGCGGATTTGCGCAACCGGCAGGCGGGCTTCATGTTTCAGGCCCATTATTTACTGCCGCACCTCACGCTATGGGAAAATGTGTTGGTGCCAGCCTTGGCGTCGCCCGTGCCGGGCGCGGTGGCGGCCGCCGGAGTGCGCGCGCGCAAATACCTGGAACGCGTGGGTTTGTCGAACCGGTTGAATCATCGCCCGGCGCAGTTGTCCGGTGGTGAACGGCAGCGGGCCGCCTTGGCCCGGGCGTTGGTGAATGGCCCGCGAATTTTGTTGGCGGATGAACCGACGGGCGCTTTGGATGCGGCAGCGGCCCAAAATCTGGCCGGCTTGTTGCAAGAACTCAATCGCGAGGAAGGCCTGGCGATCGTGCTGGTGACGCATGCGATGGAATTGGCGGCCAAGATGCGCCGGGTCTATTGTTTGCGGGATGGGCGGCTCCGGGATGCGCAACTCGCGGTTTGACCAGCTATGGATACCCCGCGAATTCCAACTTTGTGGACCTACGCCCTGAGCGGGCTGCGGTATTATTGGCGGTCCCACGCGGCGTTGCTGCTCGGCGCCGCCATGGCCAGCGCGGTGCTTACGGGCGCTTTGCTGGTCGGGGATTCCGTCCGGCACAGCTTGCGCCAGATGGCGGCGCAACGGCTCGGTAAGGTGCATTACGCCCTATCTTCCGCCGACCGCTTTTTTCGGGACGAGCTGGGGGCGAGCTTGCGATCGGGCTGGCCCGGCGGGGTCGCGTCCGGGTTGCGGCTCAGCGGGGTCGCGAGCCTTGCGGATGGTTCGGCGCGCGCCAATGACGTCCAGGTTTTGGGGGTCAATGGCGAATTTTGGCGGTTGGTGTCCCCCAGCGGCGAAAGTTGGCCGACGGGAACGACGGATAACGTCGTGGCGATTAATGAGCGGTTGGCGAATCAATTGCGAGTGCATGCCGGTGATGAAATCGTGTTGCGCGTTCCCAAGGCCAGTCCACTTTCTCGCGAAGCCCCGATCGCTCCGCAAGAAGACGCGAGCGCCGCGCTACGCGTGAAAGTGGGCAACATTCTCGCGTCGAATCAAGGCGGGGATTTTAATCTTCAAGCCAGTCAGATCCCTCCGTTCAATGTGTTTCTACCGCTCGCCACCTTGCAAAAGCAGGCGGAGGCCGCCGGTCAGGCTAATTTGTTGCTCGCGGGCGGGGTGCCCGGCGACCCGGACGCGGCGAGCGGCACCAATCGCCTGCGACAGTTGCAATCGCTAGTGGCCGGACGCTGGACCTTGGCCGACGCCCAGCTCGAATTGCGCGCGCCCGCCACCAATCGCTGGGCCGAATTGCGGACCAGCCGAGTGTTCATGGACGAAGGCATGGCGCAAGTCGCCGTCAAGGCGGACCCCCAGGCTTGGGGGGTGGTGACTTATTTTGTGAACGAATTAAGCGCCGGCGGTCGAACGACTCCGTATTCGACCGTTTGCGCCGCGGATGGCCCCTGGATGCCAGGGGATTTAAAAGCGGATGAGATGTTGGTTAACCAGTGGCTGGCGGAGGATCTACAGGTGAAACCGGGAGACACCCTGGCGATGAAATACTTCGTGGTGGGCAACCGGCGCAACCTTGAGGAAAAAAGCGCTTCGTTCCGGGTGCGCGCCATTTTGCCCATGGAGATGCCTTCGGCTGACGCCCGCCTGATGCCCGATTTTCCCGGGCTGTCGAAGGCGGAGAATTGCCGCGATTGGGACGCGGGCTTTGCCATCCAGCTGGACAAAATCCGCCCCCAAGACCAAGCCTATTGGGATCGTTATCGCGGTACGCCCAAAGCATTCATCCGGCTGGCCGCCGGCCAGCGACTCTGGGCGAGCCGGTTCGGATCGCTCACCGCGGTGCGCTATCCGCTAGCGAGCGCCGAGGCGGTGGCCGACCGTTTGCGGCGCGATTTGGACCCGGCGCAATTTGGCCTGGCCTTCCAACCTTCGCGGGCTTTGGCCTTGGCGGCCAGCGGTCAAGGACAGGATTTTGGCCAGCTATTCCTGGGTTTTAGCTTTTTTATCCTGGCGGCCGCGTTGCTTTTGGCGGTGATGCTGTTTCATTTCGGGGTGGAGCAGCGAGCGCCGGAAATCGGGTTACTGTTGGCGGTGGGATTTCACCCGAGCCGGGTGAGACGTTTGCTGTTGTTAGAAGGCGCGGCGGTGGCGGCCCTGGGCTCGGCGTTGGGAGTGGCGCTCGGCAATGTTTATGCGGAAGGGATGGTGCGGGCGCTCACGACGATTTGGCGGGAAGCCGTCAATACTTCCGCGCTCGAGTTTCACGGCTCGTTCCAGACTGGCGCGGCGGGCGGGCTGGCGAGCTTTTTGATTTGCCTGGCGACCTTGTGGCATGCCGCTCGCCGGCAAGTGCGGCATCCGGCGCATTGGCTCTTGACCGCCGGCCGGGAGATGGCGGATGGATTGGCCAGTATGTCAGGCCATTCTCCGGCGGGCTCCCGCACCGCTGCTTGGACCTGCTCAGGCGCGATCTTGATAGCGGTTCTCGCCGCCGTTGAAGGGACCCTGAATTCCGCGTTGGCGGCGCCCATGTTTTTCCTTGCCGGAGCCGGTTTGCTCACGGCCGGGCTGGCCGGGTTTGCGTGGCTATTGCGGATGGCCTCACTCCGAACACGGGCGCCCTCGTGGCGGGCGCTGGGTTGGAAAAACCTGGCTCGCCGCCGCCGTCGGAGCCTATCCGTGGCGGCGATGCTGGCCATGGGCACTTTCATTGTCATCGCCGTGGGAGTGAATCGCCTGGACGCGAACCGCGACGCCAATTCGCGGCAATCCGGCACCGGTGGCTTTGCGTTATTGGGGCAATCCGCCCTGCCTTTAGTGCAGGACTTGAATGCCGCCGAAGGTCGTGATTTTCTGGGACTCGAGGCGAAGGAGATGGCGGACGTTCGCTTGGTACCGTTGCGTCTGCGCGAGGGGGATGATGCCAGCTGTCTCAACCTCAACCGGGCTCAGCGGCCGCGCCTTTTGGGGGTGAATCCCCGGGAGCTAGCGGAACGGCAAGCGTTCGCTTTCGCCACGGTTCCCGCGGGTGCCACCCCGGCGGAAGCGTGGCTGGCGCTGGATCGCGAACAACCAGACGGCTCGATCCCCGCCATTGGCGACGCCGCTTCCATCCAATGGGCTTTGGGTAAAAGTATTGGCGATCTGATCGCCATGGAAGATGAAAACGGGAGGCGGTTTCAACTCAAGCTGGTCGGGGCGGTCGCCCATTCCATTCTGCAGGGGAGCCTGGTGATTTCGGAACGGTCATTTCTTAAACTCTATCCGTCCGAGACCGGTAGCCGGTGGTTCCTCATCGATGCGCCGGCGGGCCGCTCAGTGGCGGCGGCCGCCCATTTGAGCCGCGTTTTGCGGGACTATGGATTTGAAGCCGGCTCTACGGTGACGCGTCTGGCCATGCTCGATGCGGTGCAGAATACCTACATCGCCACCTTTCAGGTTTTAGGCGGGTTGGGGTTGGTGATTGGCTGCCTTGGCATGGGCTTGGTGGTGGCGCGCAACGTAATCGAGCGTCGGAGCGAACTGGCTTTGTTGCACGCCTTGGGGTACCGCGCTCGCCAGATCCGGAAACTCGTCATGTGGGAGCACGCCGTGCTGTTTTCGATTGGCATGGCCGTGGGGTTGGGGGCGGCTCTGGTGTCCGTGGCGCCGAATTGGTCCAGCGGTGGTGGTTGGGAGGCGTATCGGACGGTCTTTATCCTCGCGGGCGTCGTGCTGGTCAGCGGATTCCTTTGGACTTGGCTGGCGGCACTCCTGGCATTGCGCCAGGAGTGGCTTGAAGTGCTCCGCGGCGAATAGATCGCGCGCGATTATTTGGTCGCGGAACGTTGGTCTAGCGCCGGCAATGGCGGAAACGCGGCGTGCGGCTCGGTTTGATACCAATAGGCAACCGAGGCGATATTGTCGGAGAGCTTTAGGTATTTGCCGTCCGATCCCCAGCCGAGGGCTTGAATGGTGACCTTCAAATCGCGATCGAAACAAATCGGGTCCATGACGTGCCATCGGTAGAGGCTCCAATAATTGGGCGGCTCATGGTTTTCATTGCCGGGCAAAGTGGTTCCCGCATAGGCGGCCGTATAGGGTTCGGCAAAACCGTAGCTCCCGCAGAAATAATCCTCCGTACCCGTGCCGCAGA
>DBTJ01000008.1:17218-17545 GCA_002306985.1 Verrucomicrobia bacterium UBA1319
TACCCGTGCCGCAGATGGTGGGGAATGATGAGTCGCCATCCAGGAAAAATTTGATCTCGCCTTCGCCAAACCAGCCTTTTGAGCGTTGGGTCCAAGCGAGGAAGGTTCCCGCGTAGCGGCCCTTGCCGCGCACCCCGTCAAGGATGACATAGGGATTCTGACCGGTGGTGTCGGCCCGGCGCCACTGCGCATGGAAATAACCCGCGTTTTCCGGGACCGGGGTGAGCGCGTAAGTGATTTGAAAGGCCAGCAATTCGAGGTCCTTTCCCGCTTCGTTACTGAACGTGACGCGCGCATGGCGTTTGAAGGGCATCGGCCAGTAACAAT
>DBTJ01000008.1:17797-18058 GCA_002306985.1 Verrucomicrobia bacterium UBA1319
AAGGGCATCGGCCAGTAACAATTCAACGCGTTGGCGGGATTGACGGTGACGACCTGCGAGTTCACCCGGGCAAACTTCTCGTGGCCCACCGCGAAAAAGTCCGGCGCGGGCACCTCGACCGACGGTGTGGTTTCGTGGTCCCAATAAATCCGCAAAATGTTCGCCCGGCTTAAGCCTTCGACCATCCAAATATGTTGGATGATGCCGGGGCCGTCCGTATCCATGAGCGTCAAGGTTTCCCCGGCGTTTACCCGGAGGAAC
>DBTJ01000008.1:18331-18536 GCA_002306985.1 Verrucomicrobia bacterium UBA1319
GTTTTACTTTCCAACCTTGCCCGAGATTGTCCGCGGCGCGGGCGCTGGCGGCTGGCTTGGCTTCGCTTGGATTGGGGATGGCCATGCCTCCCTGGCCTTTGGCGCCTGTCAGGTTTTCGGCCGAAATGGACCGCGTTTGTTCCTGGCCCAGCAACGGCAGGCTGCCCAAGCTGGCGGTGGGCGCCGGCCAGGTTTGAGTTTGGGG
>DBTJ01000008.1:18779-27410 GCA_002306985.1 Verrucomicrobia bacterium UBA1319
GCGCCGGCCAGGTTTGAGTTTGGGAGGAAGCGGGTTTGGGCGGGTATGGGCTGCAACTCGCTAGCCCGGCGGCTAGCCAGATGAAGCCGAGGAACATGGATGGGTTTGAGCGCATGATTTAATAGGTAATATAATTAGGCATTATGATCAAGAGATAATAGTTCCGGTATTCGGGCGGGGGCGCCGGAGCATCGGACTTCCGTGGGAACTCGCCTGACGGCGGGTGGGCGCTCAGTTCTTGGCCGATGGCGGTTCGGTCGCCGCGGGAGCGGTCCCGGCGGAAGGGTGGTATAACGATTCGTTAATCGTGATTTTTTGCCAGATTTTCCGCGAGAACCCGGCGGTTAAATCCTCAATATCATCCACCGCATCCAACAAGACGGGATCGCGCAAACTCTGAACGTACAAGGCGGCGATCTTGCTGGCGAGCGCCAGGGCCTCGCTGCAGTAGTTCAGGTAGCGGTTTAATTCAAAGGGGGTGAGCAATCGCCGGGGGGAGGATTGCGTGGCGGGCCCGCGCGAGAAATAGGATTCCGGATCTTTCGTCAGCTGGTGCATGTCGATGATGTGGGACACGGCGCGCAGTTCGTGGATGGCTTCCAACGCGCGGTTGCGTTTGATCCGGGCTTCCCAACTTACCAAAAAGAGCACCGTCGCGCCGATAAACACGATGGAACTGATGCTGCTATCGAGCGCTTGGATAAAATTGGTGTATTCGTGGTAGTTGAATTGGTCGATGCTCAGTCCGATTTTGATGAGCAAGCCCATGATGGCGAGTGTGAGCAAACCCGCGCCGCAGCGCAGCAGGATGTTCGGTTTTTGAATCCAGGTGATGCGGGTGACGGTCTCCTCGGCAATGTTGCGCAATTCCGCCACGGTCCGGCCCAAACCGGAGCCTGGAAACCGTTCGTTCACGCGAGCTTGGAGCGCAAGGACCGTGGAGATAATCTCTTTCGCATCCAGTAGACGATAACGCGTCGGCTTGGATTTCATGTCGCCAAACTAAGGAGACCGGGAAATTAAGCAAGCGGAGAACCCGAGCGGTTTGATGGCAAAAGCAAACCTCCCAAAGGCCGGGGGCGCCGTTGGGAGGCTGTAAAGTGAAAGTAAACCGAATGTCCAGGTAATCCCAGGCAGTCGTCCGGCATGACTAAACGTCGCAAAGTTGGATGGCTTTGCGCAGGGATGTCAGGGGTTCGTGTTTGGGAATGAATTCCTGGGCGACATACCCTTTAAAGCCGGTTTCAACGATGGCTTTCATGACCGCCGGGTAGTAAATCTCTTGCGTTTCATCGATCTCGTTGCGCCCGGGATTGCCGCCGGTGTGGTAGTGCGCAATGTAGGGGGCGGCGTGCTTGAGCGTGCGGATGATGTCGCCGTCCATGATTTGCATGTGATAAATGTCGTAGAGCAATTTAAACCGCTCCGAGCCGACGCGTTTGCAAAGTTCAACGCCCCAAGCGGTGTGGTCGCACTGGTAATCCTTGTGGTCGACTTTGCTGTTGAGCAATTCCATGACCACCGTCACCCGGTTTTCCTCCGCCACCTTCATGATCCGCTTCAAGCCGAGGGCGCAGTTTGCGAGGCCTTTTTCATCGTCCAAGCCGCGCCGATTGCCCGGGAAAGTGATGATATTGGGGTATCCGGCCTTGGCGACTTTGGGGATTTCACGTTCGAAAGCGGCCACGTATTTATCGTGGTTTTCCAAACGGTTCCAGCCGTCGCCAATGGTGGTTGGGCCATTGCACATGGCGCACACCAAGCCGTATTTCTGAATCGTGGGCCATTCGTTTTCGCTGAGCAAATCGATGGAAACGATACCCATATCCTTGGCGGCTTTACAGAGATCATCCAAACTGATGCCGCCATAACACCAGCGGCAGACCGAATGGTTGATATGACCTTGGAGTTTTGCCGGGGCGTCTTCGGCGGCGTCGGCGGTTTGAGGATTAGCCAGGGATGTCATGCCAATAATGGCGGCGCCAGTGGTTAGGTTGCGAATTGCCTCGCGGCGGGATACGGGTTGAGACATAGGTGCTTGGAGTTCGTATTCAAATTTACCAGCCAGGCCAACGGCTTGGGCTTGTGGTTTCGTTTCCCAGTACGATTACCTTGATTTTGGCTTCACGTCAAATTCGATTCCAAGAGGAATCCCGCGCGGAAGCGGAGGTTTGAAAGAGGGCTTGGATGACCTCGAATTGCTCCACGGTCTTGATCATCAAACGCGACAAATCATCGGGCTGGAGGTCTAGAATCTTCAGCGCCTCGGTTTTATGGCGCCACGCCAAGGAATAAAACCCGTAGCTTTGGCCGATCAGGCAGGCAATCAGATTGCCGATGTACACGCAGGCCGCCAGTCGTTCGTGAGGTTGGGCCTCGCTGGGGTGGTGATGGCAGCGCACCGCCATGACCATGCTTTCCGGAAATTGCCAGCGTACCAATAACCGGGCTCCGGTGTCGGCGTGTTGCACGCCAAGCATTTGAAGTTCCGCTTCCAGGAGCGAGATTTCGCCGTGGTCAAGTTGTTGGCGAATTCGCGGTTCAACGCTTTCCAACTCGCTCGCCAGCACAACTTTGCCGAGGTCGTGTAATAAGGTCGCGGTAAACACTAGGGTTTCATTCTCCCGCAGTTGGCGCGCCAGGGTTTGCGCGGCGATGGCAGCCGTTACCGAGTGTTGCCACAGTCCCCCCGCCTCAATGCCATAACCCGGCAATGCGGGCGCCAGCGCGGCCGCGCCGCTGATGGCGGCGACCAGTTGATATACCTGGCGGAAACCGAGGCGAGTGACGGCTTCCTGCAAATCGCCAGCCGGCAAGACATTACCGAAGTAGGCGCTATTGCAGAGGCGTAAAACGCTCGCCGTGAGGCCTGAATCCAAGGAAATGAGTTCAACGAGCCGTCCGCTTTCCGTATTGGGCTGATTCAGCAGCACCAGCAGTTGCGGCAGAATTCTTGGCGCCGGCGGTAGGTTCGTGGCGCGCTCGAGATAATCATCCACAGTTAGCCGGGGCACAGAATGCATTCCTCCTGCTGGCCGGAAACTTTCAAGCGTACTTCCCCGGTGGCCACATTTAAGTACATGGAACGGCTGCTTAATCCACCGACTTGCTCCGCGTGAATTCGCAGCCCGTGCGCTTGAAAAATCGCCATGATCGCTTCGTAATTCCTTTTGCCGATGTTAAAAAAGCCGGTGCTATCCATGATTTGCGCTCCGCCAGCCACGCAGATGCGCAGCCGATGCTTTTGCGCCTGAAATTCATACGCCGCGCGAAATAGCGCGGGAATGCCGGTGTCGATGAACATGGCGGGTTGCGCCGCCGCTTTAGATTGGTTGATGCTCGAATCTGGCAGCATCGCGTGCAGCAGCGCCCCCACCTTTACCACCGGGTCGTAAATGGCGACCCCCAGGCAGGACCCCAAGGAATAAGTGGTCAGGACGGCATTCTGATTATTCGTGGCGGCCAAGTCAGCAATGTCGACCACGACTCTCAGGGCAAATCCGCTCAGTGATGGCGATGGCATTCGTCTCTATTGATGTATCCCGTTGAGGTGATTGCGGTCAAAATTGCGCGAATTGCCCTGGGATGGGATAGTCATGGATATCCGGCGACGGCTCCCGCCTATGCGCCCAAATCTGGTGATCATTAGGATATCCCCCTCTGGCCAAAATGCATGATCCACATACGGTATGCTCATCGGCGTTCGCGGTAAATACTTTAGCCGCATTTTTGACCGATGCCCGACGGGTGGCTCTTTTTAACCACCTCAATTCAAATTCGATACGCCAGGAATTTTACGGCCAAAGGTGACGGTGTTTTTTGAAACTTTTATCGCGGTTCTCGGGTTGTTAAAGTAGGCTGGCCAAGCCGGTGCTGGATTTAGAAATGAGCGATACGCGGACATTTGAGGAGTTTATGCGGACCTATCAAGATATGGTCTTCAGCACGGCTATGCGGTTGCTTGGACATGAATCCGAGGCGGAAGATGTTGTTCAGGAAGCTTTTCTCAAGGCCTACGAACATTGGAAAGAGTTGGTTTCCAGCCCCACCGCCGGGGGGTGGATTCGCACGGTGGCCCGGAATTTGGCGTTGAACCATTTGACTCGATATCGGTCTCGCTGGCAGTTTTTTTCCGAATTGTCCGATCCGGAGGGAGAAAGGGATTTCGGGGCCGAACTACCGTCGCTGGATGAATCGCAAATCAACATCGGCGAAGGGGATCGCTGGCAAGCCTTGGAACAGGCGGTGGAGTCTCTGCCGAACAACCAGCGTATCCCATTGGTGTTGTATCATTTCGAGGACATGTCCTACGAGGACATCGCGGCCCGATTAGGGGTATCCATGGCTAAGGTAAAGACGGATATACATCGGGCCAGGTTGGCGCTGTACCAAAAACTGCGGCATCGGGTTGAAGAATGTGTGGATTGGGTTCCCCCTTCGACTGGCAAAGGAACGTCAGTGCCGCGATCCCATTTGGGGGGAACGCAGCTCAGCTATTCGATTTTATAGGTATGGAACGGAAATTTGAAACGGAGTTGGAAGCTCTCCTACAGAGAGAGTTGAAGCGTTTGCCGAACCGCAAAGCGCCCGCCACCCTGGCCCCTCGGATTATGGCCGCCATCCAAGCCAAATCCCAAGTGCCCGCTTGGCGGCGGCCGATTTGGACTTTGCCGCGGCGCACGCAATGGATGGTGGCCTTGCTGTACCTAACCGTGATTGTCAGCCTCTACAGTGCGGCCAACTCGGCGATTTCGTTTTCTCAATGGGCGAGTATTTGGACCGATTGGGCGAACACGGGCAATGCCCTTAGCGAAGGTGGTGAAGTTTTGTTCGGTTCGTTGGGGTTGGTGTTGCGCGCATTTGAAAGTATCTGGTTAATGCTCTTAGCCTTAGGAGTCGTCTTGTACTTGTTTTGCCTGGCAACCGGATCCGTGTTTTACCAATTGGCCGTTAAACGGAATTGAGGTGGGATATGAAACATTTGGCAAGCTGGCGGGAATGGTGGTTGGGAAATTTGCTCTTGGCGTTCTTTTGTTCGGTGGCGATGGCCACAGTGGTGGAAGTGGAGCAGAAAGCGGAGGGCGCGGATACTGGGGCCATGCCGGATGTCACGGAACTGGAACCTTTGGACAACGCCCCAACGCCTGCGCCGATTAAGGAGCGTATTAACCGGCGGCAAGTGGTGACCATCGGCAACGATGTGCATATTGGACCTGACGAGTATTCCGAGGATATTGTGGTTATTGGCGGGCGCGCTCACATCGAAGGGGAAGTGCGCGGCAATGTGGTGGTTATTTCCGGCCAAGCGCAAATTGATGGCAAAGTGCGCGGCAGTGTGGTGTCGGTTCTTGGGGGGGCAGTCTTGGGCCCCAATGCGCGCGTCCATGAAAATGTGGTGACGATCGGCGGGGGCATCGAGGCCGCTTCCCGCTCAAAAACGGGCGGGGAACGAGTATCCATTCCTTTTGGCCTGCCTTTTAACCGGCACTTTTTCAATCCCAATCGATGGTTTGGTCAGGGGCTTGTTTTTGGCCCGCCGCCCGCCCAAAGGTGGGGTGGCTTTCTGGGCATGACTCTGCTTATCTTCCTGTTTTATGTGTTGTTAGCGGTGTTATTTCCCGGCCCTTTGCGGCGTTGCACGGAGGTGTTGGAATCCCATCCGCTGAAAACGATGTTCGCCGGAATGCTTGGATTTCTGCTGATTGGCCCGGTCATTCTTTTGCTAATCATTACCATTGTGGGGATTTTGACACTTCCCTTCGTGGTGTTCGGTCTTTTGGTGGCGTTCGTTTTCGGCAAAGTTGCGCTATATCGATATGCGGGCGACCAAATGGGACGCCATCTGAAGCTATCGGTGCTTCAACATCCCATTGGAGCGCTGGCGGGCGGCATGGTGGCATTTACCCTGATCGATCTGATTCCTTTCTTTGGATCTTTGGTTTGGTGCTTGGCGTCGGTTTTTGCTTTTGGCGCGGTACTGCTTGCCTTATTTGGCGCTAAGCACCGTGAAAAACCCGCCTTAGCCAGCATTTTGCCAGCGACCCCTAAATCGCCAGGTTCCCCCGGTGCCACTGGGGGTATGCCACCGGTGGTGCCTCCCTCAACTCCGGTGATGAATCCGACCTCCCCATCCGCCAGTGTGCCTCCCTTGGTTTCGACTATGGTGCCTCCAGTATCCGCTTTGCCTGGTGAGCCAGCCGGGCGAACACCGTTTTGGTCGGGGTCGCCCATTACTCCATTCGCGGCTTCGGCCCAGCCCGCCAAGATGGGGTTGGGCGCTGGTTTGCCGCCCGCCGATCCTACGATTGGAGGGCTACCTCCGCTGGCTCAACCGGAGCCACCGCTCACTTCTCCCGGTGCGCCGCGGTTAGGCGGGCCGCTACCCGGGGCGTTGCCCCCCGCGGATTTGAGCGCCTTGCCACTGGCCTCGTTCAGACGCCGGATTTGGGCGGCGGGCATCGATCTCCTTTTTGTGAGCGCTGGCGTCTTTTTTTTGCTGCCGGAATATTTGCGGGATGGGCCTGGTATGTTGGTAATATGGTCCGTCGTTTACTTTGCGGCTATGTGGGTTTGGCGCGGCACCACCTTGGGTGGGATAATTATGCAATTGCAGGTTGTGCGCTTGGATGGCCAGCCGCTTAAACCGGAGGTGGCCATCATCCGTGCGCTAGCCGCCGTGCTTTCCTGTTTACCACTGTTGCTCGGATTCCTATGGGCGGCTTGGGATCGCCAACACCAGACTTGGCACGATAAAATCGCGGGCACCATGGTGGTCGCGATTCCGGTGCCACGCTCGTTGATTTAATCCGCTCCGAGGGTTGCCGGGTGTTTTTCAAAAGCGATGGGAGCGTGTTGCTGATTGGATACATTCCTGTTGCATAAATGTAACTTATTATACATTGAACTAAAAGTGATTTATGCCAAACTAATGTCGGTTGGTATCGTTAGTTGGGTCTGGTAATTGAGCCCCTTCCGGCTTGCATATCCGGAAGGGGTAATTTTTTATCTCCCGCGTCCCGTGGGTGCGGCGTGCAGCGTTTGGCGGTAAATTTCCTCTAAACGCGCGATCATGAGGTCCAGGTTGAACCGTTCTTGAGCATATTTCCGACCGGTTTCCGCCAGTCGGGCGCGTTCGGCCGGATCGGCGAGCAAGGCCGCTAACGCGTTCAAAAGCGCGGTGCGATCACCCACCGGCACTAACCGTCCCGTGAGGCCATCGACACAGATCTCCCCAATTCCGCCGGCGTCGTAACCCACAATGGGACGGCCGCAAAGTAGCGCCTGCACCAGGGTGCGCGGCTGGCCTTCTTGATAAGAAGGCAACGTGTTCACATCCATGGCCGCCAGATATCCCGGCACTTGGCTCGGGGGCACTAGGCCGGTAAATAACACTCGGTCGCGCCAGGGTTGGCCCGTCAGTCGCGCCTCCAATTTTGGCCGATGCCAGCCGCCGCCCACCAATAATAGCCGAGCTTCGGGAAGCTTTTTTAATAAATCCGGGAGAATATCCAGTAAATCGTCCTGACCTTTGAGCGGATCGAGTCGTCCCAGCAATCCCGCCACGGGTGCGTCCAGTGGAATGCCCAGTTCGCGCCGCACCCGTTCACGCGCCTCCGGTTCGGGCGAGAACGCGCTAACATCCACTCCGCTCGGGACCATTTCATATTGGGAAGGAGAGCCAATGCCGTGGTCCCGGAAAGTATCGAGCGTTTTTTGGGTCACGCCGAGTATTTTATGGCAACGCCGCGCCGCCCAACGTTCCATGGCAATGTAGGAGCGATTGATCAATTGGGATTGCTGGGGATGAAAGGGCAGGCCATGGATGGTGTGAATCACGGCGGGCACCTGTTCGGCCCACGCGGCGGCGCGGCCTACGATGCCGGCTTTGCTCGAGTGGGTATGCACGACGTCGGGTCGGATTTGCCGCAGGATTTGGCGTAGTTGCCAATAGCAAACCAGATCATGCGGTGGCAAGATGGCGCGGCGCATCCAGTATTGTTCGATGAGTTGGGCGCCGCTACGCTGAGCGTCCGGGAGCATGGAACCTTCCGGCCCGTAAATGGGGCCGTAAACGAGGGTTACCTGATGGCCTTTGGCTTGCTGCGCCGCGCAACTGGAGATGGTGTTTTGCTGGGCTCCCCCAAGAATCAACCGGGTGATAATATGGACGATCTTCATGGACGGCTTATGGCTCTTTGCGCTTTTCCAACTCGCGCTTCAACTCCACGGCGGCTTCCGAATGAGGATCGATTTGCAGCCCCTGGCGCCAGATCGGCAAGGCTTCCGCCACTTTCTTTTTCTTGGCCAGCAATTGACCTCGGTGCAAAGCGACGACCTGGAGAAGATTATTATCGAGCCCCTCTGGGTGCGCCTGGACTTGCTGCCAGAGCCAGGCGAAATCCGCTTCGACGATCTCCTGGCGGTCCAGGAATTTGGGCATGTAAAAATTATTATTGGCGCGCGCAAACCGGACCCGGATGCTGTTGGTGTCCATTTTGACCGCCGCATCCATTTCCTTAATGCCCGATTTCACCAGCGAAATTTGCGTGGGCGGCCAGAACGCATCGCGCCCCTTCATGGTCAAGGTGCTGCCATACAATACTCTGGCCATGGCGTTCGTGGGTTCGAGTT
>DBTJ01000024.1:0-160 GCA_002306985.1 Verrucomicrobia bacterium UBA1319
CCTCTGACCGAGCGAGCAACGCCGCTGAGCAGCCAAAGAGCCGACAGAAAATGTAGGGTATCCTTCGGATTGATCCGTAAATCCATCCCTCCGGTCGGCTAGGGACCCATCATAACCATGGGCGGGGCTAATTTAAAATCGCTGTCAAGTAGAGACTAAT
>DBTJ01000024.1:507-11870 GCA_002306985.1 Verrucomicrobia bacterium UBA1319
AGGCCCGGCATCCGGCGTGTCTTAGTCTCAACTTGATCGCTCATTTGAATAAGCAACTATGGCCCGGCGGGAGAGAGGGTGAACAACAGGATGGCCGAGGCGGTGCCATCCATGGTTGGCTCGTTGGAGGAGTAGTCATGCACATCATCGTGATAGACCGCGGGTCCTTGAAACGCGGCGAGCGGATCGGGTTGGGTGATGCTCACGCCTTTGAGCGAATTGAAGATGCGCTCGTAGACCGGCCCGTCCACGAGTCCCCCGCGAACGGGACGTTTTAGCAGTTGAACGGTCATCAGGTGGACATCTTTGGGGGCCGCGCAGCCGATCCCGGTGAACAGGGTCATGCCCCACGGGTTGCGGCCGAGCAGCCAGTCGCGCTGTTTCGCGGCGAATTCGCGATACCGAGGGTCGCCGGTCATCCATTCGTAAAATCGGCACTGGGTGGCTAGGGCGACAGTTAGATTATCCGAGCACCAGATGAAGGGGACGCCCACGCGATAGGGGTTTTTCGCGCCCCCGCTCACACAACGTTCGATGCCGTCGCGATAGTACCCGGCGAGGCGTTTTTGAAACTCCCGATCAACCAGGCCGTGGAGGCGGAAGTGGCCCGCGTTCAGAAACGGGTAATATTGGTAGTGGCCCGTTTGTTCCTTGCCCATCCAGTTTTCATCCGCCGCCAGCTCGGCGTAACGCTTCGCTTCGTCTAGATAGCGGTGCTGGCGGGTCGCGCGGAACAATTCCGCCGCGCCCCATTCCATGTCGTCCGCCCACGTGGTTTCCTCATAGCGATAGGGCGCGCTGTAGGAGTTGCCTTGCTGCGCGCCTGGGCGCGCGCGGCCCAGTTCATAGACTTCCAGGCCAGCTTGCAGACAGCGCCGAGCGAAAGCGCTTTGCCGGGGATCGTCGCGCCAAATCTGATACGCCAGGGCCATGGCGGCGGCGTACCGGCCCGCAAGGTTGGCGACGCCGGTGGACGCGCTGCGGTACTGTTTCAAGCCTTGCGGCTGGCCATCGGCGAAGTAAACGGTGCGCGCGCCGCCTTTGCCCCAGCCGTAGTCCGCGATTTCGTGTTGCGGCAAGCGCCAGCCGGCGTGGTCGCGGTCATCGGCTACTTGGTGGTAGAGCTGATCGGGCGCGGGATGGAGTTTGAGCATCCATTCCAAACCCCAGCGGGCCTCGTCGAGCAGGTCGGAAATGCCGTTCGAGTCAGGCTGGCCGAGGGCGTTATAATGGTCGGCCCACACTGGGGCGCGGCCGGCCGCGCGCGCGTTCCGCCCCTCCGGTGCGGCGGCAAGCTCGAACGCCAGCAGCATTTGCGCCGTGGCATTGCCGGAGGTGAGCAGGTATTTGAGGAGATCGCCCGCGTCATGCCAGCCGCCGCGCGCGTCGATCGCCGAGCCGCTCGGGAGCGGGCCGTAGGCGGTGCGGCCGTCAAAGGGATGGCAGTGGGCGCCCAGCCAGGGATTGAATCCGCACCGCTGCTGGCGCATGAATTCGAGAAGCTGCGCGGGTAATTCGCCGCCCGGGTTGGCGCCGATGATCACCGGCAGCGAGCGGGCGTCCGCCACCCGCAAATAATATTCGCCAGGGCGGTGGAAGCGGGAGAAATCCAGCTCGGCGTGATGCGCGAATGATCCCCAGACGGCATTGGTGACGGGCCGGGTTTCGCCTTGAAAGCACGCGCGGCCGTCGCCGTTTTTCGCAACCAACTCGAAGGTGGAGGGCAGGGGGACGCGGGAGAACGCCACGGCCACTTTAACATCCTTCACGGCGTAACCCACCTGGTTCGCGCGGATGAAAACCGGTTCGGCGCGCGCGGCGGGGGCGATCCAAATGAGCAGTGAGAGCACCAGACGAATAGAATGGGAGGTTGGCATTGGACTTAGGTTTATTTTATAGCGGGTGGTTTTAGCAGTTCATCCACGCGTACGAATTGGTAGCCTTGGGCCGCAAGATAATCGAGCAATTCGCCGAAGCGACGGTGGAATTTATCGCTCCGGCCCGGGCCGCTGCCGAGGTGCAGCAGCAGGATGTAGCCGTTCAATCCGCGCGGATCTTCCCGTTCCCTCCGCACGATGCTATCGAAGATCGCCTGGGACGAAACAAAGTTCGCCTCGGCCTCGCTGGTGTAATCGGCGTTCGAGCGGGTGCCGGGGGTGTAGTTGATCAAGGTGAACCCTAGCTCGGCGGTCCACCCCGCAATTTCCGGATTGTAATGCTCGTAAGCGGGCAGGAAATAACGCGGGCCGCCGCGCGATGGGCGCGCCGGGGCGGGGAGTTTGGCGACATTGCCGAGGAGGTCCGCCCGAAATTCGGCGCGGGAAACCCGCGTTTTGCGGGGGGCCTCCCAGGCGCAATAGAGCAAGTGCCGGTCCGAGTGCGGGCCCAGGTAGTGGCCGCCGGCCAACAAACGATTCCGGAGCGGCGCGGTGCGCGGAGCCTCCAGGAACGCGCCGGTCAAAAAGAAAGAGCCGTGGCCATGACGCCGCGCCAGCTCGCGCAAAATCGTGTCCGCGCCTTCGTCGAATTCGTGCGCGGTGAAGACTAGCGCGAGGCACTTCCGGTTGGTCGGACCGCGGATAATGCCCCCATCCCGGAGCTCGCAAGCGGCAAGGTCCGGCGCGTTAGGCGCGCCACGCTTGGCGGATTCGGTTTGGCAGCCGCAGAACGCCAGTGACAATATGAGCGCGAACTGAGCTATGGCCAAGCCCGAACCGGCCCGCCAGCGGTGCGCATTCAACCAGTGCATGGCCACCAGCAAGGCAGGTCCAAAACGCGAAAGGAATGACTTATTGACGGTTTGCGGTGGAACCTGAAATAGCGTTGATCCCCGCCCAGTCGATGGTTGAATACGCATGCGCTTGGGGGGATTAGGGGGCGGGTTTCAATCCCTCCCACCGCACTGTCCAGGCGCCGTTGGTGGGGAAGCCGGGCGCGTTTCGGGTGGGCGCACCATCCCATCCGGCGGCGAGCATCGCCGCGGCATAAAGCAAGCCTCCGTTGCCGGGCAGGTAAGGGCACGGGCCTCCGGTATTAATGCCTTGGATATCATAGTGGTTGCGCGGGCTGGCTTTGAGCAGGGCTTCAACGGCGATGGCCGGCTCGCCCGTGCGCGCGGCGGCCATGGCCATCCAGGGGAAATCCCAGCCCCAGCATTGGTCCCAATTCCAGCGGGACCAAACTTTGCGAACGGTCCGTTGGGCGGTGTCTCGATCCACTCCGGCGACGGGGGGGAGCAGGCCGATCACGCCGATGGGATCGGGATGTTCGAAGGCGCGCTGAGCGTAGGTGTTGGTCCATTCCGGCGAGTGGATGTAGACGCCTTCAAGCGTTGGCAAGGGCGCTAAATGCCGGCGCACTTCGTCCCAATGCGGTTCGCGGGGGAGCTCCAGGCGTTGCCGCCATTCTTGGGCCTTATCCAAACCCCAGCGCCAGTAAGCCAGGTCGAACACGGTGTCGCGGGTAATGCCTTGTTCGCTCGGCGGCATGGCTGGGCTGAGCGAATAGCATCCGGTCCGCTGGTCCAGGGTTGGGTAATCGGCCATGTGTTCGGCGGTGGCTTGGATGAGGTTTGCCCATTTTTCGAGCGTCTGGCGGGTGGGGCGTAACCGGTACTCCAGTTCCGCGAAAAAAATCGGATGAGGCTGTTTCCAGAGCAGCACTTGGTTGCCGGTCCAAGGGGCGGTGCGGCCCTCCGGCCCGACGGATTTCTGCCATTTAACGCCCGCGTAGCCCAATTGCTGGGCGAGGGCGCGAGCCCCCGGAGCGAAACGCGCGTAACATCCCACGGCGTTATCGGCCAAGGGCCAGCGATCCCAGAGCGCGTAATGGGCCAGATGCCACCACGTCATTTCCAGGTGGAATTGGCCCCGCCAGGGATCGATTCCCAACAATCCGTACTCCGAGGAAGGCCAGCTGCCCGCCGACTGCGCGGCCATTTGGTATTGTGAGAGCACGATGCGCCGTTCCAGTTCTCGCCAACGTGGATCCTGGCTGGCGGAAAGGTCGATGGCGCCGCCGGATTGCCAAAACGTTTTCCAATGAGCCGCGCCCGCCCGCTGGGTTTCCAAAAACGTAGGCAACGCCTTCGTGAAAGGCGGGTGGGAGAAAGCGCAAACGAAACTCATTACTTGGGCGCCGGCCGCGCTTAGCCGAACCGCATGGGCGGGCACCCCGGAGGCGCCAGGGCCGTCGATGCGGCATCCTTCATCCCCGATGAGCCGGACATAATAACGCGTCTCGTCTACCTGGCGCTGGATATCCAGCTGGTGATTCCCCGCGGCGACCACCGTGGTGGCGTGCGCGGCCGCGCGGGCGAAGTCGCCCACCCAGGCCTCGTCCTTCAACGCGGGGTAGGGGAAATCTAGCGTGATTTCCAAGCCGCCCGACTGAACCAGGGGAGATTCGACCCGCACGGCCACCAGATCGAGATCAGGATGCACGCGGGTCACGACGGAAACCGGCTGGTTGTCGATCCAATATTGGGCGGTTTGCGCGCCACTCCACAAATCGAGGGTTCGGGACAAGCGCGCGAGGTCGGCGGGCACTAGCTCGGGTCCCTGAGTCCGCCGCAGTTTAAAACGCCCCAGGTTCATGATGTGGGGGTTGTCGAACATCCAGGTGCGGATGGCCTCCGTGCCCTCCGGGAAGACGTCTGGACCGGTGTTGCGGCCTTTTTGAAAAGTGCCTGTGGCGGGCACCCGCTCCGGGGTCCAGCCGGCGGGTAACGGAAAGCTGTGCCAGCCCCAGTGCGACATCGTGTTGCCCGCGAAAGTCTGCAACCCGGTGCCGTCGGCGCCAAAGCAGAATTCGCCATTGCCCAGCGCTAGCCGCCCCGCCGGCTCGTTCCAGACAATGTTATGACGGGTCACCAAGGCGTGGCGGTCAATGGGGCCGGTTTCACCGGCCAACGCCGCGCGGGCGCAAAAGAACAGCGCTAGGATTGCCACCGCCTGGCCGGGAACGGCCAGGCCGCCTTTTGGGGGCGCGAAACTAAGTTGGGGCAGATGCATGGCTATTACTTAAGAGACAAACCAGGGGCTTGGCCAGATTCAAATTGCGGGCGAGCGAGTTGGGCTCGTTTTCGGCCGGTCGAGATCATCTGTAAGGACCGGAAAAACCGGCGAAACCCCGGTTCGTGTGAATATCGTCCGGCTAATGATTCCACTAGGGTTGTATAATAAATAATAATATAACTTGATAATTGGTGTGGGTTATAATAGGAATATTGACAGTCCTCCGGGCGTCGGCTATAATAAAGCCTCATGAACACTCGATTGTTCCCCCTCTGTTTTGCCTGCCTGAGCGCGGCTATGCTTGGGACCATCACCGGCACCGCCGGCCAATACAAAACCATCACCATCGACGGCCAGTTTACCGACTGGGCGGGCGTGCCCGTCGCCGCCACCGATGCCGCCGAAGGCGCGAGTCCGCTCGATTTCACCAGTGTATATCTGGCCAATGACGACGCTTACCTGTACGTCCGGGTCAGAATGGCGAACTCGGTGGATTACAGCGCGTATAACCATCACGTGTTCATCGATGCGGACGCGGACCTTTCGACCGGTTTTTCGGTGGCCGGGATCGGCTCCGAATTGATGATCGAAAACGGAGGCGGATATACGCAGCAACCCGGACAGTGGAACGCCGGTGGCGCCACCGGCTTGGATTGGGCGGTGGCACCCACGGGGACGGACAACCAATTTGAGCTGCGCATTTCCCGCGCGGCGCGCGACGCCACCGGTAACCCCATCTTTAGCGGGACGAGCATCGCGGTGGCGATCGAAGCTGAAGATAGCAACTGGGCGGCCGTGGATGTGGCCCCCGACAGTGGCGGCGTGGCGTACGAATTCGCCTCCGCCCCGTCGAAAGCCACTGGCACCACGAACTTGATATCGCTGGCGGGCGCCGCCTGGAGTTACCTCGATTCCGGCGAGGACTTGGGAACCAACTGGCTGGCGGACGATTATGACCCCACGCAAACGGGCTGGCAGCAAGGCTCCGGGTTGTTCGGCTTTGGCGCGACCGCCGGAACCTACCCGGCCATCGCGACCCCGCTTGCTTCCGGGCGCAACACGTATTACCTGCGCGTGCCCTTTACCTGGGACTATGACAATTCGGGCATTGCGCTGGTGGTGAGTAACTATCTCTCGGACGGCGCGGTGTTTTATCTCAATGGGCTGGAAGTTAAGCGGGTGCGCCTCGCCGAGGGCGCGGTAACTTACGCCACTTCGGCGACCGGCGGACCGGCTACGCCGGGACAGGCGGAGTTCTTTGCCTTGCCGGCGGAAGCGCTCGTGACGGGCGCCAACGTGCTGGAGGTGGAAGTTCACCAGGCGGCTGCCACCCCTAATGAACTCGTTTTCGGTTTACGGTTGGACGCCACGGATAGTTTGGCGCCATCCATCGATGACGCTTCCCTACCGGCGGATCGGAGTGTGACGGAAGGCGACGCCACCACTTTTAGCGTGGGCAAAGTCAGCGGTTCAACGCCTCTGGCTTATCAATGGTACAAGGACGGGGCCGCCATCGACGGGGCCACCAACGCGACGTTCGCGATCGACGTGGTGCTAGCTGGTGACGCGGGGACCTATTACGTGGAAATCAGCAATGCCACGGGGAAAAAAGCTACCAGTCGCACCGCGCAACTGACCACCACCGCCGTGCCGATCACCCTCGCAAATGAGGCCGAACCAGCCGACCGCACCATCCTCCAAGGCGAATCCACCACCTTTGCGGTCACCGCCGCCGGTTCCCCCGTTATTTACTATCAATGGTTTAAGGATAGCGCTCCGATTGCCGGCGCGACTCATGCGAGTTGGGCCATTACCAACGCCGTCTTGTCCGACGCGGGCCTGTATTCGGTAACAGTGAGCAACCGCGCCAATGCGGTGGCCAGCCGCTCCGCCAAACTGGTGGTAAACGTGGACGCGTATCCGCCCACCATCGCGCAGGTCAACGGCTCCGGTAAAAAAGTCGTGATCGAATTTTCCGAACCCTTGGACCCCGCCACCGCCGCCACCCCCGGCAACTACACGCTGACCGGCGGAGCCCAGGTGGCTGCGGCCTCGCTGGAGGCAACGGACCCGCGAACGGTGACCCTGACCACCACGGCCGCCTTGAACTTTGGCGCCGTCTATACGTTGAGCGTCCATGGCGTGAAAGATCGTTTCAACAATTCGGCCAGCGCCACGGCCATGTTCCGAGCCACCATCCTCATCGACGGCGACTTGGATGATTGGAGCGGGATTGCGCCCGCCACCACCGAAACGCAAGACACCTTGGAGGGCATGGAGTTCAAAGACATCACCATTACCAACGATGATAGTTACATCTATATCCGAATGAGCTTTTATGCCAACGTCGGTCAGCTCGGCGTCGACAGCCTCTTCCACATCTTCTCCGACACCGATAATGACGCGGCCACCGGTTATGCCACGACGGGCATCGGCTCCGAAATGATGATCGAAAATGCCACGGGCTATCAGCAGAAGAACGGGCAATTCAATGAAGGCGGGGTCGGCCAGTTAGATTTTGCGATTGGCCCGGCGGCGGCGGGGTCCGATTTTGAATGCCGCATCTCACGCCAAGCCATTTACACCAGCGACGGTCAGAAAGTGTATGGCACGAACACTATGGCCCTGACGTTTCAGTTGATTAGCGGCACCTGGGCAGCCTTGGATTCCGCGCCGGCGGCCGGCGGGTTGGTTTATACACTGGTCAATTTCGCGCCGTTACAATTGGGCGCGCTAAAAATCCAGGCGGTAAGCGGCAAGCCGCAGATTAGCTGGACCGGGGCAGGGGTGTTGCAGACGGCCACAAGTTTAACGGGCACCTGGGAGACGTTGGATAATGCCGCCAGCCCGTATCAGCCGGATACCTCGGCCAGCCAGCGCTTCTTCCGGCTAAAATCCGAATAATCCCGCGAGCGAGCGCCTTCGCTGGTTTACTGCCAAGACGGTGGGATAGGACACACTTCCGGTCGGCGCTTTGGCTGCCCGGCGGGGTTGCTCACTCGGTCAGAGACCGCTGGGGGCATGTTTCCTCGTTCGCGCCTAGCCGGACAGTCAAATATCTGTCCATGAATTGTATTCTATCCCACCGTCTTGGCAGTAAGGTTCACCACTACTCGCGTCGCGAATCGGACCATACTTCTGGCCGGGCGAAAAACGCCGCGGAAAACCATGGGGTTGAGCGTGGACCCCGCGCCCGCCGCGTCCACAGGGTTCAGAATTTGAAACAACGGTTCAATTCAATAGCGCATCGCCAGCCTCCGGAGAGCGAAAGTATGCCCGCGCGGAATCGCCGCCCGCGGACCATTATCGAGCCAATCTATCCCAGCCAAAACCACCCCATGTTGAACCGCACGTCCAAACGGACGCCAAGACTCCAAACGGACGCCAAGAGTAGTCAACCTTGCGTCTCCCGCGCAAACTCCGAGGCCCGGATCACCCATCCTAGGACGTGCCCGGAGAAAAACGTAAAACCCCCGGCCGCTTTTCCGCGCGACAAATCCCGTAGGTTTCCGCAGCCACCATCGGCCCCGGTTGCTAATCCAGCCGATCGCTATTGCTCTGGCGGGCCTAGCTGCAGGCGGTGGCCCATCACCGGCCCGCCTGCGCCCGAAGCTCCACTTTCCTGTGGCTGACTGTCGGGCTCGCCGCGTTGGGCCTTTGTCCCGACCTAGTCGGGTCGACCAGCCTGGTCCGCGCGTTGGAGCTTTCCGGGGCCATTTATCATTGCTTGCCGCATATCTTTCATTCCAATACTTTGCGGCTGGACGCGCTCACGGTACTTTGGCGCCAAACCGTGGAGCGCCGGTTGGCCCGTCGGCTCGCGGGAGACAAGTTCACGATATTTTGTCCGCCGGAGACGATGGGCGCATTCGTCACGGTTTGCCACTCGCCCGAATCGATGCTCGGCCAGCTCTGCAAGTGGTAAGTCCCCGCCGTGACGGGCCGGCAAATCACCGCGTTGAGCGCGATCACCAAATTGGGCGTGGTTTCCTGGACAATGATTTATTGGGTGAAAAGCTCACACTAAAAGGTGCCATCCGTGCCGGAACCGGATTCCTGGGTAAAAATGCGGATGGCGTCACACGTGCCTGTGGGAATGGCGCCGAGCCGGTAACGTGGGGTGCGCAGGGTGAAGCTGCGTCCGGCGTCGTCCGTCACCGTCACTTTGCGCGCGTCCCAATCATCCGCAGGATTCCAGCCATTGGTGGTAACCAGGGTTAGGCCATTGATGCGCACCCCGCATGCCTTGCCAATGCTCCCCGCCGGTGGCGCGCGTGGCGTCGAAAATATCTTCATGGGTCGCCGCATCACCGTCATCCACTTTGCCCCATTCGCCAAGGTGATGAGGTAGCGCCCGTGTTGCGCTCGCCAGGCGGCTCTTCAAATAAATCGAATTCGTGTTTAGTTCATAGACTTGGCCCAAGGATTTGGCCCTTGGTTTGGCGGGATAATGTTGGAGAAAGGCGATTGCCAATCAACTCCTGCTCGCGCAATCTGGCGTTATAGGTCATGAATAGTGAATTGATTGATTGCCTCCCCGATGGCGTGTTCACGGTCGATGAGTCTTGGCGCGTGCGCTTGTTCAACCGGGCGGCCGAGAAGATCACCGGCATTTCGCGGCAGGCGGCGGCGGGGCAGCGGTGCTGCGATGTGTTTCGCGCGAGCATTTGCGAGAGCGCCTGCGCCTTGAAACAAACGCTGGCCACGGGGCGTCCCATCGTCAACAAGGTGGTGCATATTGTGGATACGCACGGACAGCGCATTCCGATCAGCATTTCGACCGGCATTCTAAAAGACGCCCAAGGCAAGGTGATTGGTGGGGTGGAGAGTTTCCGCGATTTGCGCGTGGTGGAGGAGTTGCAGCAGGAGGCGCGGCAGCGGGAGTTGTTTTCGGAAGTTATTGGCCACAGTGCCGCGATGCGCCAGATGTTTGAGTTTCTGCCTCAAATCGCCGAAAGCGAAAGCACGGTGTTGGTAGAGGGGGCCAGCGGCACGGGCAAGGAATTGATCGCCCGCGCGATCTATCATCACAGCAACCGCAACCAGCAACCGTTCCTGGCGGTGAATTGCGCCGCCATTCCGGAACAGCTCCTGGAAAGCGAGCTGTTCGGACACGAACGTGGTGCCTTCACCGACGCCAAAACCACTTCTGCGGGTCTGGTGCAGGAAGCCCATGGCGGCACCCTGTTTCTTGACGAAATCGACTCCCTGGGACATAAGGCGCAGGCAGCATTGCTGCGCTTCCTGCAAGATGGTATGTACCGTCGAGTTGGAAGTTGCAAAGTACAACAAGCCAATGTACGTATTCTGGTGGCCAGCAATGCCAATCTTCTACAACTGGCCGACGAAAGAAAATTTCGCAAGGACCTTTACTTTCGCATCAGCGTCCTGAGCCTGCGCATGCCCAGTCTGCGAGAACGTTCAGGCGATGCCGTGGAATTGGCGCAGACTTTTGTATCCCGTTTTGCCCGGCATTACAGCAGGGCGGATGCCAGACTTTCTCCCGAATCGGTGGCCTACATCAACAACCACGCGTGGCCAGGCAATGTTCGCGAGCTTGAGAATGCAGTTCATCGGGCTTTTCTGTTGAGCGATGGCGTCAACATCGTCCTGCGCGAGGTCGAGGAAATGTCCGAACGGGGTTCTCCCGTCACTGCCAAGGGCTTCCGTGCGGCCAAGGTCGAAGCCGTGCGCCAGTTTGAGCGTAGCTACGTGCTGGAATTGATGAGTCAAACCGGCGGCAACATCACCAAAGCCGCCCGACTGGCCAGCCAGGACCCCAGCGCCTTTGGCAAATTGGTGCGGAAGTACCGCATCGACCTGCAGGCCTGAAGCGGCACTGCCTGCTGCATTCAGAGTTTGTCCGGGGCGGGTCTGGCGCACCAGACCATGGAGCCGTCCTTTTGCCGAACGACCTCCATCTCACCCAGTTTTTGCAACCGTTCCAAGGCGCGTATCGTCACCGCGCTATAGGGACGAGGCTCCTCCCAAGGAATCCAGAACTCATGTACCCCCTTGGCCGTGTCCTTGGCGCGGGGCGACTGTGCCAGCATCTTGCGGATTGCCGTCATCGCAAAGAGTATGTCAGCTTCGCGCATGGCGTGAATCTGAAGTGGCCTACGAAGATGACTTCTTGGCAGACGGACTTGGCGCAGGTGTGCTTTGGGCCGCTTGTTTGCGCGCGCGCAACGCCAACTTGGCGGTCACCCTGTCCCCCAGAAGGCCTCCGATATTGGGCGTTACGCTGAGCTTGAATTTCACGGGCTTTGACTTTCCCCCAGTCCGCGACTTTTCGCCAGCAGAGGCTTGCGGCGAACGCGTCGTGCGCGATTGGTGCATGTGCGTCGT
>DBTJ01000160.1:0-268 GCA_002306985.1 Verrucomicrobia bacterium UBA1319
CCTACTCGATGACCGGCTGGCGTTTAGGTTATTTAGCCGCGCCGGAGCCGATTGCGAAAGCCATCGACGCCATTCAGAGTCATAGCACCAGCAACCCGACCTCGTTCTCCCAAAAAGGCGGCGTGGCCGCGCTCAATGGCCCGCAAGATCATTTAGCCAAGTGGCTGGCGGAATACGCCAAACGCCGCGAATACGCTCACAAGCGGCTAAATCAAATGAAGGGAATCACTTGCGTAAACGCCAAAGGCGCGTTCTACCTGTTCCCGAA
>DBTJ01000160.1:512-986 GCA_002306985.1 Verrucomicrobia bacterium UBA1319
GCGCGTTCTACCTGTTCCCGAACATTTCGGCCACCGGCCTGAAATCCGCCGATTTCTGCGCTCGCCTGCTGGAGCAAGAAAAAGTGGCGGCCGTGCCCGGCATTGCTTTCGGAGCTGACGATTATATCCGCATTAGCTATGCGACGAGCCTGGCAAACATCGAAAAAGGCCTGGATCGCATCGCCAAATTCACGCAAAAACTGGCGGGCGCCTAATCGAGGACCCCGCCGCATGGGTATCGCAAATCAATAGACCGCAATGAGTTCGCGTGGCGGGTATCCGCGCTCATTTGCGTTTTTCCGGCTCTCGGGATACTTTGATGTCACGCCGATAGCCTTTTTTACCCGAGGAACCCCGGGTGGTACTTAACATGGATGTAGCCGCGGCCAACGCCCGATGTTCCCCGCCGTTTTCCAACGGTAAAGTCTGGCTTGATGCCATCCTGGCGTTGCTCTATCCTGATATCTGCCAAGT
>DBTJ01000160.1:1233-3166 GCA_002306985.1 Verrucomicrobia bacterium UBA1319
TATCTGCCAAGTATGCGGCGAAGAACCCGCTGGCCGCGCCGATGGCTATTTGGGGACCCGCTGCCGCCAAGCCGTCGAGTGGATTGAACGGCCCTTTTGCCAGCAATGCGGACTGCCGTTCGCGGGCGAAATCACCGGCGAATTCACTTGCGGACGCTGCCAACAAACGCGGCGCAATTTCGACTCGGCGCGAGCGGCCGTGATTGCCAGAGGTGTGGCAATGGAAATGATTCATCGATATAAATACGAACGAGCGCTGTGGTTCGAACCCGCGCTGGCTGGATTCCTGACCCGCGCGGCCGCGCCGTGGTTCCGCGAACGGCGGATCGACGCGATCATCCCCGTGCCGCTCCACCCCGTCAAAGCCCGCGAACGCGAGTTCAACCAAGCCAGCCGCCTGGCGCGACAATTGAGCCAAACCGTCCAAGTCCCCTGCCCCTCCCACTGGCTGCGCCGGACCAAATTCACCGGCACCCAAACCCTGTTAAGCCGCTCCAAGCGGGAAGAAAACCTGCGCCACGCCTTTGCGGCGGCCCCCGGCGCCCGGCTCCGCGGCTTGCGCCTGGTGCTCGTGGACGACGTGTTCACCACCGGCGCCACCGTTAATAGCGCCGCCCAAGCCCTGCTGATCGCGGGCGCCGCCAGCGTCTCCGTCTGGACGGTGGCGCGCGCCGTCCTCTAACCAGACCCCTTTATATGGCAACGACTACATTCGTAAAGAAGACCCTCGGCTTGAACAAAACCGAGGGGACAAACAAATCGCCCATCCTCAAACCGGAATCCACCTTCAAAAAACCCAAGCTCGGCGTAAGCCAGTCCCGGAAAAAGGACATCCCCGAGGGTGTGTGGACCAAATGCCCGAAGTGTTCGGCCATGCTTTACGACAAGGAATTGGACGAAAACCTCAAGGTTTGCTACCATTGCCACTTCCACCTGCCCATCACCGCCCGCGAACGCATCCATTCCCTGGTCGAAACCTGCTCGTTTGAAGAAATGGACGCCTCCATGACGAGCGTGGACATCCTCCAATTCACCGGCGTCACCTCCTACGTCAGCAAACTCGAAGCCTACCAAAACAGCACCGGACTCAAAGACGCCGTCATCACCGGCGTGGGCAAACTCGGCCGCCACCGCTTGGCCCTGGGCGTCATGGACTTCACCTTCCTCGGCGGCTCCATGGGCTCCGTCGTCGGCGAAAAACTGACCCGGCTCATCGAAACCGCCACCGACAAAGGCCTGCCCTTGGCCATCATCTGCACCAGCGGCGGCGCCCGTATGTACGAAGGCATGTTCAGCCTCATGCAAATGGCCAAAACCAGCGCCGCCCTGGCCTACCACGCCAAGAAAAAACTCCCCTACATCAGCGTCCTCACCCACCCCACCACCGCCGGCGTCATGGCCAGCTTCGCCACCCTGGGCGATCTCATCATCGCCGAACCCGGCGCCATGATCGGCTTTGCCGGACCCCGCGTCATCAAAGACACCACCCAAGCCGAACTCCCCCCCGGATTCCAAACCGCCGAATTCCTCCTAGACCATGGCTTGATCGACGCCATCGTCCCCCGCAAAGAACTCAAAGAAAAACTCGGCTTCTACCTAGATTTCATGAGCCAAAGCCAGTCCCAGGACACGGCGGTCGCCTAAAAACACCTTTCACACTAGCGACAAACCCACTGCAAACAACGACTTTCATGGGGCGCCGAGAAAAAACGAAAGATAAACGCAGAAATAACTTGTAACCCACCCTGCCCTCAAGCACAGTAAACCCAGCTGGACCGCGGGGTGGAGCAGCCCGGTAGCTCGTCAGGCTCATAACCTGAAGGTCACAGGTTCAAATCCTGTCCCCGCAACCAGCCTTGAGTGGGCATCCCGCCTTACAGCCCTGTCATACGGGAAACTATCGGATTGCGCCGCTGCCCGTGTGCCTATTATG
>DBTJ01000156.1:0-39483 GCA_002306985.1 Verrucomicrobia bacterium UBA1319
ACTGGCTCTTCAGCCGCCAACGGTATTGGGGCGAACCCTTCCCCTTGGCTTGGCGCCATGGGCAACCCGAGGCGTTGTCGGAATCCGAGCTGCCCTTGCAGCCGCCGCCGCTTACCGATTATAAGCCGACCGCCGACGGTGAACCGCCCTTGTCCCGCGCCAAGGAATGGGTCCATTTACCCGATGGCCGGACCCGGGAGACCAACACCATGCCCCAATGGGCGGGCAGCTGCTGGTATTATCTCCGCTATTTGGACGCCCGCAACGACCAACGGTTTTGCGATCCCGGCGCGGAACAATATTGGATGGGCACCGCCGCGGCCGCCGGCAAAACCACCCCGGGGGTCGATCTCTACGTGGGCGGCACGGAGCACGCGGTGTTGCACCTGCTTTACGCCCGGTTCTGGCACAAAGTGCTGTTCGATCTCGGCCAAGTGTCCACGCCCGAGCCGTTCTATAAATTGGTCAACCAAGGGCTGATCCTCGGCGAAGACGGCCAGAAAATGTCCAAATCGCGCGGCAACGTGATCAACCCCGACGTGGTGATCTCCGAATACGGAGCGGACGCCTTCCGCCTCTATGAAATGTTCATGGGGCCGCTGGAGATGGTGAAACCCTGGAGCACCCAAGGGGTCGAAGGCGTGTACAAGTTCTTGGGCCGGGTGTGGCGATTTTTCATCGACGACGCCAGCGACCAAGCCTTCGAGCTCGCCCAGACCACCCAAGGCGGGCAATCTCGCGATTTGCTGAAACTCCTTCGCCTTAAAGAGAATATCGTCTCCGAAAAAGCCACGGCCGCGCAGCTCAAAGTCTTGCACACCTGCATCAAGAAGGTGACGGAAGACCTGGACGGCATGCGGTTCAACACCGCCATCTCCGCCTTGATGGTGTTTATGAACGAAGCTTCGGGCTGGGAGGTCAAACCGGTGGAAGTGGCGCGCGATTTCTTAATTCTGCTCCAGCCGCTCGCCCCGCATGTGGCGGAAGAGCTTTACCAGATGCTCTTGGAGAAATTCCCTAGCGAGACGACGGACACTTTGGCCTATGTGGCTTGGCCTCAGTATAATCCAGCTCTGTTAGTGGAAGATTTTCTGGCCTTACCGGTGCAGGTGAACGGCAAATTGCGCGATGTCATCCGGGTCCCGGCCGGAGCGTCGCAGGCGGAAATCGAGCAAGCGGCGCTGGCCAGCCCGAAGGCGCGCGTCTTTATCGATGGCAAGACGGTGAAAAAAATCATCATCGTACCCAAAAAAGTGGTGAATATTGCGGTGGCTGGATGACTCTACCTATAGTGGGCTGAGTTACGCCTCCGTCATGAAGGCCTATTTAACCAAACAAGAGCAGTGGGTGTTAGCCGTGGTGCTAAGCCTGCTGCTGCTGGGGTGGGCGGTAAAAGCGTACCGAACCGCGCATCCCTCCAAGCAGACACGGAGCGAATCCGCGCCTTAATAGCGATGCAGGAAAAAGACTTTGCCAGCGTGATAGAAACCGTCGTAAAACGCGATCCGCGATATCATCGCGACGCTTACGATTTTTTACGGGAAGCCCTCGACCACACCCAGCGGAAAGTGGTCAAGGAAATCAAAAAAGCGATCCGCCATGTGTCCGGCCAGGAACTCCTCGCCGGCATCCGGGAATATGCCCTCGCCCAGTATGGGCCGATGACCCTCGCCGTGTTTAACGAATGGGGCGTGCATTCCTGCGAAGATTTTGGCGAAATGGTGTTCAATATGGTCGAGAGCGGAATTCTCAGCAAAACTCCCACCGATAGCCGGGAGGATTTCAAAGGCGGCTACGATTTTCAAAAAACCTTTCGCGATCCCTTTTTGCCCTCGTCTAAATCGCCATGCATTCCTCAATAGCCGCCAAATGGTTGCCCACGCTCACCGCCGCGGCGGGGGTGCTGGCGCTGGGGTGCTGGTGGTTCCAGGGAACCAGCCGCCCGATTCAAGCCCGGCTGCCCGGCACGGATCGCGCCGCCGCCGCGACGGGGGGCGGCAACGCGGTGGTCCAAGCGCAAGGCAAATTGATTTTATCGAACGGCGTGCCCGCCGAATTGCCCGGAGCCTGGCCTGGGTTTCGCGGTCCCAATTGGGACGCCATCAGCCCGGAAACGACGCCGCTGGCCAAAGCGTGGCCGAGCGCGGGCCCCAAAGTCTTGTGGAATATTCCCGTGGGCGAAGGGTTCGCGGGCGCGTCCATTTGGAAGGGCCGCGTCTACCTGATGGATTACGATTGGGAGCGGCAAGCGGACGCGTTCCGCTGTCTTTCATTGGCCAATGGCCAGGAAATCTGGCGCTACACCTATCCCATGAAGGTTAAGCGCAACCACGGCATGTCGCGCACGGTTCCGGCTATCGCCGAAACATTCGCCGTCGCCATCGGCCCCAAATGCCATGTCACCTGCCTGGACCCCCTTTCCGGTTCGACCCGGTGGACGCTCGACCTGGCGCGTGAATATAACACCGAAGTCCCGCCTTGGTACGCCGGACAATGCCCCTTGATCGACGGGGACCGCGTCATCCTCGCCCCGGCGGGGGATGTGCTCATGATCGCCGTCGATGGCCTGACGGGCAAAGTGCTGTGGCAAACGCCCAACCCGCGCCGTTGGCAGATGACCCATTCCTCCGTCACGCCCCTGACGTTTCAGGGCAAGAAAATGTACGTTTACTGCGCCAGCGCCGGCGTGGTGGGCGTGTCCGCCACCGACGGCGCTATCCTCTGGGAAACTCCGGACTGGAAAATCAGCATGGCGAACGTGCCCTCCCCCTTGCCGGTGGGCGATGGCAAGCTCTTCTTTTCGGGCGGCTACGACGCCGGCGCGATGATGGCGCAATTGCGGGAGGAAAACGGAAAATACCGGCTCGAAATCTTATTCCGACTAAAGCAAGCGGTGTTTGGCGCCATCCAGCAAACCCCCATCCTTTTCCAAAACCACATCTACGGGGTCCGGCCGGATGGCCAGTTCATCTGCCTGGATCTGCAAGGTAAAATCGTCTGGCAAAGCGGCCCGGCCAACCGGTTTGGCAACGGCCCCTTCATGCTGGCGCAAGGGCGGTTTTACTTGTTGAACGATAGCGGGGAACTTTCCCTCGCCCAGGCGAGTCCCGAAGCGTTTAAAACGCTGGCCAAAGCCAAAATGCTGGAAGGCCCTGACGCTTGGGGGCCGATGGCCTTGGCGGGCGGACGGCTCATCATCCGGGACATGTTCCATATGTCTTGTCTCGACGTATCGGGACAATAGGCTCGCCAGGCTCCGCGCTATTCCAGGGAATTTCGCTACGCCGTGGCGCCACTGGATGCCTGCGCGATGTACTTCAGCGTCTCGACGAATTCATCGACCGCTTTGTCGAACTCGCCTGTGTTGTTTTGGATGATCCGCAATAAACAGCCGCTGCGGGCGCTGAAAGCGGCGGCGTAGGCGCGGTTGATGACTTTGTGCTCGGAAATATCCTCGTAAGATTCGATGGTGCGCAACGGCCTGGACTTATCCAATTTTCGTCGTCCCCGGATCTCCGCCTCGTGCGCGTCGACCAAGATGATGGCTTTGGGGGATAACCGCTCCAGCATGCGCGGCGTCAATCCCGGCAAGTAGCTGCCCGAGCCGGTTTTGATGGCGCAATGCGTATCCAGGAGCGTATTCTCCGGGCGCTCGGCGATCTGCTTGGTGGCCCGCCATTGCAGCTCCTCCTGGAGGTCCGGGCTCAAGTTGCGCATGGCATCCCGATTTTTGACCAATTCCGCGGCCTGGCACAAGTTAAGCATCTCGGTGCCAAAGGAAATGATCGTGTACTTGAGATCCTTTTCCGAGCGTTTCCAAGCTTCCGTCAGCACCGTTGACTTACCCGCGCCCGGCACCCCGGCGACAATGATGAGTTTACCCATGTTTAACCTCCCTCACGGAACCGTGGCGCGATAGAATTTATGGCTGGTTCCGCTCTCGGGGTCCCGCCAGGTGATCACGCCATGCCCGAGGGTAAACTTAGCCGCCGCATCCCAATTAATCAAATTCGTCGACGCCTGCACGGTGACGGTGGCGCCCACATAACCCCGCACGGCCACCGCGGTTCCCGCGGCGGCAGCGTCCAGCGCCAATTGGATGGTGGTATCGCCACCCGCCACCCGCCACAAATAGGCGCCATCGTAACCGGCGGTGAGCACCTCGGTGCCGTCGGGCGAAAAGACGGCTTCGCTCACCGCATCCTCATGTTTCTTCAAGGTGCGCAGCAAGCTGCCCTCGGCCACCGACCAGATTTTGGCGGTGTAATCGCGACTGCCCGTCACCAATTGCGTCCCGTCGGGCGAGAATCGGACGCTCCACACAATGCCCGCATGCCCCGTTAACGTATGGAGCAACGCCCCATCGGCGGCCGACCAGAGTTTGGCGGTGTAATCGCTGCTGGAAGTGGCGATTTTCGTCCCATCCGGCGAATAGGCCACGCTGTACACGTAGCTCGTATGGCCGGATAGAGTCCGCTCCAGCGCGCCATCGGCGAGCTTCCAAATCATGGCCGTTTTATCCGCGGCTCCCGCCACCACCCGCTGGCCATCCGGTGAAAAGGCCACACTCAAGACCATCGCCGTATGGTCCGCGAACGTTTTCAACAGCGAACCATCCGCCACCGACCAGAGTTTAGCCTTCGCATCCGCGCCCCCCGTCAGCAATTGCGTGCTATCCGGAGAAAAGGCCAGCCCGCGCACCAGCGTGGCGTCCGCGGTAATGCTGCGCACCAACTCGTGACTGGTGGCCGACCAAATCCGCGCCACCCCGTCCCGGGACGCCGTGGCGAACCATTGGCCATCCGCCGAGAACGCGACTCCGTAAACGAAGTTCGTATTGAGGTAATTCGCCTGCAAGCACCCCGTCACATCGCCGTCCGAAGTTTGCCACAGGTCGGTGGTGCCATCACTGCCGCCCGTGGCAAATTGCGTGCCATCGGGGGAAAAGGCGCCGCTGAAACAGCCGTAATAATGCTGACTGGAAGCCCAAAGCAGGGTGCCACTCGACGCCAGCCAAATATAAACCATCTGATCGCGACTCGCCGTCAGCACCCGCGTCCCATCGGGCGAAAAACTAACGGTCCGCACTTCGTTTTCGTTATACGAATTCGAGAGCAGGATGGATCCGTCGGCCACCGACCAGAGGGTTACATAGTCATCCGCGCCGGCGGTGGCGATTTTAGCGCCGTCGGGTGAAAAGGCGATCCCATTCACAAAATCCGTATGCCCTTGCATCGTGCGAATCAAGGAACCGTCCGCCACCGACCACAATTTGGCCGTCTTATCCGCGCTGGCCGTCGCCAACTGGGTGCCATCGGGCGAAAAGGCCACCGCCATCACATTGCTGGAGTGCCCCGTCAACGCGCGGATTAAGGTGCCGTCCGTCGCCGACCATAACCTGGCGATCCCTTCGCCCCCGCCGGTGGCCAACTGGGTGCCGTCCGGCGAATAAGCGACGGAAACGATAAACTTGCTGTCGGCCGCGAGCGTGCGCTTTACCGCGCCATCGGCGATCGACCAGATTTTGACGGAGCCGTCATAGCCGCCGGTCGCGAGCGACTGGCCATCCGGCGAATAGGCGATGCTCAAAATAATGGTTGAGTGTCCGCGAAACACCCGCAGCAAATTACCGCTCTCCACCTCCCATAGAGTCGCCACGCTATCGTAGCCGGCCAAAGCCAGCCGCGAACCGTCCGGCGAAAAGGCCGCCCCGTAAACATTGGTCAGATGCCCGCCAAAGGTTCGCAATAAAGCCCCGTTGGTGGCCGACCACAAAGCCACCCCTTTTTCACCGTAGGTGACGAAATAGCGTCCATTCGGCGAATAGGCCGAGCCCCACAAAAAGCCCACCCCGCAATACCTGGCGGCGTTCGTTTGGACGATTTCCGCCTGGGCCCGAGGCGCGACCAGCAACAGGATGGCCCAGCAGGCTAACAGCCAGTGACGCAAGGAAACCCACGTTGAGATCGCTTTAAAACCGCCCGCCACACGCCAAGTTCGTTTCATGATTATCCAATTTTACCTTATAAATACCGTCCAAAACATCCCCGCGCCCAAGCCATTCATGCCCGCCCAGCCGCTTTTGGTAAACACTAAAGTCCCGCTTCAGTTGAACCGTACCGGAAAGGAGACACATTGACCGAGCTCGCGCCGGAATAAAACTAGCATATTCAATGCCAACTTTACACACGCCATAGCCCAACGGAACACGGGGCTCCTTAACATTAGGGCCGCGCTAGCCTGCTAGCACAGCCCCATAGCGTTACCACGGCCTAATTAAAAACCGCTGTCAAGTTGAGACTGATCAACTTGATCGCTCATTTGAATAAGCCGCCTTATTTCACCGGAGTTTGCACCCAGGTCCGCAGTACCACCGGTCCCAGCAAACCCGAGGGTTGCAAGGGCGAATCCTTGTGCCAATGCTTCCAGGTCGTGAAAGTCAAGCGCTGCGGCACCGGGCGCGGCTGGCCTTTGACCATCCATTCGGGCCAGCTCTTGATGGTAATGCCGTTCCATTCGCAATCGTCGGGATATTGCTCGTCACCGATCAGCCGGTTGGGCCATAGATTGGTCACGCGCACTTCCAACTCGTTGGTCCCCGCCTTGACCGCGCCCGTCACATCCACTCGAAACGGCGCTTTCCATAGGGTGCCCAAATCCTTGCCGTTGAGCCGGACTTCGGCGATCACTTGCACCCGGCCCAGATCAAGCTGCAACGCGCGGCCGGCCGCCAGACTCTCGGCGGCCACCGTGAATTGCTTCCGGTACGTGGCGGTGCCCGAAAAGTATTTGATGCCCGCATCCGAATGCTCCGGCCAGGAGATGAGCTGCTCGAAAGCCGCCGAAGCCGGGGCGCCCCGCCCCGCGGGAAATGTCACGGACCACGGCCCCTGGATTGACAGCGGCTCGGCGAGCGAGGCGATCGCTACGGTTTTCACCGCTCCGGAAACCGTCTTAAACGTATAGGTCCCCGCTTCCGCCGCCGATAAAACCGGCTTACCCCGGGCCCACGTTACGCGCGGGGACGGCGGCAGCAAGATCCAAGCATCCTCGGGCAGACGCAAGTCTTGATTCTCCTTCACCACCAGCCGATGCGCCACGCCATCGATCGCATACTCGACTTGCAATTCTTTGGGCACCAGTTGGGCGGGATCGCTCCCGGCCAGCTCGTTGTCCACTCGCACCGCAAGCATCCCGTCCTGGATGCGACCAGCCAAACGCGCGGTCACATCGATCGTTTTAACCGCGGGCAGCCCGAGCAAGTTTTCGTGAAATTTGCCGAACACGGCGCGGAGCACGCGCACTTCGCCGGATTCGCCCGCCGCCGGCAGTTCCAGCGTTAGATTTTCCGCCACGGTGGCCACCCGCTTTTGTCCGCCACATTCGTACTCCACTCGCATTTCCTTCACGACGCCCGCCGCGGGATCGCCGCCCAATTCGTTCGAAGCCACGATGCGTAACTTGCCGTTCTGAACCTGCTCCGCCACTTTCGCGGTCACGTCCACCATCCCGCTATTGGCCAGATTGAACACGCCGTACGCGGCGCTCTTGAGCTCCAGCTTGGGCAACCGATGGGTGGACGTATCCGCGGGCTTGAATTCGATCCGGGCCAAGGTGTCGGGCTGAGGTTTCGCCGTCTGCTGGAACACGACAAACACCGATCCCGCTTGTTCCAGACTCAAGGTCACCACCGTGCGGCCGTCCTCCACGCGCCAAAGCGGCGCCACTTGCCTCTGGCCGGTCTCCGCATCCCAGAGCTCAGGCAAGCGCCCCACCGTCCGGAAGGCGCACTCCACGGTGTCCGGCTGGGGTTTCTGGTTGGACACAAAATACACGTCCGTCTTGCCGATCACGCGATGAATGAACGCCAGGCGCGCCGCGTTCGAGAGCGCCGCGCAATCCGGCTTCACGCCCAGGCTCGCCAGCACTTCTTCGAGCGAGCGATTCGAAATGACCTTGCCCTTGCCGAACGCCTGTTCGCCCGTCCCCGGGCCCCACACTTCCTCGGCGATCTTGGCCAACTCGGCGTCCGCCTGGGGATAGTCCGTCAGGCTGGGCGATTTCAACGGTTTGGGCGCGATCACCGTCGCGCCGTCTTTCACCAATTCGCGCACCGTGCGGGCCAGGGACGGGGTCATCCAGGTCGTCGTCGGCAACGCCAGCACCGCGTAAGTCCCGCCCACCGGCGTCACCACTTGGCCGTGGTTCACATTCAATTTGCCGATTAAATCTGTGCCGATGGCGTCATAGTCATAGCCCTTGGCCTTGAGCTCCGGGAAATGCACCCCCCCATTGGGCGCGGCTTCGCCCCCGAAGAACAACACATCCGCCACGCACCGGCCTTCCTGCAACAGGTATTGGGCGCGCGTCACGTACTGAATCCACGTCTTGGATTGCTCCCACCAGGTGTTGAAGCGGCCGAAATGCGTGCCCCATTGGCCCATGGTCATCGCCGGGGCCTTATCCATCCAGGGCTGATGCGCGTAACAATGAAAAATGAACCGGTTCACGCCCGTGCACCAGGTCAAGTCGCCCAGCGCCTTGAGCGAGCCGGGATGATTCAGCCATTTGCCATTATCCGGATCGGCGGTGAAGGATTCCGCGCCGACGATCTTGATTCCGTGCGTGTGCGCGGCTTCGGCGGCCAGCTTCACCGAGCTGGATTCCCCGCTGCTCCCCGCCCAAAACTCGCCCATCAGGATGTCCGCCCGGGCTCCGACTTGCAGGCATTCGAAGGGCCCATCGTACGGCTCCACCGAGGCCAGCAAGCCGTGCTTGCGGCAGAGTTCGCCGAAATAAAAATAGTAATTGTCCGCGAACAAATCCCCCACCGTCCGCCGGAAGTCCCAGAGAAATCGCTCCGTGATCTCCACCCCGTCCACATAGCGCCCCGTCAGCGCGGGCAGGAAGGGAATGGGATCATACCCCCGGCGCCGCAAAAACTCCTCGCGGAACTTGGGCGTCCAGTTGTTGCAACCCACCTCGTAGCTGTCGATCAGGCAATCGTTGACGGATTTACCCGCCAGCGGGCCGAGCTTTTTCAAGAGGGGCGCGATCCCATCGTTCCAATGCGCGTCGAGCGCCTCGCGGCTGAGTTTATCGCATTCCAAGCCCCGGCCCGCGTCCGGCGCGGGATGATTTTCCTTGCCCGTGGGCGTATGGCCAATTCGCAGAATCGTCCAATCCCCCGTCGGCGCGTCCCAAGCCAGTTCGCCCTGGGCGCCGAGCCGCGCGGTCAGGTCGACGATTTGCGCCCGCGCGACCACGGCGGTGACGGGCACGGCGGCCTTGGCGGGCTGCATGCCATACTGGTAATCGAAGCCGAACAACCCCTTTTGCCCGAGGTTATGGATGCGCGTATTATCCCTCGGCGTGGGAAAGGCCAATACCGCGATGTCGCGGTAATAACCGGCTTTGACCCGCGGTTGCGGCAGCACGCCGTTAAACGGTTTCCCGCCTTGCACCATCACCTCGCTCGTCACGATCGTTTGCATGGCGTGCTCCGGCTTGACCCAGGGGCCGCCGCTGGAGGACCACCCGGCGCAATTGTGAAAGCACAACTCCATGCCCAGGCGGTCCGCCTCCACCGCCGCGTGCCGGAACAGCTCCAGCCATTGCGGGCTCATGAACGGGGCCGGGCCGGCCGGAATGCCTTCGTATACGTTGAAAATCTCGGCGCCGTTGATCCCCACCCGTTTCATCGCTTCGAGATCGGCGGTGATGCCTTCCCGGGTGATATTCCCGTTCATCCAATGCCACCAGGTCTGCGGCTTGGCGGAATCGGGCGGCGTGGCGAATTGCCGCGCCAGCGCGTCGCCCGTGTCGGCCGCCAGCGCCGCCGCGCCCGCGTGCATCAAGAACCCCAGACACAAAACCGGCCAGAGCCGCCGGCTCGATAATCGAACTCGTTGGATAATATGTTTCATAAACCACACTGGCCACCCCAGGCTATACCGCGCAGCCGCCCGGCAAGTCGTGAATGGCATAATTAAAATAAGAAGACCCCGCCGCCTCCGCGTCAAATCAAAAGACGCGGGCGCGACGACCCGGGTGGCAGTGCTGGCCAACGGAACCAGGGGCGAAAACCGCCAGCACCAGCGGCGCGCCCCACTTGGCCCCAGCCCGCTCGCGCTCCCAAACTACCACCTTGGCAAACCGCGTCGGATAGTTTTTGGGGGAAACCGGCATCGGTCCATGACACTGCCAAGACAGTAGTAGAGCCCGGAACCGCCGGGCATCCCCCCATACGGGGAGCAACGGGCGCCCAGTCGCGCAACGCCCATCCACCCGAGTTCCGCCCAAACGATTTATGAATAAAAAAGCAAACGCTTCATCGGATGACGTCCAACCCAGTGGACGGCACCGAGCGTTCGGAAGCTTTAATCCGCAAAACGAGGTTCGTTTCACCCCCGTGGGCGGAAAGCGAACCCGTTTTACCCAACGTATCACGGACCTCGACGCTCAAGTCCCCGGCGCAAACCTCCCGGAAAGAAAATCGGCCCTGGCGATCCGTCAGGCGCGAGCCTCCGCTTTGCCGGTCACTGCGGAAACACACCACCGCGCCGCGCACCGGTTGCTCCTTTTCATCCAGCACCACCCCGCTTAGGGTGAGTTGAGCGGACGGTAAATCGACCGCGTCGAGTTCCACCCGATCCTTACCTTCGGCGGGTAAAACCTCTTTGATCTGAACGTTTCCATAGCCATCGGCGGTGATCAGCGCATTAAAGGCCATCCCCCTAGGCAAGCCAGTGAAGCGGAATCTTCCGTCCGCATCGACCGTCACCGGCTGGCCTTGGGGCAAGGCGTTCGTACCCTGCCGGAAGATCAGCTGCGCCTGGGCGTTCGTAACCGGGGCGGCGTTCGCGCCTAATACCCTGCCCGCCAATGTCCACGCCGGGATGAGCTTCAGCTTTACCGACGTGGTTTGTTCGTCTAACTCCAGCGCGGCGGCGAGATTGCGGCCCGCATCCACCACCGACACCACGGGTTTGAACATCCCGTAGGCGCGGTATTCCTGTCCGGGAGTCAAAACAAATCGCCCCTCGGCATCCGTCCGTTTCTGGCCGCGAGTGACAGGCCAGCAAAGCACGCGCGCATTCGGGACCGGGCGGCCCTCGGCATCCACGACCGTACCGTTAATTTTGGGTTTGGCGGCGGTGTTCTTCCGCGAATCCGCCAGTTGGAGCACGAGGTTTGTGTCCCCACCTTGGGCCGCCACGGTGGCAAATTGACCGTCCCAATTATTGGCGGACACCCGCACTTTGCCCGGGCAGGCTTTTTTAAACAAAAACCGGCCCTGGCGATCCGTCAAACGATAGCCGCTCGGCTGGTTTTCGCTCGCGAATTGCACCCTCATCCCGGCGGCGGGCCGGCCCTTTGCGTCCAGCACTACCCCGCCCAAAGGCAAGTTGGCGGCGAATAAGGTAAGCGGATCAAGCGCCACTCGCGCCGGAGACGATCCGGCGAGCACGAGATTGGTCCGTCCGCGAGAATAGCCATTGGCGGTAACCAGCAATTGATAGTCGAAGCCCGGAGGTAATCCTTTAAACGAAAACCGTCCCTCGGCATCGGCCTTCAAGGGCGGTACAAACGGTCCGCTCATATTTCCGAGGTGAATCGACAGCTGTACTTGCGCGTTGGTGATGCCCGCGCCATCCGCGCCCGCCACCCGCCCCTCAATCGCGACGGCAGGTTCGAGTTGGATCACGGCATTGGTTGCCCCGCCATCCAAATCGAGCGACCCGGCCCGATGGTTGGCGGGATCACTGGCGGCCAGCACGAATTGCCGGGAGCTTCCCGCGAAGCTCCAGGGCGACGGATCGATCGAAAAACGCCCTTGCGCATCCGATCGGATTCCTTCCTGGCCATAGGGGAGGATCACCAACCGGATACGCGGGACGGGCTGGCCGGCGGCGTCCACCACGCGGCCGTAAATCTGGGGCGCCGGAGGAACCTTTATGGAGGTCCGCCCGGGCTCGGCGTTGAAACGCAATATCACATTCGTATCGCCGACTTCGGCCGACTCCGAGACATACCGTCCACGCTCGTCATTGACGGAAAGTTGCGCGTCTCCGGGGTAAAGGCCTTTGATCAGGAACCGGCCTTGGCTATCCGTTTGGGCGCTGCCAGTGGAACCCTCTTTATTCAAGCATCGGACGGAGACACGTTGAACGGGCTTTTCATTTTCATCGAGCACTTGTCCGCCCAAAAGAAGATTGGCCGCCGGCAACGTCACCGCCGCGATCTCCACCCGGTTCGTCCCCGCCTCGGGCAGAACGTCCGGGATTTGGACGCGACCATAGCCTTTGGCGGAAACCTGGACCCGCAAAGCGCGGCCCGGCGGCAGCCCCTGGAATTCAAAACGGCCTTCCTGATCGGTAACGCCGAACACGCCGCACGGGTCCACCCAACGCCCCAAACGGTAACTCAGTTCCGCGCGCGCATTGGTGATCGCCGCCCCATTGGCATCGCGTACCCGGCCGGATAGCGTCCAGCCCGGTTCCAATATCAAATGAGCGTTGGTGGAGTCCTCGTCGACCTCCAGCGAAGCCGCCAGATTGCGCCGCGAATCCAAAGCGAACACCACCGATTGCCGGGCGCTTCCGGGCTCGTCGCCGTTGTTCAAATGCAGGGTAAACCGGCCCTCGGCGTCCGACTGCGCGCGGCTTAGGTCGTTGGGAAACATCAGAATTCCGATGCCGGACGCCGGGCGTCCCTCGGCGTCGGTGACTTGGCCGGGGATTTTGCGATCCGCATCCCCGCGCGCGATTCGCTCGCGCCCGCGCGCGCCGAACTGGAGCACGACATTCGTATCCCCGCCTTGGGCGGTCCCCCCGCCATAGCTACCTCGGGAATTGTTGGCGGAGACTTGGATTGGCCCCGGACAGATGCCCCGAAAAAGGAACCGCCCCTGCGCATCGGTTTGCGCGCGGCTTTCGGACTGGCCCGCCCCCGAAATATTCACCATCGCGCCCCGAACCGGCTGTTCCTGCTCATCCAGCACCACCCCAGCCAGCGTCAGGTTGGCGAGCTGCAACACGAACGGCGGCGCCTCGACTTGGCGGGTCTCCCTGGCGGGCGCCGGAAGCTTAAGCTTTCCATAGCCATAGCCCTTGGCATCGCCCATCAACTGGTAGGGGCGACCCGGCGGTAGACCCTTGAATTCAAAACGACCATCCGCGCCGGTGTCAACGGGTTCACCAAACGAGGTGCCCAGATCTTCGTTATGATAGGCCACATGGACGTGGCATTTGCGTATGGGCTGGCCGGCGGTATCCACCACCACCCCCGACAGGGTCCAGGCGGGCTCCAAGCGTAGGACCGTGTTTGTGACGGTTTCATCGTAATCCGCGGACGCCGCCAGATTGCGATCGAGGTCCCACGCGAGCACCACTTGATCCACCAACTCAACTCCCAATAATTCCAGATCCCGCGTCATTTCAAAGCGGCCCTGGTGGTCGGTCCTGGCATTGCCCAGCCCGCCCGGCCGCAGAGCGACCTGCGCGTTCGTCGCGGGCGTGCCATCGGCGTTCAGGACCAAGCCTCGCACTTTGGGCAAGGGCGCGCCATTCTGTTGCTCATACGGGCTGCCAAGGCGCAGAACCAAATTGGTTTCGCCCGCGTTAACCGTAAGCGAAGTGAATTCCCCATGGGGGCCGTTACCGGACAACAGGATCGGCCCAGGGCACAAGGCGGCCATGAAAAATTGCCCGGCCTTATCGGTCTGGCAGCCGGTTTGGGGCTGATTCGCCCCGCTCACACTGATCGACGCGCCAGAAATGGGCTGGTTCTTATCGTTCAACGCCACGCCCCCTAGCGGTAAATTGGCAACCATCATTTCGATGATTTCGGGCTCGGTGGCCGCGTCCCCTTTAGCCGGCGCATCCACGGCTCGCGTGACACGTCCATAGCCCGGCGCGGTTAGGTCGATCCGAAATGGCCGACCCTGGGGTAAGCCCTTGACCTCCAGGTTGCCCTTGGCATCGGCCGAGGCCGAACCGCCAAAGCTACGGGCACAGTCCGGCCCGCAATAAAACGCTTGCGCCACGGCGTTGGTGACGGGGGACGCGTTAGGCGCCACGGCGCGCCCCCGCCAGGTCCAAGTAGGCTCGAGCCGCAACACGGCGGCGGTGGCTTCGCTATCCACATTCGCCGTCGCGGCCAAATGATGGGCGTCGTCCAGCGCGAACACCACATATTGTTTTTGCCGCGCGCCGCTACCCAAAGCGCTTAACGAAATTCTGAAATGGCCTTGGGCATCGGTCGTAAGTCCTGGGCGGTCCACCAAGTCGGGAAACCGCCAAATGCGGATTTGCGGCGCCGGCTGGCCGCCGGGGTCGAGCACGGTCCCCAGAAAACGAGCGGTTCGGCGCGTTCCGGTGGCGAGTTGGCCCTGATTTTCCCCAAGGAAAATGATGGCGTTCGTATCCCCCCCTGCCACCACCACCGAGCCGCGAGCGCCTCCGGCTTCCGCCGTCAGGGTGTTTTCACCATCGCTAGCGCCGCGCAACACAAACCGGCCGTGTTCGTCGGCGACGACTCGGCTTCCCTGGGGGCCGCCCGTCACATTCGCGCCCGGCGCGGGCCGGTCGTTTTCATCCAGCACGACGCCCGCCACCGCTTGGTTGGCGGCGGCCAAGCGGATCGGCTTGAGTTCCACGCGGAAGACATTGGTGGGGGACGCCTCCACCGTGCGCAAAGCGGCATCATAGCCTGCGGCGCCCACTTCGATTTGATAGCGCCGCGCGACGGGCAAGCCTTTGAGTTCGAAGCGCCCCTCCGCGTCGACTCCGTTCGCGCAACTGAAATAGGTCTGGAAACTGTCTTCCAAAATAGCCAGCTGCAATTCGGCGTTCCCGATCCCTTGACCCTGCTTATTTACAATCCGCCCCGCCAACGACAGCCCCGTTTCGAGGCGCGCAATTCCCCCCCCGTTGGTTATCCAAGCGCCCACCTCTATGACTATCGCCAAATTCCGGGCGGGGTCGCGGGCGATTAACTGGTACGGTTGATCGCCGGCGAGCCGTTGCACATCGAATTCGAGCGAAAAATGGCCGCTGGCATCCGTGCGCGCCAACTCGGCCGATAAGGGCAAAATGCCCACCGCCAGATCCGCCGCCGGCCTGCCCTCGACATCTTGGACAACCCCCGTCAGCATCGTCGTAGGCTGGGCTTTGAGCGTCACTCGATTGGTTTTTCCGAGGCCAATGGCGACCCGCGCACGCTCGATGATCCAGCCGGTTTGATTGGCTGAAAACTCGTAAGCTCCGGGAGGCAAGCGCAGTCTGGCGACGCCTTGGGTCAAAGCCAGAGTTTGGTAATGCCGCCCCGCTTTCAGGCAAAGCACGCTGGCGTTGGTCAGCGGTTGCCCGTCCTTCCCGGCCAGGATGCTGACTTCGGCCATCCCGCCTCGGCTGGCGGCGATCGTGACGTCACGCCGGGTTTCGCCGGGTTTGAGGTCTAGCCGGAGCGGCTCGCAAACCCAATCGACAAAGGCATTCGTCCCCATCGAAACCCGCAACTCAATCTGCCCCGGCTGAACGTCGCGCAACGAAAAAACGCCGCTGACGTCCGTCGGTTTGCTTTCCGGCGCTAGGGGTTGAAACCGGTCGAACGGCCGAATCCGCGCCCCCGCCACCGGAGCGCCCGTCACGAGGTCCACCACCTTGCCTTCGATATTGGCGGCGGCGACCAGTTTGAGTTCAATTTCCGATTGTCCGGGTTGGTACCGGTAAAAAGTGTTCCGCGCGTCCAACACCATCCCGGACTTCTCCGCCTCCAGGGCTAGGCTGGCATAGTTAGGCAGGCGGGCGATTTTGAACGCGCCCGCGCCATCCGAGCGCCCGGCTAGATATTTGCGCCCGAGCCGGGCCGGCATAGGCCGCGCATCTTGCAACTGAGCGCGCGCCCCCTTGACCCATGCCCCGCTAATCCACACCTCGGTGTCCGCCAGGGGCCGGCCTTTGTCATCCTTCACTATCCCCGCGAGAAACGTGGGCGCCCCCAGCTCGATTTCGCCATTGGTTTCCACCACCCCCGACCGAACGTCCAACCGAATCCAGCCCGCCGCCAAACCCGGCTTGAGCGCGAGGAAAGCATAGGACATGGAACTGCTGACCACAAAGGAGGCCACCCCCTGGGCGTCGGTCACACCGCGCCACTCCAAGGCGGCGTTGGGGTTGATGGCCGGATTGAAGTAAGCGGGCGTTCCCGCCACTTCCGCCCCGGCCACGGGGCGATGCTCCGCGTCCACGACCCGAATTTGGCACCGGCACGGTTCGGCCGCTTTCAGGCCAAGGCAAGCCCCCGCCAGCAGGCCGAAGAGAAACAGACCGCATAGAAAGGTTTTCATGCTGATTGCTGGGCTTGATTTCTATCAACACTAGTCCATTCAAGCAAGTCGAAAATCAGCCGCCACCCCGGCTGGCGCTCGCGGTCTCGCCAACCGTATTCGCGATAGCCGCGCTATTGGGCGGCCAGGGCGGCGGCGGCTTGCTCGAAAGCGGGGCGGATTTTGTCGCCATCCTTGCCTGGGTAACCGTTGTGCTGAACCATATAAATGGTGATGAGCCGCTTTTGGGGATCGATCCACAGGTGCGTCGAATAAGCGCCCGCGTGCCCGCTGGGACCGGACATCGGCCCGCTCCCGGGATCGGGCCGCGAGGCGAACCAGCCCAGACCATAGTTCACCTCGTGCTCGCCGGGCTTATTCAAATGGGCGGTCTGCGTGGCCGTCATGCGCCGGACGGAGGCTTCGGAGAGGTAGCGTTTGTCCGCGAAAACGCCGCCGTTGAGGATCATGCGGCAGAACAAGGAAACGTCCGTGGCGGTGGAGAACAGGCCGCCCGCCGGCGAAGCGGTGCGCCGCGCGTCCGTGAGCGGGTAGCTCAACTGGCTAATGCGGGTTTCCACGAGCCCGGTTTTGGACACGTCGGGCTGGTACGATTTGGCCAAGCGTCGGGCCTGATCCGCGTTCAATCGGAACCCGGTGTCCACCATTCCCAGCGGCTGGAAAAGGCGCCGCCGCATAAATTCTTCATAAGCCAGACCGCTCACCGTTTCGATGATCCGGCCCGCGATGTTGATGCCCGCGTTGCTGTATTCGTAATGGGTGCCGGGCGGGGTTTGCAAGGGGGTCAAGGCGTAGCTGAACACCGCCTCGCGCAAGCTGAGCAGATCGTTCTTGCGCTCGGCGTCCCGCACCAACTTCGCCAACTCCTCGGGAGTGGCGGAGCGCGCGGCCGGCGGATCGTAGCGCCGCTCCACCTTCGTGGAAAAAGGCAAACCGCTGGTGTGCGAAAGCACTTCCTTCACCGTGATGGGATGCTCGGGTTGCCGGAGCAGCACGTGGTTCGCGTCCTGCTCGACCACCAGCATTTGCCCGTGAAATTCGGGCAGGTATTTTTCGACGGGATCGTCGAGACTCACCTTGCCCTCGTCCACCAGCATCATCAGCGCGGTGGCCGTCATGGGCTTGGTCATGGACGCGATCCAAAAAACGGCGTTCGTCCGCATGGGCTGGGCCGCGGCAATATCCGCGTATCCCACGGCTTCCAGGCTGAGCACGGCGTCGGGCGAAGCCACCAAAGTGACCGCGCCCGCCAGGACGTGGCGATCCACATAAGGTTGCAACACCTGGGCTATGCCCGCCGGCGTTTGCGCCAAAGCGGCTGGAATGGCGCCAAGCAATAGCGCGGCCAGCAGGACCGGTGAGGACCGAAAACGCATCGTTTGCATGGAGCGAAAATAAGGACTGTCCGGCGGGAACGCCAGTTTATTGGAACAACTGCGGCGCGAATTCATTCAGGTAATCGCGCCAATTGATCCAGGTGTGCCCGCCCGCGGTCTCGTGATACACCACGTTAAACCCGTGTTTCTTGAACATCGCCACCGAGGCGCGCGAGGTTTCAAGCAGGAAATCGTCCTTACCCGTGCTGAACCAAAACAGCTTAAGGCCGCGCTTGAGCTTGGCATTGTCCAACTCCGCCAAGTGTTGTTCCTCCCACGAAGGCCCGGCCGCGGCGCCCGGAGGATTGCCACCCGCGATGCCAAAGATGCCGGAACTAAACACGCCCAGGTAACCGAACCGGTCCAGGCGCGGGAGGCCGAGGTTCAACGTCTGGCCGCCGCCCATGGACAAGCCGGCCAAGGCGCGATGGCGGCGGTCCGTGTACACGCGGTAATGCGTCTCCACATAGGGCATGATGTCGCCCAGAAAGTCTTGCGCGAACTCATCGGCGGGCGGCCGGGCGGCGGGCGAATTCGTGGCGGCGGGCCCGCGCGGACGAAAGACGAAAGGCCTCGTGTGTCCGGCGGGCATTACCACCACCATAGGCTTGGCCCGGCGAGCGGCGATTAGGTTATCCAGAATAATTCCCGCCCGGCCGACCGAAGTCCAGGAATCGTCACTGTCGCCCGCGCCGTGGAGCAAATAAAAAATAGGGAATTTGCCTTTGCCCGACTCATAGCCAGGCGGGGTGTAAACATGCAGCCGGCGGAATTTCTTCAAGCTGCTGGAATAATAGGTGACCGCCGCGACCGCCCCGTGGGGCACCGCCCGGGTGTCCATGAAGTCGGCCCCCGGCACTTGAACCAAGCTCCAGGAATTATTGTTGGATTCGCTCGTGGCGGGATTCTTGGGGTCAATCACGGAAACCCCATCCACGTCGAACACATAGCGAAACGCTCCGGGCGGCACCGGCCCGCAGGTGGCTTCCCATACGTCGTCGGCGCCCTTAACCAAGTCGACGCCGGGTCCGATGCCGGGAATGTCCCCGGCGGAAAGCCGCACCTTTTCCGCTTTGGGGGCTAAAAGCCGAAAGGTGACGCGCCGATCGGCGGCCACTTCCGGCGACGACACCGGGGGCGCCGGCGGCCGGGCTGGGGTTTGCGCGAAACCGGTGGTTGCGGCCAGCCAGAGCGCGGCGAGCGCCAGCCAACATCGAGGCGTGCGATTCTTCATGGAGTCTCTTTGGTTTAGGAATTTGGGTTGCCACCCATCCTAGGAGACGCGACCGAACCGAGTCAAAGGGTTTTCAGGTTTTTCCCGCGAAAAAAACGCCCTCCCCGGGCCCAAGCCAGCTGGCCGGGCCCGTTGAAGTTCGCGGCGGCCCGCGCGGCCGGGATTACAGGATGGACCGCACCACGCCGCCATCCACGCGCAAGGCGGCCCCGTTGGTCGCCGATGACAAGGGGCTAGCCACAAAGGCGACCAGGGCGGCCACTTCATCGACCGTGGCGAACCGCTGAAGGAGCGAGCTAGGCCGGATGTTGGCAAAAAAATCCCGCTCCACGACGGCGGGTGTTACGCCATTCGATTTAGCCATGTCCTCCACGAAACGCGCCACGCCTTCGGACCGGGTGGGGCCAGGCAACACGGAATTCACCGTGATCCCCGTGCCCGCGTTGGCTTCAGCCAATCCCCGGGCCAGGGCGATCTGCATGGTTTTCGTCACGCCGTAATGAATCATTTCCTTGGGGATTTGCACCGCCGATTCGCTGGAGACAAAAATAATCCGGCCCCAGTTTTTCGCGCGCATGCGGGGCAGATAACTCCGGCTCAGGCGCACGCCGCTCAAGAAATTCACCTCGATCATGCGCCGCCAATCTTCATCCGTGATTTGCGCGAAATCCTTGGGTTCGTAAAACCCCAGATTATTCACCAAAATCTCCACGTCCGGAAACTGGGCGGCCGCCGCGGCGTCGCCCGCGGCGTCGCCCAGATCCGCCACCAGCGTTTCCAACAACGCGGGCGGATGTTCCTTCAGAATGGCCGCGCGCGCTTCCGCCACCCGGGCGGCCGTGCGGCCGTTGATAATGACGCGCGCGCCTTCCGCCGCCAACGCTTTGGCGATGGCCAAGCCGATGCCCGCCGTCGAACCGCTCACCAGCACCCATTTGTTCGCAATTTGTAAATTCATGACTGTCCTGCGTGGTTAACCGTCAATCGATCCGTGCGCCGCCATCCCGCGCGGCCCGCCCTATTCTCGCCTCATTGCGTCACTTGCGCAACTTGCGCCTCGCGCGCGGGCCAATCCGGCCTCGGCGCGTGCTCGCTGGGGAACCGCGCGCGAACGCAACCCCAACCTTAATTTCGCGCCGCTCGCAAAAGCGCTTGCGACCCGGTGGTTTAGTGCTAAGGTGTGGCGCATTACAGCAGTCGCCTAACACTCGATAATTTCGACGCACTATGAAACTGTTCAACGTAGGCATTGCCGGATATGGCTGGGCCGCTGGCGCGCACATCGCCGCCATCAACGCCGGTCCCTTGGGACAAGTCACCGCCGTTTGCTCCGCCCGCAAACTGGACGCCCGGGAGCTCTCGGCCAAACACGGCTCCCCCATCCAAACCTATGCGGATTTCGCCACCCTGCTGCGCGATCCCCAACTGCACGCTGTCTCCATCTGCGGCTATCACGACGCGCACCCGGCGCAAGCCATCGCCGCCGCCCGGGCCGGAAAACATATCATTCTCGAAAAGCCGATGGCGCTCAACTGGTCGGACGTCCGCCAGATCGAGCGCGAGGTCAAGGCGGCCGGAGTACAGCTGTGCCTTTGTTTCGAGCTGCGATTCTCGAGCCAGTTTCGCGCGATCAAATCGCTGCTGGACCGCGGCCTGCTCGGCGAGCTGCATTACGGGGAAATCGATTACTACCACGGGATCGGCCCTTGGTATCGCCAATACGAATGGTGCGCGAGCAAGGCGGCCTGCGGCAGCAGTCTGCTGGCGGCCGGCTGCCACGCCTTGGACGCCTTGCTGCTTTGCCTGCCGGGCGAGGTGGCGGAAGTATTCAGCTACGGCTCCCGTTCGTCGAGCCCGTCCTTCAAGCGGTATGAGTATCCCTCCACGACCGTGACGGTGCTGAAATTCAAGGACGGCAAGGCCGCCAAATGCGCCTCGGTGATCGATTGTTTGCAACCCTACTATTTTCACACCCACCTGGTGGGCAGCGAGGGGAGCTTGCTGGATAACAAATTCCATTCCAACTTGGTGGACGGCCTCGAAAAACACCGTTGGAGCCAGCTTTCCTACCAACCGGTCGATTCGGGCGAGGTATCCGATCATCCGTATTTGACCCAATTCAACGCGTTTTTCTCCGCCCTGGAGACGGGCCAGCCAATGCCGCTGACCGGGCTGGCGGAGGCGGTGCGCACGCACGCGGTGATCTTCGCCGCCGAACAATCCCTGGCCACGGGCCGGCCGGTTAAACTGGAGGAACTCCATGCCTAATCCTGTGGCCATGGCCATCGGGGCGCACCCGGACGACATTGAAATCATGATGGGCGGCACCCTGGTGGCGCTCAAGCAGGCCGGGTTCGAAACGCACTATTTAAACCTCGCCAACGGCTGCTGCGGCGGCGAGCGCCACACGGCGTCGCGGTTGGCGGCCGTGCGCCGGAAAGAGGGCCAGGCGGCGGCCCAAGTGCTGGGCGCGATTTACCACGAAAGTTTCGTGAACGACCTGGAAGTGTTTTTCGAGCGGACCCTATTGAAACGGGTGGCGGCGGTGATCCGCGAAGTCCACCCAGCCATTCTCCTGGTCCCCTCACCCCAGGATTACATGGAAGACCACACCAACGCCTGCCGACTGGCGGTGACGGCGGCCTTCGTGCGCGGGATGCGCAATTTCTCGACGCGCCCGCGCCGCCAACCGGTGACCGCGGACGTGACCGTCTACCACGCCATGCCCCACGGCTTGCGCGATCCCTTGCGCCGCCGCGTGGTGCCCGGCGCCTTTGTCAACACCAGCCGCACCCACCGCGTCCAGCTGGAAGCCTTGAAAGCCCATCGCAGCCAGCAGCAATGGCTGCAAAGCTCGCAAGGCATGAACCAATACTTGATGACGCTCGAAGGATTCGCGCTGGAAATCGGGCGTCTGAGCAAACGCTTCCGGCACGCCGAAGGCTGGCGCCGCCGGCTGCATTACGGATTTTGCGCGGCCGAGGCCAACCCATTAAAGGACGCCCTCGGCGCGGATTACCTGGAAAACCGGGCTTACGAAGCCGCGCTCGAAACAGGATATTAACCGCCAAACCGGCCATCGACCAAAACTCCAACCTTTATGACCCGACGCCTTAGTTCTATCGCCCCCGATTGGTGGGATTACACCACCTTGCCGGCGGAAATCGTGGCCGCCGCCGCGCGCCTGACCCCGCGCGACCTGGAAAAACTCTCCCGCCCCGGCTTCCAAGTAACCTGCTACGATACGCTCCAGGATTTTTACCTGGCCGAGGCCCTCGAATACCTCGAGGCTTGGCGCCAGAGCACGGATGACAACCCGGTGGGTATTTGCGGCCCGATCGGCCCCACCGAGCAACTGCCGCTGGTGGCCCGGCTCGTGAATTCCCTGAACGTGGAGATCCGTTCCGCGCATTTCTGGGGCATGGACGAGTGGTACGTGGACGGCCGGGAAGTGCCCGCCACCCACCCGCTTTCGTTCGAGAAGGCGGACCGCGAGCTGTGCTTCAATCGCATCCGGAAAAACCTGCGGCTGCCCGACGCGCACCTGCACTTTCCCAAGGCGGACACGCGCGCCTATCGCCAAAGCTGGAACGCGGGCGTGCGGTGCGCCATCATGCAAGGCGGGCAAGGCGACGTGAAGCATTGGGCCTTCAACGATCCCCCGCCGAGAAAAGGCCCATACAAAAACGCCCCGCCCGCGCCCGCGGAATTCCGAAAACTGGCCACGCGAGTGGTGGATTTGCACCCCATGACCATCGCCCAGAACGCGCGCACGAGCGGCGGGGGCAACATTTCGCTGGTGCCCACCCAGGCGATTAGCGTGGGGCCGTTGGAAACCTGGCAAGCCGAGACCGTCTCGATCTGGCACGCGGGCAATCATGACAACGCCTTTGGTCAGCGTTTGACCGCTTACATGATTTCCAAGCGGATCGTGGATACGGCGGTGCCCATGTCCTTGCTCGCCGAGCATCCCAACGTGAAATTCAACTATTTCCGGGGCGGCATCGGCGTCTGCCAAATCGAAATGCACTAAGCGCGCGGCCCCTTCCGTCCCCGCGAGCCGGAGGTCAGGGCGCCACCGCTTTGATTCCCTGGCTCAAATTGGTGTAAGCGCCGGAACCCGTCACGGCCAGGCGGGAAGCCCTCACCCAATAGGTATTGGGCCCGGTCCCCGGCGCGGCGTCCGCGTAGCTCGTGGCGGCGAGCGGTTCGGCCGTCAGCAACACCGGCGGCACGGTGGCGTCGCTGGAGCGGTACACGTAGTATTTCACCCCGGCGTCCACGGAAGCCAGCCAGGACAGATTCACCACGCCCCCCACCCCGGTGGCGGCGGTCAAGTTGCGCGGCGGCGCGACCGGGTTTAGCCGTAGCGTGGGATCACCCAACAGATACGTGGTGCGGCAGGAAGTCACCTGGTTGGTGTCGTTGGCGGTTCGCAGCAAACCGTCGCCTAAGGTATCGCCCAACGCCAGGGTTTCAAATCGCCACTGACAATTGCGCATCCAAACCGCCGCCAGCCCATATTTGGGCGTGGCCAGCAACGCGCGCATGAAGGCGTTGTCGCCCATATTCCAATCGCTAAAAAACGAGCCCCCCACCATATAAAAGCCCACGGGGGGCTCCTTGGCGGGATCGGACAAATCTTGCGCCGAGTGCTGGTTCGCGAGGCCGTTATTGATCGCCGTGGCATTGCCATAGCCCAGTTGAAAGCCCCAGAGAACCGGGATGCTGGACACGAAACAATCGCCCGGCAGGATGGGATTATTGGCCAAGCCAAACCAGCGCGTCGAATTAACGATGGCGTTGTTGAAAATGGGATCGTTATCGCCCACCATGGAGCCCACAAAATTGCCCGCCACCATGCTTTGGGAAGGTATCGAAAACTGGCGCTGGCGATACCGGTGAGCTTTGGCGAAGTATTGCTTGAGCAAGTCGACTTCACTCATCGGCGCCACCCCTCGGGGCGGCGAAGCGAAGGCCGGCAAATTGGCGAAATCGACGCGCCCCACGGCGAGTTCGACGGGGGTAACCATTTGATTGGCGTCGAACTTCCCGTCGCCCGGCAGGTTTTGCAGGACGGGGTTGTACGTGTTTGGGTAATTCACCGTGGTGTCCGTCCAATTGCCATCGACATCGCCATAGTAAATATCGGCGGGCCAGGCGCCTTGGTGGTTCATCGAATTGCTCACCGGCAAGGAATGGCCGTCCTCCGCGCTGTTGCCCGAATAGGGAATGGCCACGTGGCCGATCAGCGCCACGCTTTTTAAGCTGCCCGCGGCCGCTTGGTATTCCTGGCGAATGATGGCTTTGATCGAAGCGATATCCTGGATATAGCTGGCGTTAATGGCGGTTTGAGTCCACGCCGCATCGTTGTGGCGCGGCACATTGTACCGGATGGGAATCCAGCCGTCGCCGCGCAAATCTTCCAGATACTGGCTTAAGGATGCCTCCAGCGACGACGCCAAGGTGCTGTCGACCAACACGAGGATTCGGCCCCGGTCATGCGCCGGCGGCAATTGCAAACCGACCACGATGGCGCTTTGGCCCGACACTAGGCCGACCGGACTTAATTGGTATTCGTACCGCTGGCCCACCGTCAAATCTGGGGATGAATCCTGGACCGACCACCGGGAAGAATTGCCCAGGTCGGTCCAACTGGTCGCGCCCGCTACGCGCCGTTTCACTATGCTGGCCTGATTGGGGCCGCGCACAAAATCCACTTCGACGCCGGGCGGCTCTGGGGTAACTTTGGCGGCGATGGCAAAATTATTCATCAGCCACCCGAGACTCCCCAAATCGACGCTGTAGGTGTCCAGTTCGTCAAAGGATCCCAGGGCGGGCTGGGAGCCATCCAGACGCGAACCAAGGCTCAGGCCGTTCAACCGGGCGGAAGCCGTGGGAAACGGCCAAGCCTGGCCGCGGGTCTGATCGATCAAAATCGCGCTGAATTGAGTCACGCGGATACGATTGGCGTCGCCCCCCGAGGCGGAGGAAATGTACAAACCGATTTGGTACCACGTATTGCTGCTGAATCGGATCGGCGCGACATACTTCACCGGCGTCCCCGAGCTATTACCCATCACCACACTCAGGTTATTGCCTGTCGCGTCGATTTTCATTTGCAGGCCGCCCGCCGTCGAATCCGGATCTCCCACCGCCAGTAAGCAAGCTTCGGCTCCGGGCCCTTTCCCTTGGTTGGTTTGGCTGGACCAGTTGGGGCGGTAGTAAAATCGGATCGTGCCGTTGGCGAGGGTAAAATTCAGGCCCGAACCGGCGGCCTGCCGCTCGCGGATTCGAAACAACGGACGGTTGTTGGTGGGGATGAATTGCATCCCCAGGCCGTCGAAGCTAGCCGTGGGCACGATGTCCCGCGCGAGCAGCGGCGGGTCCCCCGCGTCCGACAACAGGTTGGTGTCGTTAAAATTCCAATGCGCCAGCAACGCGGTTAGGATCGGGTTCGCGCCCGCGCTGGCGTCGGACACGTAGCGCAAGCTCTTGCGCGCGGCGCCGCCGCTGTCGGCGAACGTAAACGACGTTTCCCGCGCGTCCAACACGCCATTGCCGTTGCTGTCCTCCAAATAATCCGGCACGCCATCGCCGTCCGCGTCGCTGGGCGCGCGCCGCGCGGCGGCGTTCGTGTAATCGATGCCCACATGCCACAGGGTGGTGTCATTGGCGTTGGCCTGAAAACGATTGAGCTGAAAGCGCAAGCTATCGCCGGCGTTCACCGCCGTCGTCAGGTTCGTGGCGAACGCGTAATTGTAATTGGTCAAAGGCCGCCAATCCACGAGCGTCTCGAGGTTTTTCAGGATGCGCATCTGGGTGCCATCGGACGCCCCCGCCGACCAAGCCTTGACCGCCCGGCTATCGATCCGCACCACGCCATCGAACGGGGCCAGGAACGAACGCACCGCGTCGTAGACCATGCCCGGGTGCTGCATGCTTTGGCCCACGATGCAAAAGGAGTCGCTGCCTTCCCACCACCACCCGGAGTCGCTCAAGTAATCGCTCATGTACCCGAGCACCGGGCCCATGGCCTCGGCGTACTGGGCGTACCAATTATTGGCGCCCTGCGCGCCGGTAAAATCCAGGGCGCTATCGAATTGATATTTAACCGCCACATAATGCGGGCCGATATCCACTTGGGTGTCGCCTTCCTTGGCTTGCCCGAGGCTGGTGGTGTAGTGGAAAAGACCGGCGTCCGCCGCCGAGCGACTGCCCGCGTCTTGGAGCCCCGCGCTGACGGTGTAATAATCGCCCAACGGCCCGGAGGCGTAAACCACCTGATCCAGGGCGAGGTTGTTCGCGCCTCCCGGTAAAGCCTCGCTCCGCGCATAGGCGTTGTATCCGTGATTGATCAATCCCTCGTGCGCGATCGTGGCATGATCGAAAACATTGTCGAAAATCGCCACGCTGGACGATAGCAACCCCAGCCAAACCGAGCTGTTCAAAAACAAATTGTTGTACATATAGACTCCCGTCGGAATCCCCGCGCCGCCCGCCGACACCTGGCAGCGGCGCAAGCAATTGTTCGTCAAAGTTAAGAACGTTTTGCCCACGCCCACGACTAGATGATCCATTATTCCATCGGCTATCGACAAATCAAGATCTCCCTCCACTCCGCCCATCAGCCGGCGTTGCGCGCCGAGGCCGGAAACGTTCGAGAAACGCAAGTAGAGGGGCACGTTGCCCAGCGCCCGCAGTTCCAGCAATCCAGCCGCGCCGTAGGCGGGGGCGGCGCGGACCACCGCCTGCTCCTGGATCTCTTGGCAATGCGCCAAGGTGTTCAAAGCGTTGGGATACCCCACGCTGGACAAGGAGGCGCCATCGGATAGCACCAACCCGCCAGTCCCTAAAACGCCCATTGCCACGCCGTTTTTCCATTGCAGCTCCGCGCTGACCACCGCCGAACGCCAGACGTAATCCAGCGGCGCGTAATGATACCCCAAATCGGGCTGATCGGTATCCCGGGCCACGGCCGGCCCGTAAACCGTCGGATCGGTCAGGTCGCCGTCGACCAGCGTCGGCGCGTCAGTGGTTAATTCCCGCAATTCATTCGCCAAATCCCCGTCGATGGCCGTCACGCCTTGATTGCGCCACGCGCTATCGGCGGGCAGGTAATGCGCCCCGGCGCCCGCCGTCTGAAAGCGGCCGCCCCCGGCGCTCTCCGACGGGGCGAAGACGACCGCCGCTTGCGCCGCGATCAAGCCCGGGTTCACCACGTTGACCAGCGCGGAATTCGTCAGGTAAAGCCGCGTATCCGGGCCGTAATTCAGCCAATCGGAACCGTCGACCGTCAGGTGTTCGCCGCGCGCGCTGGATTGGGTGCCGAGCAAGACCTCCGGCACTTGATCGAAGAGCGCGTTGCGCACCGCCGCATCCGCCGCGAGCAACGCCACGCCCGTGGCGCAATGGCACACTTGGGCGTGGCTCAACACGTAGCCCGGCCCGCCCAGCAACGCCAACCCTTGCTCGGCGTACCGGAACCGCGCATGCTTGATGACGTTGGCGGCTTCCACCGCCAGCGCGGGCTGGGCGTAATAGCCATCCGGATAGCCGGTGGACGCCGGCAGAATCGCGCCGGCGGAATCATCGTCCCGCGCGGTAAAAATCACGGGGCGGTAAGGGGTGGTTTGAAAAACGGTTTCCCCGGCGGCGTGCAGTTTCGCCGACCGGCTGTATTTAATCACCGCCCCGCCCTCGAACACCGTCTTCCCCCCCAAATACACCGGGCCGGAAACGGCGTAAGTCGTGTCCCCCTGGTACACCCAATTGGTCTCGTGATTCACCAGCAAATAATCGATCGTCAAACCCGCCGGCGAGCCGCCCAAGCGGGGCGCAACCGACGCGAATTGCCGGCTGTCCGCCCCCGGCCGCCGGGTGGCCGATAATCGCCCCGGCAACTCGCCCGCCGCGATGGGGCCGCTGGCCGGCAACGCGTTCAACACGTTGCTCACGGACGTGTATTCGACCGCTTCAATCAAAAAAACGCGCCCGCCGGCGTTCACCCAGCGCTTGGCCACCAAAGCCGGCGCCGCGCCGTCGGCCGTCGCCAAAGCCTTGCCCGCCACCATCATCATCGCCCCAAAATCCAGCCGCTCATCGAGCAGCTGAGGTTCCACCGGCGAGACCGCGGTGGTGGCGGTCGCGTGGATGACTCGCGAAACGCGCGTCGGGACCGGGGCGGAGAAAAACTCGGTCCAGACTTCCAACCGCGTCGAAGCGGGGTCCAAACCGTAAGCCGCGGGGGAAGGCGGATTTTGCCGCAAGATCACATCTTGTTCCAAGCCGGCGCGGGTGTAGGTGTAGCGGACATCGGCGCTCACGCTCGCGAAGGCGTCCGCGTAGGTCGCCTGGTTCGTCGCGGTCAACGCCAGCGTCGCGTTGGTCAACGCCGCGAGTTTCACCGCTTGGCCGCTGGCCGCGTCGTAATAGGCCAACGCCATCGGAAACCCCTTCAATGCGGCCCCGTCGGCCATCGTCACTGCCACGCCATTCGAGGCGGTGATCGACGCGGGAAACCACACCCGGTGCTGGCCTTTCACGGCTTGGGCGCCCTCGGCCGCCGGCGCGATTTCTTCCGCCGCCTCCACCCAGGCCCCCTGGTCAAGATAATGCCAGCCGGTTTGCTGCTCCACGTATTGATTGGTCGCCAGCACGGTCTGGCCGCTGGCGGAAGCCACCCATTGGAAGACGGTTTCCCACCGCTTGGAATTGGCCCCGCGTTGCCGCTCCACTTGGGAGACCGTCGTATAGGGCGAAGTCGGCAGCGTCACGGTGAGGTTAAAGGTTTGGGTGGCTCCCCGGCTGGGCGAGCCATCGTCGTACGCCACCACCGTGATCGGGCAAATCGCGTGCAATTGCGCCGGGCTGGGCGTCCAGTTCATGACGCCCGTGGCGGGGTCGATGGCGAGGCCCGCCGGCCCGTCGATGAGGCTGAAAAACACTTGGTTCTCCGGCGCGTCCAAATCCACCGCCAGATTCGTGGCCACCCACGGGGTGGATACCGCTACGGCCTGATCGGACGGCACGGTTAAAACCGGCGCTTGGTTCACCTCGCGCACCGTGATTTGGCACGTCTGGGTGACGCTCAAATCGGGCGAGGCGACATTGCGAACCACCACCGTGATCGGGTACTCACCCGGCCCTTGGGTTTCATCCGGGGTCCAGCATAGGGCGGCGTTGGAAATCACCATCCCGGCGGGCGGCGCGAGAATCTCCAAAGCGATGCTTTGGGCGGGAACGTTGCTATCGCCCGCGTCCAGCGGCACGACGAGCGGAGTCAACTCATCCACCACTTGATCGGCCACCGGCATCAGATACGGCGGGAAGTGCGTGGCGCCTTCGGATAGCGGGTAATGCAATCCGATATCCACCCGGGAGGAGCCTTCCGGCGTCTCGCTGACCTGGGTGGTCATGCCCGCCAATCCGGCGAGCGCCGCCGAGCGGCTGCCCGCATCCACCAGCCGATGGTCCGCCTGATAATAATCGCCATACACGCCCGCGCCATATTGGAAGGAATCGAGGACGAGGTCGTTAGTCCCCCCGCCGAGCGGGACGGAGGCGACATAGCCGTTGAAGTCGTTGGCGGGCACGGCCGCGCCCGCCCAAAACCAGGAAACGCCGTCGAACAAATTATCGAACACCATCGAGTCGGGGGTGCAATCCCCCAGCGCCACCACGCTATCGAGCGCCAGATTATTCCAAAACTGCGCGTCCGCGCGCGCCCCGCCCGCGCCGCCGAACCGCAGCCCCGCGCGGCGGAATAAATTGTTCGTCAGCGCCAGGCTGGAACCCTCCGCCACCGCCCCAAGCCAGCCGTTCTCGAAGCGGCAATTCATGGCGGCGAACGATCCCGCGACATTCGCGTCCCCGACCCAAGTCCGCCGCTCAACGCCCTCGCCAAGCGCGAGGAATTCGGTGTAATTGAAGTTGAGCGTCGCCCCCGCGGCGGGCGTGCGCAACCAACGGAATGCGCCGTTCAACTTCGCGACGGAATCACTGACCTCTTGCGCGGCCGCGCACCGCGCCAAGCGATTCGGAGCCGAAACCGAGCCGGAGCTATGCAGCGCGCCGGAGATAGCCGGACCGTTATTGCCCAGCACGCCCATGGCCACGCCGTCCAGCCAAGACATATCCCCCGAGACGTTCACCGCCGACCAGACGTAATCCAACGGGTCGTAGTGGTAGCCCAAGGTCGGAACCCCCGTGTCGCGCGCCACGTAGGGCCGGTAGGTGATCGGCCCGACGACCTCATTGCTCACCACTTGCGGCGCTTGGGTGGTCCTTTGGGCGAGTTCGGCGGCCAGTTCCGGATTGATGGTCGTCACGCCCGCCGCTCGCAAATTGGAATTGGTCGCCAGATAATGGCCGCCCAGGCCGGCGGTCTGGAACAGAGAACCCTTGGCAAAACTGCTCACCGCGGCCGAACCATTGATCGTTCCTGGATTCGCCACGGCAACCAGTAACGAGTTGGTAAGATAAAGGCTGTTGCCCGCCTGCGCGTTCAAGGAGGTCGCGCTATCCACGGTGAGATGTTCGCCGCGCCAGACGGAGCCATCCCCGTCGAACACGACCGGCACATGGTCCACCAGCGCGTTGCGCACGGACACCTCCGCCGCGAGGGCTTGGAAGGCGCTTTGACATTGGTAAACCTGCGAGTGGCTCAAAACATAACCGCCGCCGAGAAAGGAGACCGCCGCCTGGAGGTTGCGAAACCGCAGATTCGCCAAGGGCCCGCCCCCTTCCAAAGCCAGGGCGGGCAAGCCACATTGTTTGAGAGTCGCGAAATTGGGCAGCCCAATCCCCACCGTGTCATCGTCCAAGGCCGTGAAAATCGCGGGCTGATAGGGGGCGGTCAGGGAATTGAAACCGCCCACCACGTGCATTTTGGCCTGACTCCCGTACTTGACAACCGCCCCGCCCTCCAAAGTGATGTTCTTGGAAACATAGAACGGTTGAGACACCAAGTAAGTGCTGTCGCCCTTGAAAGTGAGATCGCTCGCGTATTGCACGAGCAAATAATCGATCACCAGCCCCGGTTGCCCCGGCTCGGCGGCGGTGGGCGCGGTCCGCCGCTCGGCCAGCAGCGTGGCTGAGTTGGCTGATTGCCACTGGGGCAAGACTTGCTCCAATAACGCCGTGCGCGAGGGCATAACTCCAGGGGTAACCGTTCCTGAACTAGGCAATCTAGATAAGGCGTTGCTTACCGCCAGATACTCCACGCCCTCGATCAAATAGGTCCGGCTATAGGAGACGATCCATTTCTTGACCACCGGAGCCAAGACATTCGTGGCATCACCCGCGAGAAAGGCGTTGCCGGAGACCATCATCATGGCGCCAAAATCGATGATCTCATCCACCAAATTCGACTCCACCAGCGTGGTATTCGTCGCGGAACCCGCAATCGGCTTGAGCATCCTAGCGGTGCGCGCCGGGGTCGGCGGATTCAAAAACTCGGTCCAGATTTCCAGTCGCGTGGTCTGCGGGTTCAGGCCAAAACTGGCGGGTGAGGGAGGTTTTTGCCGCAAGATAACGTCTTGTTCCAAGCCCGCGATGGTATAGGTATACTTGACGTCCGCCGCCACCGGGGAAAACACGGACGGAAAATTCATTTGATTGGGCCAAAGGAGCGAACCGTAGCCGCTCTTCAACGCGGAAAGCAGGACCGCGTTGCCCGTGGCGGCATCGTAGTAGCCAATGGCCACCGGCAAACTTTGCAGTTGCTGGCCGTCGGGCGTTACCAAGCTGATTTTGCTTTTCGTGCTCAGTGTTTGCGGAAAGGAAACTTGATGGCGGCTTTGATTTCCGGTCACGTTCCCCGCGTCGAAACCGAGCGTTTGACTCGATTCAACCCATTGGCCATTAGACCAATAGTGCCAGCCGGTCCGATACTCCGTGTATTGATTCGTCAAATACGAGCCCGGGGTGGCCTCATTTATACTGATGGCCTGCAAGACTTTGTGATGCGGTCCCCGCTCAATTTCGTTGATGGAGTAAACGCTTGCGGCGCGAACCTGTTGCCCCCAACCAAAAAGAATTATTATTAGCAACGGCAACAAGTGCTTCTTCATAAGTGTAACGCCTTAACCATAGCAGAGTAGCAAATTTCAGGCCACATAAAGATGCGAGGGCCGAAAAATTTCCTTGAACCCGCCCGTGAAACCTCCTGTCTATTTAATAAACTTAACAACCGTCCTAGTTGTCATGCCTATGAATTATCGAACTTCCCATAAAAATCTAAAATGGTTTTGGAAAGAATGGCTAAAGCCACTCCTCACCATTGCCTTTGTCATGGGCGCGTTGCGTTCATCGCTGGCCGATTGGAACGATGTGCCCACCGGCTCCATGCGCCCCTCCATTCAAGAGGGCGATCGCCTTTGGGTGAACAAGCTGGCCTATGACATTAAAGTTCCTTTTACCCGTTGGGCGGCATACACTTGGGCAAATCCGAAACGCGGCGACATCGTGGTCTGCTTTTCGCCCGCCGATGGCACCCGACTCGTCAAAAGAGTCGTCGCCATTCCGGGGGACCAAATCGAATTGCGGGACGATCACCTGTGGCTCAACGGCCAGCCTTCGGCGTACCGCGAGTTGGAAGCCAGGCAAATCCACTATATCGCGCCCCCTGAAAAGATAAAAAGCGTTATCGCGGAAGAACTCCTGGATAACCACCCGCATCCGGTAATGTTTTTGCCCCACGTCCCCGCCAAGCGGACTTTTGGCCCGATTACGGTTCCGGAAGGGCGCTATTTCGTTATGGGGGATAACCGCGATAACAGCTTTGATTCCAGATATTTTGGATTTATGGAACGAAACCGGATCATCGGCCAAGCCACGCGGGTAGTCCTTTCGGTGGATCGGGGAAATTATTACCTACCCCGCTGGAGCCGCTGGTTTATGGAACTGAGGTAAACGATCGGCCTCAGGGCGCGCTTGGTGAGCCCGCCAGTCGCAAGCTGGCCGAAACGTAACCATCCGCGTCACTTGCGCGAAAACCAAAAGACCCCAGCCTCCGAAAAAGCTGGGGTCCAATCAGTTCAAACTCGACGGACACCCTCTCATAAGGCCCCGTCGGGAACGCTGGAGAGCGACTATTTCATTTCTCGCGCGCCGTTGCCCTCATCAATGTAAGTCGCGTCGCCCACGGTGGATATTTTGAGGTATTGATGCCAATGGAACCAGCCGAAGTCGCGGGCGGCTTCGAGGGTTTTCGTTTCCGTCTTCGGAGCTTCGGTGGGTTTACGGAAGGCTTCGCGCAACACCCGGCCATCGAATTTCTGCTCGGTCTTGGCTCCCAAGATCGCCACCACGGTCGGAGTGATATCCACCGCGCAAGTCGGCGTTTCGCTAACTAGCCCTTCGGCGAAATCCGGTCCGGCGGCCACCAGCGTGTTGTGCATATCATAACGGCTGAGCGAACCGTGGGCGCCTTTGCCCCGAGACCCGCCGTCCGCCAAAATGAGACCGGGGGTGCCCAAGTCGTCCTTCTCGTCAAACCAGCGCATCGACATGATGACATCCGGCACCACATTCGTGCTATCAATGTGGGCGAGGCTCATCGGGAAAGTTCCTTCGGCTTTATTCCGGGACAAGAGCACGCCGGCAAAATCCGTGCCCTGCAAGAATTCAATCAGTTTGCGGGTCAAGGTTTCATCATGATCCACCACATAGAACATCACGCTGCCGCCCAAGCCAACGGCGAGGATTTCGCCGGGCTCCGGATCTTCAAATTTGCGCACCGCTTTAAACTTGGCCTTTTTCAACGCTTCCACCACGTCGGGACCGCGTTTGACATTGGAAAAACCATGGTCGGAAGTAATGATGATATCGGTTTTGTTGGCGATTTTCTTTTCTTCCAACATTTCGATCACGTGCTGCAATTGTTTGTCGACATTAGCAATGCCAGCCAAAGCCGCATCGGAGCCGACGCCCTCGCCATGTTGGGAGGCATCCGGATCGCACATCCACAGGTAAGTGCATTTGGGCACGCCCTTTTTCCAGAGGCTATGGAGCAACGCTTTGGTGGTCCAAGCGTCTTTTTCCGTATTGGACCCGCCAAACTTCTTATCGTCGTTCACCTTTTCGGCGTTTTTCAAGACCGCTTTGGGGATCGTTTGCCCGGCAAATAACGTATAGGAGTTGCTCTGCGCTTGGTTATTATTGCGAGGCAATCGGTCCAACAACACCGCCACGGGTTTGCTGCCGGCCACCATCGTGACTTTATTGTCGTCTTGCAGGATTTCCGCCAGCGTGGGGGCCAACAAGTAATGCCCGCCGGTGAGGAAATCCGCGCGGCGCAAATTATCCAATCCCTGCGTGGGCAAATTACCCAGGAAAGAAAGCTCCGGCCGGTAATCGTCGTTGGCGATAATCCCGCTGCGATTGGGGTACACCCCCGTGGCGATCGCGGTGGCGTTCACCTCCGTGGAACTGACATACACCGGATGATGGTTTTTGAAGAACACCCCCCGTTGCGTCAGCGCGTAAAGGTTGGGCGTGTATTGGGGATTGATAAAATCCGGCCGCATGCCATCCCACACCATGATAATCACATGCTCCGCCTGGCCTTTTTCGGCGTAAACGTTCGCGGCGGCGCCTGCCAAAGCAAAGACCACCCCCAACGAGACTCCAATCACTCGACGAATAGATTGTTGGATATTCATTATGAATTGGTTTCGCCCAGATCCGCGCTCAAGTCAAGAGAGGATGCGGGGCGTCCTTTAAATATTGCCGTTCCGTAACCTCGCCGCCACGCGCGGCAGATTCAGAAAAAACTTAAGTTTTCGCCCCAATTGCCGATAATATAGGTCGGAGTAACATATATGAGCAACACAACGAGTGTCGCGAGTACGACAGCCACTACCTACGCCACGGAGTTGGCGGAGACTTCCAAGTTAAAACGGAGTCTCTACAGCATCGGCAGCGCCATCGAAAGCGGGAATTTGGCCGCCGCCGGGTCGAAACTGACCGTGCTCATGAAGTCGTATCCCCAATACGCGGCCTCCACCAACGCGGCGACCGACACCGCCAGTTCTTCCGTCAACGACGATTTCAAGGCGATCTCGCAAGCCATCAAAAACAACAACGTCGAGGCCGCCAAAACCGCTTGGGCGCAGCTCAAAACCGACCTTTCTAACGCGGGAGTCAAGAACCTCAATAATGGCTCGGCGGACACCGCCAAATTGCTGGCCGACAACCAAGCCTCGATCAATAAATCGATTCTGAGCGCCTTTTTCGGCTCGAGCGATAGCTCGGTCTCCACGCTTTTAGGTTCCACTACCGCCTCCGGCGGCTCGGATTCCGTCAGTTCCGTCCTGAGCAACTGGGCCACCTACCAGGCCACCGGCTCCAGCGGCGCCACCAGCGATAGCAATTCGGGAAAGGTTTTAAATACCACTGCTTAGCCAGTGGTCTTCCGTCTCCGGCCTTTTGGCCTTTAGTCTTCGAGCCGCCCGGCGATTGTCGGGCGGACTTTTTTTTCCATTGTCAGCCCGGGATCGATGGTGGAGGATAGCGCACACTGTCCGGTTCCCATACTTGGCCGAGGATGATGGATTTAGAAACAGAGCTAATCGCCCGCTGCCGCTCGGGGGACCCGGCGGCTTGGGAAACATTGTTCCAAGAGCATTACGCCGCGGTGGGGCGTTTTGTGTTTCAGCTCGCCGCCACTTTTACCCGCGAAGATGTGGAAGAAATTTGCCAAGAATCCTTTCTGCTGGCCATTCGGCATCTAAATTCATTCGAAGGCACCTGCCGAGTGCAAACCTGGCTCTTCCGGTTGGCGGCGAATAAAGCCCGCGATTACCTCGACAAGCAGCGGGCCGCCAAACGCGGCGGCGGCGTGACCCCGATTTCGCTGGATCAACCCCCCGAGCTGGATTTGCCCCCTTTGGATACCCCCACCCCAAGCCCTTCGCCAGATGAGGCCCTGCAGCTCGCCGAGCAATCCGCCTTAATCACGCAGGCTCTGCGGCAAACGGGCCAGCCCTGCGGAGAAATGATCGAGTTGCGGTATTTTGGAGATTTGAGCTATGAAGAAATGGGCGCCGCCCTGCGCTTGAATCCGAAAACCGTCAGCTCCCGTTTGAGCCGCTGCTTGGACCGATTGGAGCAAATCTGGCGGCTGATGACTAAAACCGAGGCCAAGCGCTAAGCCTATGGGAAACCTTCCATTCCAGTTTAATCGACCGGCCCGGGGAAAAGCCCCCGTTTTTCCGTCTAATACTGTGGGAAGCTAATGCAAACGCCCGACCCTACAAAAATCGAGCAACAACTCGAAGCGCACGCCCGGAATCGACGCCGGGCGATGGGAGCGCCGTTTGAACTGTCGCCGTTCGCTCAAGAACAGCTGCTAGCCGAAGTGCGACGCCAGTATCAAAAGCCTCCGCCCGAACCGGAGCCGCGCGGCTGGCGCGCCTATGCGATCGGGCTGGGGTGGACGGGGGCGGCCGCCGTCTCGATCCTCTTCATGCTCGCGCCGCTGTTATCCCGAACGGCTTCGGTATCCGATTCCAGAACGGAACTATACGCTAAGAACGAACGCGTGCTTAAAGTCGAGCCACCGCCTTCCGGCCCGAGGGTCAATGAACGGCTAGACCCCATCCGGAACTTGGCGGACAAACTCGCGCTAGCGACCAATGGCGCCATGGAAGCCAAAGAAAAAATCCAACTCCTGGAAACACGGGCGGCCAATAGCGTTTTACCGGCGGCCCCCAGCGCCGCGCCCCAGCCGGCTACGCCCCCAACCATGATGCGCCGGTACGGGCTCGTGCCAGAGCCGGCCGTGAAATTGTTGACCCCGCCACTCTCGTCACCCGCTTCCACCTACTACTATGTTAGCGCCGTCGGCGCTTCCAACCCAAGCGCCATCAGCGCGGGGCTTGGGGAAATCCCGAACGCCAATCCGCTGATTCTTAGCTCCTTTCAATTACGCCAGGACGGCAACGCCGTCCAAATTCAAGACGAGGATGGCTCAGTCTATGTCGGACAGGTGGTGGACGGCCCCTTAAAATCAACCGTTAGCCGGGATTTAGGACGCAGTCCGGCGACGCCTCGAGGCAGCGCTTCGGCGGCGGGCAGAACCCTCGCCGGCACCGAGCTCAAAACGGCGGCGAGCGGGTGGGAGCAAAATTTCTACTTCCGCCTGGCCGGCACGAATCGTAGTTTGAACCAAAAGGTGGAGATCGAAGGCCAGTTGTTAGCCGATTCGCCCCCCATCACCGCCGCGACCAACGCCAAACCCATGCAAATTTCCGGTCGGGCGCGCAGCCAAGCCTATGGCAACTTTTCCAACCAAGCCCCGCTTTCAAACGCCTCGCAAAACGCCGCCGGGCTCAACCGCAACCACCTGCGATTCAAAAATTCGACCCCGCTCAATCAAGCGATCGTCCAGGAGTCCTCGCCCACCGCCGCCGCGCTGAACATGACCTCAAATTTGTTCAGTAACGCGAGAATCCATGGCCAGGCGATCGTGGGGGGCACCAACCCCATCCCCATCGACGCCATTCCCGCCGCCGAATAGGTATTTCGCCGGCGCTCAAGCCGGGATGGAATCCACCGGAACGGGAGAGCAATTTTAATCTTCGCGCTGAACGAAGCGGGTGATCAGACGACGATCCTTTTTGGTGGGACGTCCCATGCCTTTGGGGCGCGACAATTGTTCCTGGCGAGCCATTTCCCGGGCGGCCTCGTACTCGGCGGGCGGCGTTAGATCATCCACGCAGGCCTTGGCTTGCGTGCCGCTCACCCGCTTTTCGATCAGCGCCGTCACGCGCAACGTGCGCGTTAATTTATCCAGCCGCACGGTGATAATTTCTTGCAACCGCACTTCGCGCGCGGCTTTGACGCTGACTTGGCCGATTTTCACGTGTCCGCTCCGGCACGCTTCCGTCGCCTGACTGCGAGTCTTATACACCCGCACCGCCCAGAGCCATTTATCCAGCCGCACCGAGTCCATGAGGTTTATTCGCGAAAGTTTTGGAATTGCAGCGCCGAGGGGAAGTCTTTGCCCTTGAGCGCTTGGATCACCGCCTGCAAATCGTCCCGGTTCTTGCCCGTAACCCGCACGGAATCCCCCTGGATCTGGCTGGTGACTTTGATTTTAAGATCGCGAATCGCTTGGGTAACCTGTTTGGCGACGGCCGACTCCAGGCCCTGCTTGATTTTGATCACCTGGCGCGCGTGCCCCAGCGGCGAAACATCCGGTTCGAGCTTTTCGACGCTTTTCATGCTGATCTGGCGCTTGGCCAGCCGCCCGAAGACGATATCCACCAGCGCTTTCACCTTGAACTGATCCTCGGCGGAAAGCTTGATTTCGTCTTTTTCCAGGACGATCAGCGCCTGGGAATTCTTGAGATCGAACCGGTTGAGCAGCTCCTTTTGAGCCTGGTTCACGGCGTTCTCGATCTCCATCGAGTTAACCTGCGATACAATGTCGAATGACGGCATACCCCCACCTTAGCGAAATCATTCCCGGTTGAAAAGGGGTATAAAAGCCGGCCCTCGATTTAGCGCAGCCAGCCTTTCACAAAGAAAAAGTACAGGCTGGAAACCATGCCGAAGCCCACCGCGAAGGCGACCTGCGGCAAGGTGAAGGGCCAGGGGTTGCCATCCAAGTTCATGCCGAAGAGCCCGCCCACGACGCCCGGGATCAACCCGATCACGCTCGCCACCGCCAGCACGCGCATGACGCGGTTCATTTCGAACGAATTCACGTTGAGGTGCAGGTCGATGATCGAAAGCAGGCTTTCGCGGAAATTCGTGACCGTTTCATACAAGTAATCCGCCTGGTCGGCCAAGTGTTGAAACACTTCCCGTTCCGAGCCGGTGCCGCCCGGCATTTGCGAGCGCCCCTGGGCTAGGCCGTTCAACAAGCCCCGCAAACGCCAGAGATCGGATTGCATGGCCGAGAGCGCTTTCTTCAACCGAAACGTCCGCTCGAAAAACACCGGCCGGCTTTCATGCACCGGCACCTCCTCCAGGGTGCGTAATTCCAATTCAAATTGGCCGGCCATTGCCTCGTGGCGGCCCAGCAACGTCTCCAGTAACCAGCAAGCGGTGCGAACGGGAGCGGGCAGCGGTCCCGTCTCTTGGACGGGCGCGGAGACCAAGCTGGACACCACTTCTCCGGGATTCCGTTCGAGGGTCAAGGTGCGTTTATCGTTCGCCAGCAACAGTAACCCCTGCCGTTCGTCCTGCGCGTCGGCGCGGCGCGTGGGCAGCCAGAGGAACAACGCGGCGCGATCCCCTTGCCTTTCAAAATGCGGATAGCTGGAGCCATTCAAATGGGCTTCGATAAAACCGGGGTCCATGCCGATGGCGGCGGCCACTTGCTTGGCTTCGTCCGGCCCCACATTGCCCGCGTGATACCAGCCGGTTTCCCCGGATTTCAACCAGCGCAGCAACGCCTCCCAAGAAGCGGCTCGCGGTTTCGCCTCGCTGGCGTTGGCGAAATTAAGCACTTGGACGGGATCGAGCGACACCCCTTGAGCGCGGCGGCCATCCTCGCGCAAAATCACGCC
>DBTJ01000156.1:39722-57556 GCA_002306985.1 Verrucomicrobia bacterium UBA1319
GAGCGCGGCGGCCACCCTCGCGCAAAATCACGCCGCTGGCGCGCGCCCCCAGCGCGAACACCCGGGCCAGCCGCAGCAACCGCAAGACCGGGGTCGAACGCAAGGCGTCCGCCACCCCGGGAATCAACGTGAGCAGCGAAAGCACGATGGTCACCAAATCCAGAATCCGCCAGCCGTTGAGCAAAAACGCTTTGCGATCCTTGGCCACCAACAAGGCGGCCGTGTATTCGACCATGAAAATGGCCACGATAATCCATTGGCCGGTTTCGAACCACGCTTCGGCGCGCGCGCTCACGGCCACGCCCATCGGGGCCAGCGTCAACGCCGCCAGTGTCAACGCGAGAAACCCTAAAAACGATTCGTTAAAAAAACGGGTAAGAAACCGTAACATCCGGCTCACCGGAGATGCGGGAAGACTAGGTTTTGACATGTCGAAAATTCAGGAAAATATCTTTATCCACCGCGCGCGTAAAATCACTCTCGAACAGCGCCCGGAACGCGTCCATCGCCACCACGGCATCCGGACCTTCAATCGTAAACTTGAGCCGGCTGCCGCGTCCGGCGGCCAAGCCTAACAGGCCTAGAATACTACGGGCATTGGCCTGGGCTCCATCTTTTTCCACCACTGTCTGGCTAGCGAAACACTGCGCCGTGCGGACAATCATCGTCGCCGGCCGCGCATGCAAGCCATCTTTCAGTCCCAAGATAAAAGTGTTTTGCGCCACCACTCGTCCGCCGACCTTGTCTTTTGACGTTCGCGCGGGACGCGGGGCGGCCACCGAACCGGAACTCGGGGCTTCGGTAACCTTAACGCCAGCTCCGGGCGGCAAAGCTAACTCGGGTTTTTCCATACGGTAACTTTGGTGGAACCACTGCGGGAATTACTTCGGACTGCAAAGGCCGGCCCCCCACGGGCGACCGGCTTTGCCACCCCGATACCCGGGGCGGATTATAAAAAAGGGGTGAGGGCTGTTCCGCTCACCCCACGAATGTCACCTCGGTGACGCGCTATGACTATAATTCCCTAAGCCGGAGGATTGCCTCGCGGTAGGCGTAAGCACTTTACACGGTGGCCGGCGGTGTTTTCGGCACCGCGGGAGTCGCGCAAGTGTTTTGCGCGGAACAACAGGCCGAAGGCGCTGGTTGAGCCGACGTAGCGGCGGCCGCAACGGCCGGCTGGGCGTTGTTCTTGGCGGCATCCTGGTTTTTGCGAGCCCCGGCTCGCTTGGGCGATGAATTGACTTTCATATCGGTGTGTTTCGGTTATTCGCTAAGCCCCCTTCCAGACGCGGATAGCGCGCGGCCATGGCGGACTTGCCATCGGTCCCAGGCTTTTCGAAGCCTGGTTGCAATAGGGGGAAATCCACAGGCGTGCGGGCGGCATTGTTGCAGTAATCGGCGAAAATATTCAGCGCGATATGGGAGATAATCTCGACAATCTCTTCCGCGCCAAAGCCCGCTTTGACCAACCGCTCAAAATCTTGATCCCCGATATCTCCGCGCTGCAAGGCCACGGATTGGACGAAACGCAGCATCGCTTCGGTCCGGGGGATCGTCGCCCGCGCCTGGCGGGCAAGGTTAATCTCGACGTCGCTCAGCCCGAGCAACCGAGCGGTCTCATAATGCGCGGAAAGCCCGTATACGGAACCATTGATCTCCGCGACGGCCAGCGCGATTTGTTCGCGTTGAACGGGCGTCAACTGGCCGCCCGCCAAGGCTTCCCGCATGTGAACGAACGCCTTCAGCGAGGCGCGGGAATGGGCCAACAACCGATAAAACCCCGGCATTTCATCGCACCCCATGCGATCCGCTTCCGGAGGGTCCGGCAACGGCGAGTGCGGTTCGGTTTTGGGCGTAGAATGGGGCATATCAAATCCGTCGGTTCATACCTAAGCAGCCGCCATTCCAGCCAAATCAATATTTGTATCTATCTTATTATTAGATATTTATGTTATAGTTCCTCTAACGGTGTCCCTAACGATTTTTCGTTACCGCCAAGAACTCGTCACGCGAAAGCGAAATTTCGTCAAGCGCCATCCCCAATTCTCCCGCACGTTGGCAATGGGGCAGCCGCGAGGCGCCTGACGAGTCCAAAATCCTTCCTTAAGCAATGGACGGTTAATGTCGATATGATGGTTTAAGGAGTTGCTTTCACACAAAATAACCAGGAATCATTGACGCGATCAGGTATGTCGACATCCGCCAATAATCGAAAACCCGGATATCGCAATCAGAATTAGGCTGGGAACATGCCAGCTTGACTCGAAAACCGGATTTTCAGAAGGTGGGTGATATAGCCCCATGAACGGCGACACAGTCAGGATACCCCAGCGTTTGGGCGAATGGATAACCCTTCGCCAATGGCTTTGCGTCATGATTTTTTGCGGGCTGGGCAGTGTCTCCGGCGCGACGGCGGACGCCCCCTCCCCTTTGACCCAGATTATTCAAGTGCGCCGGTTGACTTCCGAAGCCGCTCAGCGCAGTTTCCCAGTGGATTTGACCGGAGTCGTCAGCTTTGCGAACCCGAAAAAACAGCTGTTATTCGTGCAAGACGCCACCGGCGGCATCTTTGTTTATCCGGAGGCGAAAAACTGGGATTGGCGGACGGGCCAGAAAGTCCGAGTCACCGGTGTCACCGCGCCCGGCATCCATTTGCCCTGCGTTAATCTAGCCCAACTGCAAGATTTAGGCGCGCCCGGACTCCCTTTGGCCCAACCGGTGACATTCACGCATTTGGCCGAAAACACCGAGGATGGGAATTGGGTGGAGATCCGGGGCATCGTGCGGAGCGCCCAGTTCAAGAGCGGACAACTCTGGCTGGAAATCGCGGCCGAGGGCAAACGATTGCAGGCCCGCTTTGCGGAAGCCCCCGACTCGATGGACTTGGCCGACGCCTGGGTGGATGCCGAAGTGCGAGTGCAAGGGGTTTGCGGTCTGGCGCAACAGGATAAAAACAATCCCTGCTTTGTGGAGTTACACGTGCAAAGCCCGGCCAACGTGGTGGTGCTCACCCCCGCCACGGCGCAACCGGCGCTACAGACCATTGGCTCCCTAAACCAAACCCGTCAAAATCCGCCCCCCCAAGACTTGGCGCATCGCACCCGCGTCCAGGGCCTCATCTCGGTCCGGCGGGGAGGCGCCTGGCAGGTAACCGATCCCACCGGCAGCCTGGAACTCAACCCCCTTTCGAACCCGCCGCTGGAGACGAATTTGCAGGCCGAACTCACCGGTTTTCCCGCCGGTGACGCCGCGCACCCCGTGCTCGAAGACGCCACGGTTCAATACCTGGCCCCAGGCCTGCCGGAACACCCGGAAAGTCGCGCGGGCATGGCCCCGGAAATCCTCCCTTTACTTGTTCAAAACCGCGCCATCCGGCAGCTTCCCTTGCACGAATCCACCCGTGGGTATCCCGTGCGGGTGCGCGGAATTGTCACTTATGTTGATTCGGATTGGGGGATGCTATTTTTCCTGGATGAAAGCGCCGGGATTTATATTCACGAATTCCCCTTCGCTTTTAAGGGAACCGCCGGCCAACGGATCGAAGTCAAAGGCTATACTGGCGCGGGACGCTTTGCGCCGGTCATCCGCGCCACCAACCTGCAAGTGCTCGGCACGGGCAAGTTTCCCAACGCCAAGCCCGCCAGCCTCGATCAACTCCTGTCCGGCGGCGAGGATGGGCAGTGGGTGGAGCTTTCCGGCACCCTTCGGCGGGTGAAGGCCGATGGCCACCACGTGGCCATGCAACTGCACACCCCGGGGGGCATGCTCACCGCGTTCATCGCCGATACCCGCACGAATCTTCCCCTGGAGTCTTGGGTGGATGCGGAAGCCACCCTTCGGGGCGTTTGCGGTTCGCAGTTTAACCAAACCCGACAAATTGTCGGCGCGCAATTATTCATGCCCAATCTGGAGCACGTTCGCCTCACCCGCCCCGCCCCGGCCAATCCGTTTGCGCTCCCCCTCCAGCCCATCAACCAACTACTGCAATTCCAGCCGCAAAACCAAGCCGCCCACCGCGTGCATGTCCGGGGCATTGTCACCTGGCGCAGTCCGCAATCCCAAACCGTGTTTATCCAGGATGATCAGGCCGGCTTGCCCGTCACCCTGGCCGCCCCTGGTTTGACGGTGGGCGATTTGGCCGATCTGGCTGGTTTTATCTCCCCCACCCCGTTCGGGCCGGAAATGACGGAAGCCTTGAGCCAAAGTCTGGGCGCGGGCACGAACCCCATCCCCCGCGCGCTCACCCTAGCCCAGGCTTCTGCCAGTGAATTCAATTCGCGCTTGATGACTTTGGAGGGGAATTTAGTGGAACGTACGGTCGCCAGCAACGGCTGCAAGCTCGTTCTCCAGGGGGAACAATGGAATTTTCTGGCCAGCCTGGCCGGCGACCAGGATGCGCCGGCGCCGCAAGCCTTGCGTAAGGGCAGCCGGCTGCGCCTGACGGGGGTCGGCCGCCTGCAAACCATCGAAAACCAAGCCGCCGGCCAACTGGTGCTACACTTGCGGTCCGCCGCCGATATCACCCTTTTAAGTCAGCCGCCCTGGTGGACCTATTGGCACTGGGTGGGGCTGCTGGCTTTTCTGCTCGCCGTGGTGGGCATCACTTCCGCCTGGGTGGCGCTCTTGCGTCGCAATGTCCACCGCCAAACCGAGGTGATCCGCAACCGGCTCGCCCGCGAAGCCGCCTTGGAAGCGCAGTACCATGGGTTATTCGACAATGTCAACGACCTGATCCAAAGCTTGTACCCGGATGGCCGAATCATGTTCGTGAATCCCGCCTGGCAAAAAGCCCTCGGGTATTCCCTGGAAGAGGCCGCCCGGCTCCGTTTTACCGACATCATCCACCCGGATGACCTCCCTCATTGTCGCCAGTTGTTGGCGCAAGTGATGAACGGAACCTCGCTGAGTCATGTCGAGGCCCGCTTCCGCGGCAAAACCGGCAATGTGATCGAGGTCGAAGGCAGCTGCACCACCAGTTTCGATCAGGATCAACTGGTGGCGATCCGCGGCATCTTCCACGACATCACCGCCCGCAAACGCGCCGAGCAAGTGATCAAGCACAGCCAAGCCCAGTTGGCGGCGATCTACGACGGCGCGCCGTTGATGATTTGCCTGGTGAACGAGCACAACGAAATCGAGCAAATGAACCGGACCATGCAAGAATTCGCCAACCTCTCGCTCCCGGCCACCGGTAAGATACCCGCGGGCGACCTGTTCAGCTGCTTAAACGCGAGGACTTCCCCCCAAGGTTGCGGCCACGGAGAGTTTTGCCCCGCGTGCCCGTTGCGCCTAGCCATCACCCAAACGTTTCAAACCGGCCAATCCTGCCAGCAAGTGGAACATAACTTGACCTTCACGCACAACGACGAGCACCAGGATGTCTGGGTGTCGATTTCCACCGCTTTGGTGCGCCTGGATGAGGACGCCAAAGTGCTCGTGTGCCTGGCGGACATTTCCCGACGCAAGCAATTGGAGGCGCAATTCCTGCAATCGCAAAAAATGGAGGCCATCGGCCAACTGGCCGGCGGCGTGGCGCACGATTTTAATAATATCCTCGCCGCCACCATGCTGAATATCGGCATTTTACGACGGCTGCCCAATTTGAGCCCGGCCATGCTCGACGGCCTCCTGGAGGTGGAAACCCAATCCAAACGCGCCGCCAACCTCACCCGGCAGCTTTTGCTCTTCAGCCGCCGCCAAGCCATGGAAATCAAAACCCAGAACTTGAGCGAACTGCTCACGGGCTTGATGAAGATGCTCAGCCGCCTGCTCGGCGAGCATATCGCCATCGAAATGGCTTTGCCGGCGGAACCCCTGTGGATTAACGCCGACACCGGCATGATCGAACAGTTAGTGATCAACCTCTGCGTTAACGCCCGCGACGCCATGCCCACGGGCGGTCAACTCCGGCTGGCGGCCGGCCCGGTAAGCCTAGGGCTCGAGCACACCCAACTGCACCGCGAGGCCCGGGCGGGAGCCTTCGTCCGGCTGATCGTGCAAGACACCGGTTGCGGCATGAGCGAGGCGACCTTGAAGCGCATTTTTGAGCCTTTTTTCACCACCAAAGAACCCGGCAAAGGCACCGGCTTAGGCTTGGCCACGGTCCATGGCATCATTCAGCAACATCACGGCTGGGTCGAAGTCGAAAGCGTCGTGAATCGCGGCACCCTATTCCGAGTTTACCTGCCCGCCACCCGCCAAAACCTCCCCGCGAATGCCAGCGTCACACTCACCGCCCTGGCTGGCGGCAATGAAACGATCTTACTGGTGGAGGACGATGAAAGCCTGCGCGGCATCGCCCAAGCCACCCTGCAAAAACAGGGTTATCGCGTGGTGGACGCCCCCAATGGCGCCGCGGCGTTGCGCGTTTGGGAAACTTACCACGCGGAGGTCGCGCTCTTGCTCACCGACATGGTCATGCCTGGAGGCATCACGGGCCTGGAGTTGGCGGAACGACTGATCCGTGAAAAGCCGACGCTGCGCGTGGTGATCGCCACCGGCTACAGCCCGGATTTGGCGCAGGGCACCGCTAAACTACCCGTTGGCATGAAAATGCTCTCCAAACCTTACACCCTGGAATCCCTGTCCCAAGCCGTCCGCCAAAGCATGGATGCCAACCATCGCGCGGAACGCCAAACCAAGTCCCCACCTCTCCCGCTGGCGACCCCAACGGAAACCGCGGATATCAATCCCTCGCCAGTATAGCTTTCCCGTTTACCCGAGACGGTGGGATACAATGCATTTCATGGACAAAAACTTGATTGTCCGACCAAACGCGAACGAGGAAAACTGCCCCCCGGCGGCTTCCGACCGAGTGAGCAAACGCCGCCGGGCAACCAAAGAACCGGCTGGAAGTGGAGGGCATCCTGCGGACGGGTCAGCAGATCCCATCACCGCCATGCACCCGTTATCCCATGAATAAACCTCGCCCGCCCGGCGCGAAATCCAAACCTGGCCGGCTACTCTGGCTTATTCCGATCCTGCTGGCGGCTCTTTGGCTGGTAAAACGCGGGGAAACCATTCGCCACGACCACGCGAACCTGGCCGATGCCCAGTCCGATATTGCCCGAGGTTGGATTCCCGATAGCCTCCCTCCCTCGACCGCGCAAATCCACGAAGCGCACGACCTCGACACGAACCTCGGCCAGGGCGCTTTCACTTTTGACTCGGTGGACGCGCCCGCATTTCGGGATCGCCTCGCTCCGTTGCCGGCCGACGAATTGGACCGCCATCCGCATATCCTCAGCCAACCCTTGATCCGGCAAGGTTACGGCCAAGACGGTAGGATAGAATACAATTCAAGGACAGATATTTGGCTGTCCGGCTAGGCGCGAACGAGGGAAGATGCCCCCAGCGGCCTCTGACCGAGTGAGCAACACCGCCGGGCAGCCAAAGAGCCGACAGGAAGTGTGTTCTACCCTACCGTCTTGGCCGCATCTCTTTTACCGTCGCGGCGACTTTATCCTCGCCCTCGACTGGTCGCGCGGACGCGGCGAATTTTGGCTCGCATACAGACCGTAAACCGAGGCGGTTTTCCAATTTTCCCAACATTTTTCTTTTGACCAAACGCCTCCGTTGGTGGCTTTTAGCATGAATCGACATTTTTATGAAAAATCCAACGTGTGGAATTGTGGCTCCCCTAGCCCGGTGCGTGGTCGCCCTTGCGATGCTGGCGGCCGCGTCCGTGGACGGCGCCGACAACCTCCTGGCCAACCCGACCTTTCGCGCAGGCGTGTTCAGCCCCGAGAAGTGGTCGCTGAACCAACCATCGGGCAACCGCGCCCAATGGATGGTCGACCCGGCTATCCCCGGCGCCAACGCGGTGCAATTGATCGCCTCCGGCAAGGACTGGGCCGGCCTGACCAGCCGCGCGGTGCCCATCCAACCCGGCGCCACGGTCACGGTCGCGGCCTGGGTGCGCACGACGGGAGCCAACCCCGCCACGGATACCCTCTTTGTGCGCTTCTTCAACGCCAAGGGTTTTGCGGGCCAACAAGGCCCGGCCATTCCGGCGGCGCTTCCCGAGTGGACGCTTATCTCGGCGGTCGTGCGCGCGCCCAACGAGGTGTTGAACACCGACGTCTCGATCCAAGTGCGTTCCCAAGGGACGGTGCTTATCGGCGCCGTGGGCTGCTTCGAAGGGGATCAGACGGCGAACCTTCGTTCGCTGCTAGAAAAACCCACTCTCAGTAATCCGGAAGCCGTGACCAAACCCCAGGGCATGGCTGTGGACGCTAACCGTAATGGCCTCTCGGACCGGCTGGAGCAACTGCTGTCGGTGCCGGACGGGGCGAAATCAGTGCGGTTGACGCGCCGAAACACCACGTGTTTGCAAACCCACGCGGGCTACACCACGGATAATGATTTGAAGGTCGACACCATCCTCGTGGTGAATGACACGAAAGCGGCCATTCAGAGCTGGCAGGTGATGGGCTATCGGACGCCTTTCATGGCCGGTTTCCGCGACGGCCCCGAATATTTGAAGACGCATCCCGGCTCCCCCCAGACTGACGCGTCGGGCAAGCCGTTGGACTGCGGCCCCGGCAGCTACTACCTGGTGCCCACCGCCGACCGCCGAGCCGTGATGTCCGAACTCTTCCAACGGGCGCACCGAAACGGAGCCGACGGTGCCGCGCCGGAGGAACCCGAATTCATGGGCACCGGCGCCTATGCCCCCAGCTTCAAGGCGGAGTTTCAATCCGCCTACGGCCAGCCCTGGGTGGACCCGATCACCTCGCCGCAGGCCCGGGCCGATTGCCAGCGGCTCATGGGCAAGCTGGAGATCGAGCTCCTGCGGGCCTGCTACGACGGCGCCAAAACCGTCAACCCCCGGGCTGAAAAGTGGATGCTGGTCCACAGTCCGGTGAATTACTTCGCCTGGGCGGTGGCCTTTCCGTTCCAGGATGCCATGCGGGAGCTGAAGCCGGATCAACTGATCGCCCAGGTCTGGACCGGCACCGCCCAGAGCGCGGTCTGCCATCGGGGAATCCGCAAATCGCGAACCTTCGAAAACGCCTTGCTGGAGTACAGCTCGGCGCTGAACCTGGTACGCGGCACCGCCACCCAACCGTGGTTGCTCATGGACCCGCTGGAGGACGCCCCGGGCCGGCCCATGGAGGAATATTTCGACCATTACCGCCGCACTTTGGCCGCCGCCTTGCTCTTTCCCGAAACCGACCGCTACGAAGTCATGCCCTGGCCCACGCGCATCTTCGGTCAGGTGCCCGACGCCTTTGCCACCGTGATCACCACGATCGTCAACGCGCTGGCCGACCAGCAGAACCAAACCACCGTGCGCCACGATCGCGGCACCGAAGGGATTGGCGTCTTCCTCGCCGATAGCGTCATGTGGCAGCGGAATCCGCCCGCCGAGGCCGATTTCGACCACTACTACGGACTCGCCTTGCCGCTCGTGATGAAAGGCATCCCCGTCCAATCCGTCTACTTCGACCGGATCGCCGAGCCGGGCTATCTGGCCCCGTGCAAGGTCCTCTTGGTCTCCTTCGACTACCTCAAACCCCAACGAAAATCAGACGTGGATGCGCTGGCGGCCTGGGTGCGCGCGGGCGGCCAGTTGATCCTTTGCGGCGGCGACGATGCCTATAACGCCCTGGATATGTGGTGGCGGCGCGAAGGCCAGCCCTCGCCCCATGCGTATCTGCTCCACGAACTGGGCTTGGACCCCAAAGGCATGAAATCCTCCGAGCAATCCATCATCAAAGCCGCGTACACCCTGGCGATCGAATCGCCGTACCACGGCCGCAGCCTGGAAAATCGGAGCGTCGTCCAAATCGACCTAACGTCCGCCATCGCCAATACCGGCGCGGCATTCGTCCGGCTCACCGACTCGCAACCGGCCGATGGCTGGGGCCCCTGGATCGGCGGGTTGCGGCTCCACGGCGTCCGCAACGGCCAACCGGTCGAACAAAACATCACCCCCGGCACGCCGGCGGAAGGCGCCGTCACGGCGCTGGATTCCGGCAGCGGCCTGGCGGGCGCCGCGCGCTTCGTGGATGGCGGCCGCCAACTCGTCTACCGGCTGCAATTTGATCCCGGCACCCGCGCCTCGGTCCAACTCGACATTGGCAACCAATACCGCATCGAGACCGCCCCCGCCCCGGCCACCAGCAACCGCCAAGCCACCCGCGTTCCCGGCTCGTCGCTGGCCGACGCCTTGGACACTAAAACGCTGGAAAGCGAATTGGGGACCGTCGTGTATCCCAACCTGGGAGCGAAGCCGGTCATCCGCACGCCGTTGGGCGACCTCATCGCCGAGGCCAAAGTGGGCCAAGGCGGCGTGATCGTCTGCGGGCTCCCATCCCAGTGGTTCACCCGGTCGGCGGAAGCGGACGCCGTCATCCGGACCCTGACGAAATACGCCAGCACCCAAGCCGGGCTCACCTACCGCGAGCAGGACCACGTGGGCATCGAACGCGGCGATTACCTCGTCCTCAAAGCCTTCGACCAACCCGCCCCGCTGACCGAACCGGCCATCGACCTGATGAGCGCCGACCTCGCCATCCGGCCGGCCGGCCCCATCGCCCCGGACGCAGTGGTGGTGCTCAAAAAACTGCCCGCGCAACGCGACGCGGCACCCACCCTGGCCGCCACCTCGGACTGCGTCGAGTGGTCGGCCCGTAGCGGCCGCCAACTCAAATTGATCCTCGGCAACGCCGCCAACATCAAAGGCGTAGCCCGGGTAATGACCGGCGGCCGGCCCATCACCGCCACCGCCTGGGATGCCTTTGGCGCGCCCAAACCCGTCAAAATCGAGCCGCAAGGCGACACCGCGCTCCTGCGCTTCGATTCCGAACCCATGGGGCTCGGCCTCCAAATACAGATCAGTCAGTAGGAGAGAATCCCACTTCGGGCGAGCAAATGGGCTGTCCGGCCAAACGCGCGCGCGGGAAGCCGCCCCCGGCAGCCTCCAACTGAGCGCGCAACGCCGCCGGGCGGCCAAAGGGCCGCCCGGCCTAAGAGGTATCCTGCGCATGGATTTGTAACCGCCCAACCCGAAAAACACGCCGCCAATTCGCGAGCTCACCCAACCACCCGGCCCCACTTAGCCACAAAAACCGTGCGAAGCCAGAGCCCTACGATCCTGCTTACTCAAAGTCCTTCAGTGTCTTTTTGTCGTGAGTCAACTCGCGGATTTTCCTGCGCCCCAAGCAATTCTTGGCCCCGTAAACCAAAAGGTCAGCGGCGCGTAAATACTACGCCCATTCCCGCACGCCAATAAATGTGCGTCGCGCTAGCCCCGGAGCGGCTATAGCGGCAAAGCCCCCCCCAATGCTACACGACAGAGTACCCATGGATTACCTTATTATCAAACCGTTCGAATTACAGCCGAAGTACGCCCCTGTCTGGATCGCACCCGCCTATTACCCACTTCAATATTATTTTAACGCTACCCAATCGGGCCAACGGTACTTATCGTACATCCAGACAAAGTCTCGGTTGGTTTTTACGTTGCCTCCCGACCAATTGAACACCGAAGTGCCTTTGGCAAAATTTTTTGCCGCTTTTAAGGTGGTGGTCTCCAGCCAATTGTGGTTTTCGACGTGAGAATCGGCAAACGCAAAAGTGGTGGTATCCCCGTGGAAAATGGCAAAACCATCGCACCAACTCGCTGGCGAAACATTCAACAACCAAGTACCTTCATTGTAACCTCGCGGGTCGGACTCCTCCAAAAACGCGAAGGAAATCGACGGCTGGCGAATTGCCGTAAGCTTCGTGTTAAAAGCTTTCACCCCAGTCGACCCGGTACCGGCCATGGTATCGCTTTTGGAATAACTGTCGTAAGCCCAACCCCGGCCAGGCGTCAAGTTGCGCGTGCGCAAATCGCCCGGACAATGAAAGGCGGCCGCATTCGGGCAATAGACCCATAAAGGCGAATTTTTCAAGGCATCGACCACCAGTTGCTGAGTCTTTTCTTTGCTCATGCTGGTCGTAAAATCAACAGCCGGTCCCAACCAGAAACCGCCGCCGACAAGATCCATCTGGCCCGAAGCGCCTTTGTAGCTGGTAGGCAATAAACTATCGTTATTATCATGCGCATACATTGTCCAAGCAAGAATCAACTGCTTTTCGTTGGAACGGCAGACCGCGTTGGTGGCTTTAAGCTTGGCCTTCGCCAAGGCAGGCAGGAGCATGCCGGCCAAGATGGCGATGATAGCGATTACGACTAACAGTTCAATTAGCGTAAACCCCCAGATAGACTGTCTTACCGAATGATCTCGTGTTTTTAAGTCAGTATTGTTCATATTTACCTTTGCGTACCATGCCCTCATATAAGGATGGTGTTCGCGCAGTACAAACGCCATCTACCCCGGCAATCCCCCCAGTCGCGGGAGGGTTTTCTTCAACACAACTGGGCACCCCAATTGCCACCCTTTACGGGATGTCACCGAGGATTCAGCGGCCTGATCCCCTCGAAACAAAACACACCCTGTTTGATTCTAATCACGGCAACGTGTACTCATTATCTTGCCAACCTGAGTAAACGTAGAAAATAACCCAAGTGAGTCATGCGACGCCCAGGACTTCTCCGTGGCCACGGGGATATAATCTTTCAAAATTATTTTGTGGGGGGCGAATCGAGGGCCACGGGGAGTGCTAGAGTCCTTGAAGCTCAAAACACGTTGTAAACAGATCCAATTTCAGGAAGCCGGACCGTCAAATAGTTGGGTCCGAGGCTCCGCCGCGCTAGGTTTTTCCGGGATGGGATCTGGTGCGAAGTGGCTCTCGTTTTGCCCCCCCCCCGCAATGGAGGCGAGCGAAGCGAGCCCGTAGTGCGTTAGACATGACGATGAGCTAGGCGGTGAAAGACTCTTTGCTTCACGGCTTATTTCGGTCTTATGGCGTACTGACTGACCAACATTCAATCCCCAATGTCAATTTCGCATCGAGTTGGATCATCCGCGTTAGCTATCGGTTCGACGACGGAGTCAGATATATCGCTTAATTTGTGCGCCGATTACCGGGACGCACTCGACCCGGCCACCTGGTCGCCTCCATGAGCCGCAAAGACAACTGCCACGATAAACGCCGCCAGGGAAAGCTTCTGGAGCACCCTCAAATGGGCACTAGTTTTCCGCCGCGCCTTTACCACCCGGCGAACGGCTCAATCCGAGATCTTCGATTACCTCGAAGTCTTCTATAATCGCCCGCGTTCTCGCAGCGCTTTAAATTTCTGTTCTCCGGTTGACTTCGAACTAAAAATAAACTAATTACTAATTAAACCGGTTTTACAGTCCACTTTATTGAGGCAAGCCCAGTGACTGCCCGCGCTGAGTTAGCGGTGAAAATCCCGTCGCCGCCGTGATGCTTATTGCTTCACCCGCATTTCTTGCGTCGCGGCCACTTTTCCGCTTGCTTGGCCCCGGGGGAATCATTCCGAAAACACATCGAACACCCCGCCTGCGCCTTTGCGCGGGCTGGATTAGCGGATCGTCGCTTTGGTGTCCCATCGATCAAGGGGTCCGCAGCCGGTAATAGCTGGCGCTTTCAGTGGGTGGATTGGCCAGTTCCCAACAATCTGTTTTTAAAACGGGCTTCGCGTTACTCAAGGTCTCCCAGCCGGAATCCAATTGAGACGTGGTTTCGACCACTTGGTTGGAGAAAGTGGATGGCCAGTTGAGGTATACTTGGCCGGCTTTTTGGGAGATGGCAATTTCAGGCGCGGGCACTGCCTCCAAGTCCGCGACCACTAGATCGGTCCAATTGCCACCCTCCAAACTTTCGTTGTTGGGAATCGCCGCCGCCTTGAAGCTGGTGGTATTGGTTAACCGCAAGGTGGAGTCGTAAATGAGGCGAGAAACGGAGAGCCGTGGATCGCTGCCATCGGTCGTGTAATAAACCGTCCAGTTGGTTGCCGCCGCCATTTGGATGGGCGAGCCAAGGGCCGCGCGGCCCCCCTTGGGCGTAATGATGGGAATTTTATCACTGGCGGGCAGGTTGGCCGCCGCCAAGTAACTAAGGAGGTTTTGGCGCTGGGTAATCAAGGTGTTTTTTCCTTCCGCAGTGCTGGTGCGCATGGCTCCCCAACGTTGGGCATCGGCTTGGCGGTCGGGCAGAGTGAGCGCAAATAATTCCTCATAACGTGCTATAAGGGCGTCTGGGTTGAAGAGTTTTGTCAGCATCTGCCGCATGGTGAGCAAATAGATACGCCGCAAGGTGGGGTTGTTGGAGACCCGGGCGCACAGCTTGTTGCGTTGCCATTTTGGGTAATTCCCTTCCTGGCCATCGCCATAGAGTGCTCGCAAAGCACCCACCCGAACGAACGAAAGGCCGGAATCGAAGTCGTATCCTAGCCAGCGCCATTTAGCACCTGAGTCGCCTGGTAAAAAGTGATAATGATTATGAACGGGAAAATCGTCGATGTTTAAGCAAATCATCATGGCCCAGCGTTTGAACCATTGATCCAGATCCACGTGGGCGTCCATCCAAGGAAGCAACTCGGCATCCGAGAGATCGTTAACGGCGGTTACCAAATTTCGCGCGCTAGCCGGGGGTTCAAGCGGGCGGACTTTTTTGTGGTAAGCTCCCCAGAAATCCAGATCGGTGATCAGTTGATTATTGAAAAGATCCGAGTCTTTCGATTGATTTGGGGTCTCTCCGCTCCGGGCCTTATAGACTTCCCCCTGCTCGTTATATCCATTTTTTTTCAGCCATGCTCCGCCCGGGCTTTCAAAGCCTACATACACGCCCTCAAAGGAACCATTGATGTGCAAGCGCAATAATTGGTGCGCCAGGCTGGCTATTCCCACTTGGTCAAATGCCGCAAAGCATATTTCTTGCTCTAAGGGAAGGGAATACATGGTGTCGTAGGTGCGGTTTCCGGCGTAGAGTTGCGCTTTGTTAAATCGAAACTTCCAGGGATGCTCGGGATTATAGCGCGACCTGCGGCCACGATATCGCGCGCCCATATGCGGGTAGGCCACGTGGTTTATGACTAAAGAGCAATCGACATAGTGGCTATCCGCCGGGTTGGCCTCTAGTTGCGCTCGGCTCGCAGCCGGCAAAAAAAGGTGAAACTGGGTCAGCTGGCTTTTGATCTCGTCATCGTAATGATAAAAAGCTTGGGTGGGCGAAGGGTCATTGGCATAGGGAAACACGGAACTGGAACCGTGGGAATCAGTGATTTTTAAAGAATAATGCACTAATGTCTGGGAAGGATGAGGCGGCAAGATAACCCCGTAGATGCCATCGTTGGCCGCTTGATCCCCATGCTGTCCATCGTCATACATCTCGCAGATGGTGATATTGGTTTCCCAATTGAGGGAAGTGGCAAGTTGGACTTGGGATAAAGGGGTGGGGCTTTCAATCCGGGCGGTAATGGTGACGCTATCGGTGGATCGGGGTTGAAGCGGATAGTGATTCAATTCCGCCACTAAGGGAGGAAGTGAATCCGCTGCCGCCGAGTTGGCCCGTCCGGGTGTGCCCCAGCCAATATATGCGGTGATACTGGGCGATTGGTTGGTTTTTTCGCTGCTCGCTCCCAGCAGCAATGTGATGTCAAAACCGACAAAGTCTTCCACGCCCGCTGTGGGAAGCGCGCTGAATTTTAAAATGTCACCGGCGGCCAAGTCCAAGGATAAAATGCTCGAATTAGTGCCGCTGGAAAAACTCATTGGCGATTGGGATGTGATGGTATAATCGGCTGCCGGCAAGTCGCCACTGCGCAGGTTGGTGTTGTTGAGCTTGATGTACCACCGCTGACTCCGCCCAATATGGCGCAACAGCCAGACACCACCTTGGATGTACACATGCGCATTGGTGGGGGCCGTCCACCACACTTCAGCGGGACCATGCGCCATAACTTTGCCTGCGGGAAAATCATACTCCGGATGTGGCGCGCCGGCGGCTTGGGAGGAGCCCGTGCTCTTGGCCCAGCCAGGGATGCCTAAGTGTCCGGCATCCGTCCACGCGGGTTGAGTGTTCCCCAAGTCAGGAGCCGCCCAGCTAGCCAGGTGATCAGCAATCAAGTCTCCATTTCGATTGTGATAGCTCCAGGCTTGGCTGGGATTGTTCGTGTCACTCCATTCCTCGGCCAAACTGGAGACGGCCCAACTGGTTGTCGTGGTGTTGGTGCCGGAACCAAGCCATCCCAATGCCAATTGCCCGGTGCCGCGCAGCCAGGTGGCACGGTAGGACACACGATAATATTGGCCTGGCTCAACCCCGGGCACTGGAGAGCACGCCACGTGGTTTTCCGAATTGTCCCCTTCGCCGGTGGCGCGAAGCCATAGGCAGCCCGTGCCCGTGAAGGCGATGCCATTGGTGCGCTGGCTTGCTTGATGGTTGCCGCGCGGCGTCCAACCCGACAAATCGGGTTCGAAAGAGCCGTTGGGCAGGAGGTTGGGGCCCCCGGCGAGGCGTTGAACACGGACATCTTCAACGAGCCATTCCCCGGCGCCCGTCAGATGCAGGTCCAGGCCGGCGGTATCGGCGAAATTGGTCACACAAATGTCCAACCACTGTTGGTGGAAGGCTGCCGGGCTGGCCTGTGAGGCCTGCCAATTGGCCGGCGAACTGTTGTCCCAATCCGGGTTAAGGCATTCCAAAGAGCAGCCCAGCTCAGCGGGGGCCTCCGGCCAAGGATGAGAGACGCCATACTTGACGGTATTCGCCACTCGATCCTGAGCGTCGCGCAAGGTCAACCGCTCCCCTTCAGCGCTTAATTTGCCGGTGAATGGGCCCGTCAAGTTTTCCAGCCCAAAGCGTAAACGTATCGCCTCTGGGTTAGCGGCAACCACCCAATAACTCCTCCCTGCCATGGTGATGCTTTCGGGAAAATTAAAGTCAACACCGCCGGTTAATTTCCAGCCCGCCAAGTTGATCGAATTCGTGGTCCGATTAAATAGCTCGATGTACTCGCCATATTCATCATTGCCTTGTTCGAAATACTCGACTTGATTCACCCCATCGAACTTCTGGCGCCATTCTTCCCGCAGGGGGCGGTACATAATTTCGGTAATAACAATCGGCCCGCTGCCCGCAGTGGCTGGATTATTGGCTTTGCCTGGGCTATACAATTGGCCCGCGCCCCAGTGGAGTGGGTTGTTGTTATCCTGCTCTGGATCAAGTAGTTCTAGGGAAGATCCGCCGCCGGCTGCCGCTTCCGGCCAAGGCGTGGCATTGCCATAGGTTACGGTATCGATCAGCAGTCGTGGATTGCTCGAATCCCAGAGCGTGATGGTTTCTCCAGCGTTGTCGAGTTTGCCCGAAAAGTTGCCGATAATATTAGTGGCCTGATAATACTGAATGGCGGCATTAGCGTCCTTGGCGACTGCCAGAAAATCGTGTGCCGTGAGCACGGTGCCTTGAGGGAATTGGTATTCGATTCCATCCTTTAACTGCCATCCGCTGAGATCGACGGACTTGGGGCCATTGTTGAACAACTCCACATACTCGCCTCCTCCATTTTCCGAGGATGGATGGTACATAATTTCATTAATGACTACTTCCGCGAAAAGGGAAGGCGATCCCCCATTTAAACAAAGCGCCCAAATCAACCCACCGATCCAGATGTTAAGGATCTGGCGAATGCAGGAGTTACAGCCAAGCTTATGCATATAAGAGGGGGATTTCGGGCTCGAATCCATTGCGCAAATTCGCCTTAGGTCGAATCTCCCATTTCTGGTAAGGACCCTTTGATATTTCCCATATTTGTCGATTAATTTTAATAGAACGCAATAATATTTATTCGTATCCTTTGCAAACAGCAAATTGCATGCCAGTTGCGCCAGCCTTGCATGCCCGGATTGATTCGACTAGTGCTTAGTTGCATAGATTCACAATAGAATTACGGCGTTGAGCTCCTTTTACCTCGC
>DBTJ01000058.1:0-3107 GCA_002306985.1 Verrucomicrobia bacterium UBA1319
ACATCACCGTGCGCAGCATCGTGGATCGATTTCTGGAACATAGCCGCTTGTACTACTTTGAAAACGCCTGTCAGCCGGATGTATTTGTCGCCAGCGCCGATTGGATGCCCCGCAATTTGTATGGCCGGATCGAAATCGCCTTTCCCATCTTGAATGGCGTTTTAGGCGAACGCATCGTCCAGGAAATCTGGCGAAACACCTTTGGCGATACCGTGAAAACCCGCATATTGGAGGCCAACGGTGAATATCGCCGGCTGACCCCGCCAAATCCGTCCGCCTCGGGGCGCAGCCAATACGAATTCATGCGCCTGGCCATGGAGCGCAAACCCGCTCATAGCGAACCCGCTGTCAGCTTAAAAACCGGCCAACCGGCGAAGTATCCGAAAGTCAAACTCGCGCCCAAGCCGCGCGGGTAACGCACGCCGAAGCCTTCCCTCACCAACGCCAAGGCAAGGCCAAGCGCTACCTGTGGCCGCCGCGCGGAAAACCGGAGCGCAGACGTGTATTGCTTCACCCTCCGGAACTCATTACTGTGCTTCCCGAGCCGGACTCCGGCGCCAAGCGCATGCGGGCCAAACAATTGAATTCTAAACTACGCGCCAGCCATTCGAAGCAGGAAAGGGCGGCCGCCACTCGGCCGCTATCGGATTCGCTCCGATGCTGGCAACCTGGCCAGCTATTGTTGAATCCGGCCCGCGTCTGGCCCCTGATTTTTTGTCTCGTCGGTTTATGGTTCGCGGTGTCTGGCTGCCGCCAGGAACCCCGCGCCGACATCGTGATTCTCAACGGGGCGGAACCGGAATCTTTAGACCCGGCCCTGTTCACGGCCCAGGCGGATTTGCGATTATCCGGCGCTCTGTTCGAGGGCCTAGCGCGCACCGACCCCGTTACCGGAAGCGCCATCCCAAGCTGGGCCGAACGCTGGGAGATTTCCCCCGATGGCAAGATTTACACGTTCTATCTCCGCACCAACGCCCAATGGTCGACCGGTGCCCCCATTACAGCCGAAGATTTTGTCTATTCCTGGCGGCGTGTCTTGGACCCGGCCACGGCGGGCGATTATGCGAGCCAGCTATTTCCCATTAAAAATGCGGAGGCGTTCAACCGCGGGGAAATCAAGGACCCGACGCAAATCGGCGTCAAGGCCCTTAGCCCGCAGGTCTTGCGGGTCGAACTGGCGCGGCCCACGGCTTTTTTCATCGAACTTTGCGCCTTCCCCACGCTGGCGGCGGTGCCCCGGCAAGCGATCGAAAAACACGGGGATCAGTGGCTATCCGTTTTTCCAGTGCCCGTCAGCGGGCCGTATCTGCTGGAGGCCTGGCATATCAACGACAAAGTGCGCTTACGCAAAAACCCCCGGTACTGGGACGCGGCCCACACCCAGAATGAAGTGGTGGATGTCTTGCCGGTTGGCTCGGCCAGCGCGGCGATTAACCTCTACGAAACCGGGGCGGCGGACATCGTTTGGGATAAGGAATTGATCCCGGCGGAAATGATCGACGTGCTGATACAGCGGCCCGATTTCCACCTATTCGATTACCTCGCCACCTATTTTATCCGGATCAACACCACTCGGCCGCCCTTTGACCGGCCCGGCGTGCGGCGAGCGTTAGCCATGGCCATCGACAAACACCGCATCGTCGACAAAATCACCAAAGCGCAAGAACGGGTTGCGAGCCAGATCACCCCCCCCGGAATCCCCGGTTACGAGCCCCCCGCCGGCTTGCCCTACGATCCCGAGCGAGCCCGCCAGGAATTGGCGGCGGCAGGCTTCCCCGGCGGTAAAGGGTTCCCCGCGTTCCAGTATATGTTCAACGCTTCCAGCGGCGGCTCTTCCAAGACCCATCAAAAGATCGGCGTGGAACTACAGCAAATGTGGAAACAAGAACTGGGCATCCAAATGGAACTGCGCCAGGTTGAATCCAAGATCCACCTGGCCGCCCAATCCGCGCTGGATTACGATGCCTGCCGCAGCAGTTGGGTGGGTGACTATAATGATCCCTGCACCTTTCTCGATCTTTTCCTCAGCAATAACGGCAACAACCGCACCGGGTGGAAAAACCGCCGTTATGATGACCTGCTCAACGACGCGAACAACCAGCTGGATACAACCCGCCGGGCGGCGCTCTTGCGCCAAGCTGAAACACTGCTTACGCAAGAAGAACTGCCCGTCATTCCTCTCTTCTTTTACAAAGGCATCTGCTATTACGATACCAACCGGATCACCGGCATTTACCCCAACCTGATCGACCAGCATCCCATCAATTTTATCCGCCGTATTAACCGGGCCAAACCATAAGAGAGACTAACGCCTTGATTGGAGGGTGAAGCAAACCTGCCGGGGGGGGACGCCTAACACGCGGGGCTAGCGATAGGACTCGACAGCGGCCACTTTGCCCATGCTCAGTAGAGTAGGCGGAGTGAACGGATTGAGAGGCCTATGCCAATGACCGTTACACTCCACCCCTCATCGAACCGGACGGGCGGTTTGACCGCATCCGGCTCTCCGAGGATCATTCGTCACCAAGCTACAACCACGGGATTTCCACGGTGCCGTCGTCGGCAATCGATACAAACCCCATCACTCATAAAGGTCCTGTCGCGTGAGCTCATTCCAGAGCTCCCGCTGGCACCCGTGTTTGCGCCACCACCAGCGGCGAATCCGATTCTCCACATAGTATTGGACTCGATCAAACACGCGCGCGCTATTCCCATAGTGAAAGTATTGCTTCCAGCCCTTTAATTGGCGATTGACCTCCGGGACCACTGCCTCCGCCGAACGCCACAGCGTCGAATGATTCAGCTTTTCCCACAGTTTATCCCGCAACTTCTGAAGACTCTTTGGATGGGGTTCGACATGCGGATATTCCAACCCTCGCTTGCCTTTGCGCCAGGTCAGTGCAAAACCCAGAAACTTGATTCCCTCTTGGCGGATATCCACCAACCGGGTCTTCTCCTCGTTGAGCACCAATCCCCGTCTCCCCAGCCAGCTCTTAAGCCGGCCTTGGAGTGCTTCCCCCGCTCGGACCAGGCCATGATCAGGAGGCGAGTCGCGCAGGGGAATCTCACCCCTGCGCGCTCTCAGAACTGGACGTGAACCTCTCGGC
>DBTJ01000058.1:3357-4381 GCA_002306985.1 Verrucomicrobia bacterium UBA1319
GACGTGAACCTCTCGGCTCATCCAGTTCCCAACTATGCCACCGCCCATCGGACCCCGATTTCCCAGTGCGCCCACAGTTTGGGTTCCCGCAATGAGACGCGCCGCAACCAGTGCGCGGCACGGCGTTGATGATTTCGGAGTTTCTTGTACTTCCTCGCGGCCCAGCGAACCAATGTCCGATCCAAGGGCCGGAATACCGGATAAAGCATGGAACGATAGTAGTGCCCATAGTACTGCACCCAGCCTCGAATCATGGGATTGAACATCCGGGCTAAGTAGTTGAGGGTTTTGTCGCTCCGTAAATGGAGTTTCCATCCCTTCATCTCATCCCGGATTTTCTTGGCCGCTTTATCGCTGACTGCGGGAAGAAAACTGATGAAGTATTTTCCCCGGTAGTTCTTTGCTCGCCGGGGCCGAAACTCGTAGCCTAAGAAGGTGAACTTCTCATGCTCGTGGTGTCCACTTCGGTCATCATCCTTGCAATAAACGATTTTGGTTTTCTGGAGGTTTAGCTCCAGTCCGCATTCCGCCAACCGGGCGATGACAGCAGAGCGCAGGCACGCTCTACATTGACGGGCATGTGCGCGTCTATAACGGCCACTTGACCGCGTTGCCCCGGCGCTATGTGGCCCGCCAACGGCTCTGCCAGCGGGGCACCACCGATTATTGGGTCAACGCCATGGATGGGCAGCCGTTTTTCGTGGTGACCCAAGCCTCCGATCCGGAATTATTAAAAGTGCTGGAGGAGCTGATTGTGCCACGCCTGCTTCAGGATGTGCCCGGCCAACCTGCCACCTCTGAGTTGGCGACCGACCCGCGACGCGCCCGCTTCACCCTGATCTTCGATCGGGCGGGCTATTCGCCGGAGTTTTTCATGCGGATGCGGGCGCTACGCATCGCGTTCATCACCTACCACAAGTATCCCCAAGGCCCCTGGGAACCCCAGGAATTTGGCCCGCGCAAGGTCCGTTTGATTAACGGTGAAGAAGCGGAGCTCTCGTTGGCCGAGCGGGGGACGCGCTTG
>DBTJ01000067.1:0-4519 GCA_002306985.1 Verrucomicrobia bacterium UBA1319
CGATGATGGCAATCACCACCAAAAGTTCGATCAGCGTAAAAGCGCTCCGCTCCCCCCGGTTTTGGCGCGCGCAGTGGTTTAAGATCAGGCTAGGCATCGTTCAATTAGACATACACTGGAGGGAAACGTTTTGTTACCGAATATCTCAACGTCCGCCTACGCTAGCCGACCGCCATGGCCCCTTTGGTAAACGGTTACGTTACCGATATACTTGCTCGATTTCTCGGCTATGGTATCCACTTCATTTTCGACAACTTGCGGCTCCATGAATGCCAAGCACCGGGCGGATGCCTGCGCCGCCCACTATTTTGACGCATATTCTGTATATCCATTCAAGATCAAGACCCTTTAGCCTGAAGAAGACGGGAAAAGCCTGGCCTGCGGGGCCCCCGGAAAACCCCAAACGAGACCGGCGATTTCGCTTAAGTTTTTGCGCTTCGTGCCGATATATAAGTCATTGCAGCTTTTGAGGTTTTTCGAGAAAATCAGCGCGCGCACGCATTGACCACGCAACCGGGAAGGGATAGACTTTAACCAGGTGTGGGGTTAGGCTGCAAAGCCACATGTTCGCTATTATTGCCGCTTTATTAAGCGTTAAGAACCGAGACGGAAATCTATCATTGCGGGCAGACTCCCTGCGGCCAGCAGGTCGCGCTTGCCGACGTATGGTCGTTTTTACAGGGGGCGTAAACTCGCGGGCGGTCAGGGGCCGATGAAAGGCAAAACCAACGACAGAGGACACAGCCATGGAGGGGCTAATGGTTCGGAAGGTTCCGTCCATCACACGCCTTACGCCAGCGAAGTCCTTGTCGTGTCCGCCGATCCCGACCAGCGAGCCACCCTTTCCGCGCGTCTGGAAAGCCTGCGCCTCAAAGTGCATAGCTGCGCGGAACCGACGGCGGCCTTAAGCTGGCTGGCGCGGCGCGAACCGCCCCAACTGGTGGTGCTTGACGCCGGCCTGGCGCGCGAGCAAATCCGTTTATTCTGTCAAACGTTGCGCGCCTCCCGGCCCGCGACGGAGCAAAGCGCGCCCATTGCCTTAGCATTGCGGATCGGGTCGACTCAGGTTGCGCAAACTATTGTCCAAGGCCTCGGCGCCAACGCTTTTATCCCCTTGTCGAGCGACCCTCAGACCTTTGAATCCGCCGTGCGGGCCGCGCTCCACGGAACTCCTTGGCCGCCGCCGCCAGGCGTGCTAATCGCCTGCGCTAATGAAATCGAACTGACCCTCCTCAAACAGGCCATCCCGCAGGCGTACTGGCGCCTGGAAACCGCCAAAACCAGCGCCGAAACCATTGACCTAGCCGCCGCTTGCCAGCCGGGTTGGGTCATTTTGGACGCCGAATGGCCGGAGACGCAAAACGGCTCGCTGCTAATGTCCCTCGCCGCCGTGACGCCCGCCGTCCGCGTGCTCATCCTGGGCGGCAGCCCCGACCGAGATAACCCGCGTTGGAGTCAAGCCAGCTCACCGGCCCGCCTCCCGAGGCCGTTGCAGGCAGCCGCGATCGCGACGTTTTTCGAACAGGCGCGCCGCGAACAATCGGCCTATGAAATGCTGGATTTGCTCAGCGGGCAAGCGGAGACCTTAAGCCGGCAAGAAATCCGCTACCGCACCCTGTCGGCCGTGATCGCGGATGGTTATGCGCTCTTCGAAACCTGCCCCCACCAGCCGGGGATGCCCCCGGATTACCGTTGTTTGGAGATCAATCCCGAGGGCGAAACCCTGACGGGTTTTTCCCGGAAACAGATCGTGGGCCGAACGCTTCAGGAGTTGATTCGCGAGGGGTTTCACCCCCTAAGCGCGGTATTTGAGGAAGCGGAAAACACGGGCCAAACCATCCCCTACGAGCGGTATTTGCCCAAAACCAGCCGCCACCTCAAAGGCAAGGTGTTTTGCCCCCAAGCGGGGCGATTTGCGATCGCCTTTATCGATATTACCGCGCAAAAGCAGGCCGAAGCCCGATATCTGCGCGCCCAGCGGATGGAGTGCATCGGCTCCCTCACCAGCGGCGTGGCGCATGACCTTAACAATGTCCTGGCGGCGATCGCCATGGCGGCGACCATGCTGAAGGACAATCCGCAGGGGCCGGACGTGCCAACCCTGCTAAAAACCATCGGCGCCAGCGCCACCCGTGGCGTCGCGATCGTCAAGCAACTGCTGACGTTTGGCCGGGGCACCGAAGTGGAGCGGCTCGAAATCCAGCCACGGTTGGTGTTGGAAGAAATCGCCCAACTGGCGCGGGACACGTTTCCCCGGGATATCGATGTCACTTGCGAATATCCTCGCGATCTGTGGAATATCCAGGCCAACGCGACGCAAATCCATCAAGTGCTCCTGAATCTCTGCATCAATGCCCGCGATGCCATGCCCAACGGCGGCCGGATCGCCATCCAAGCCGTGAACCAAAAACTGGACCGCGCGTTCACGGCCCGGCATGCCGGGGTGGAACCCGGCGCTTTTGTGGCCCTAAAAATCCGCGATTCCGGGACGGGCATGCCGCCGGAAATCGCCGCCAAAATTTTCGATCCCTATTTCACCACCAAAGAACCCGGCAAAGGCACGGGCCTGGGCCTACCGACCGTCTTGGATATCGTAAAATCGCACCGGGGGTGCTTAAAGGTGGATACCCAGCCGGGACAAGGAACGGAGTTTACCGTGTTTTTCCCGGCGCTGGACCCCGCCGCCGCCACGGAGGCTAAAGCCGCCCGCGCGATTTTTAAGGAGGAACAGACGGCGCTCGTGGTCGAATCGGACCCGAACGCGCGCGATTTCCTGCGGCAAACCTTGGAAAACCACGGCTACCGCGTGCTGGTTTCCCGCGATGGCTCCCACGCCCTCGCCCTCCACGAGCGCCACCAAGGCGAGATCCGCATCGTTTTGACCGACCTAACCACCCTCAGCTTGGGCCAGGAAACGGTCGCCCGGGTCATCCGCAACCACAATTCCAGCGTGCCCATCGTGGTCATGGGCGCCTCGCCCGGCTACGAAAACGCGGCCAAAAAAATGGGCCTCCATCCCCGGGGTTTTTTGCGTAAGCCGATTCAATCCGACGAAGTGGACAAAGTTCTACGGGAATTGCCCGCCCCATAAAGAACGGCGGAGCAGTCCGCGCGATTCCTTCGCCCGCCACCGGCGCTTATTCGGCGGGCGGCAATAATATCGCGCGATAGAATCGCTCCTTGGCCGTCGCGCTATGGCGATCCAGCCAATCGAAGGATTCCGAGAGTAATTGGGTCTCCAGCGCCGTGTTCCAATCCTGCCAATTCGTGGAATACTCCAGGCGAAAGCGCGTGCCGACCGCGCCATTCACGGTCACTTTCATCCACGACGACGGGGCCTCCGCCCGCACCACCACGGGCGGCGAGTAGCGCAGTCGCACCGCCCGCAAAGAAAGCGGAAGGCCATCGATCGTCAATAACCCCAGGTTGGTCGACACGGAGTAATTGGCCAGCTTGCCTCCCGGATCGGCCAACCGCGGCACGATGGCATAGGCCCCGGGTTGGCTGGCGGCGGTGGCCGCGCAATGGTAGGAAACGGCGATGGCATCCTGATTGCGAACCCCGGATAAGCTCCCTTTAAAAGCGGGATTAGCCACACCGTACGCCCGATTCGTACTAAAGGCGGTGGCCGTGAGCGGCGCCGGCGCCACCGTCAAAACGCCCTCGCCCGCGGTGACCACATAATTGCTCAAGCCCCCCTGAAGCTCCCGCCAACCGGCCACGATCGGATATTTGCCCGCCGGGCTGGCGGCGGTGGCCACGGAGGCGTAAATGACCGCGAGACTGTCCTGATTGCGCAACCCATCGATGGCGCCCGTGAAAACTGGATTCGTGGCGCCGTACACACGAGTCGCGTCCCGAGGCGTTACCCGCAACTCGGCCGCCGCCACGCGCAATACCCCCGAGCTCACCGTGACGGAGTAATTCGACAGCCGGCCGCCGGAATCGGAGAGGCTCGCCCCCACGGGATATTCGCCCACCGGGCTTGCCGCCGTGGCGGCGCAATCGTAAGCGATCCCGAAGGATTCGTTGTTTTTTAAGCCAAAGACCGTGCTGGCGAAGGCGGGATTATCGACCCCATAGGCCCGGCTTGCGGGCAGAACCGACACCGTCAGCGGCGCGGGCGTGACGTTCAATTTCACTTGATTATCGAACACCACGTAATTCGCCATTTTCCCGTCCGGATCGGATAACGTGGCGATAATCGGATAAGCCCCCACCGGGCTGCCGGGACCGGCGTCACAAGTGAAAACCACGCGGACGTTATCGTGGTTTTTGAGGCCCGCCAAACTGCCCGTGAACACCGGATTAGCGTCCCCGTACGCGCGGCTGACCGGATCTTTCTTCACTACCACCGCCGGTCGGATGACGTTCAAGGCGCCCGGGACAAATGTCTCGAACTGGTAATTCGGCGCCGCCAGCGTGCCGGGGGACGGCAGAATCTCGTAGCTCCCCACCGGACTGGCCGCCGTCGCCGCCGTGGTGAAAGCGGGCGCTCCCGTGAGCGCCGTGGCCGGGG
>DBTJ01000067.1:4782-24196 GCA_002306985.1 Verrucomicrobia bacterium UBA1319
CAGGGGGTCCCCCCGCCGACCCAGCCGGTGACGCTTACGCTAAAGACTGGATTACTATCGCCATAGTCCCGGCTGGCGTTGTTGGCAACCACCGTCAAGCCCGCGGGCTCGATGGTTAACCCTCCCGGCTGAACCGTCACTTGATAATTGCCCGCCTTGCCTTCGGGGTCCACCAGCTCGGGCACAATTTCATACGCGCCCACCGGGCTGTTGGTGACGGCTTGGCAACGGTACGCCAACGTGATGGGGTCGTGATTTTTCAAACCCACGATGGCGCCGTCGAAAACGGGATTGCGCTCGCCATAACGCCGGCGGGCGGGGTTCGCCGTAATCACGAGGGAAGCGGGCGCCACCGTCAGCGAGCCGGCGACAAATTGAGCGATTTCGTAATTGGCGGCCCGCAAAGCGCCGGCCGAGGGCGTGATCGCATAGGTTCCCACCGGACTGGCCTCGGTAGCCGGAGTGCTCAAAACGGGCTCGCCCGCGGCTAACGCGTCCGTTTCACCATTGACCCAGCCCGTTAACTCCGCGGTGAACGCGGGATTGGGATCGCCATACGCGCGAACGGCGGAATGGGCCACCAAACGGAGCGGCGCGGGCACCACCGAAAGCACGCCGGGGATCTGCGTGACCGTGTATCCGCCCAGTTTGCCCCAAGGATCCAACACATAAGGCGTGAGCGCGTAATGCCCCACCGGACTTTCCCGGGTGGCGTTGCCCAAGCAAATGACTTTAAACTCATCGTTGCTCCTGACGCCCGTTAGCGTCCCGGTATAAGCGGCATCTTCCGCCCCATACGCCCGAGCTTGGCTATCGGCCATCGCCACGAGACCGGTGTAAGTGTTCACCGTCAACCGGTAGCTGGCCGTTTCGACGGAAGGATTGGCGACGCCCAGCAGCGCCGCGCCAACCAGCGGGGTGGCGTTGGTGGCGATCAAGATCCGTTGATAATAGGGGTTTCGCGATTCGACCACTTTTCCACCCCCATACCCAGTCCCCAAAATCAACGGATTGGCCGGCCGCAAACTCAACTGAACCCCAGCGGCCGTCGTGTCCATCGCCACCAAGGTGGCGGTGGCGTTCGTGGCAACATAGAGCGCATGATAATTCGTCGTCGCCGCTGAAAGCTGGCCCGCGTAAGTTTCATTTTCCCGGACGGGTTCCAATCCGTGTTCCGCCAAATTCGTATTCACCCGGTAAAGCCATTGATTGGCCATCGGATTCACCGGGTAGGCCAGCACCAACCCATCGGCCGGCGCGTAATCCACCCAAGCCGGGGTCCAGGTTTCATCCGCAAACCCTCGATGATCCAGCGTGAACCAAGTTCGGCCTACCCCTTCAATCCCCACTTCGGCCTGGTCCGAATTCGCCATTTCTTCGAAGGAAATGATCCGGCCGCCACGCGCCGTCTCCTCTTGTTGCTTCAACGTATCGATGTAAGCGCGATAGCGCGCCCCGTCCCCAACGCCATCATTCCGCGTATCCGCGTTATAGGGATTCGAAAAAGTCAGGTAGATCTCCTCCGCGTCGGTCAGACCGTCGCGATCGGAATCCGGACCCGATAAATCGAGGATCGTCAGGTTGGTGACCGTGTTCAGCCCGTAGATATCCTGAACCATTACGGAAATTTGGTTGTAACCTGGCTGGGTCCTCCCCATGGCGCACCAAAATCCTCCCGCGCCATTGTAATAGAGCTCCATATCCTCCGCGAAACCACTGACACTTACAGACAACTGGTTGGCCCCGGCGGCGAATCCCGAGAGGTCCACGATCCCATTCCAGGTATGCGCCGGCACGTAATCCACCGCGCAGGCGGGCCCGTGGGTCGAGTCACTGGTGATTTGCCCGGTGCGATAAACGATGGGGCTGGTGAACTCCGAATTTCGCTCGATGGCCGAAGTGTTCGGCAAATAAAACACCGTTTGAATCCGGGCCTGATAGATCGCCTCGGGCTGGCCGTTGGTTATCACCAATTGACCCACTCCATTCACGCATTGCCAATGCCAGACCTCGTTGGTTACTTCGGGACCGTTATTGACCCGCCAGGCGATTCGGTACTTTTCCGGCACGATCGCCCCATTCGCCAAATCCGGCTCATGCCAAGTGAGCGTTAGGGGAAAATGGGTCTGGGTTAATTCTCCGGCTAGGATCAACTGGGGTAACAGCAAAACTATCCAGACAAACCACAAGCACCCCTGCCAAAAAGGCGGGGAATGACGACGAATCCTATGCGAGGGAACGGCCGATATCATACTTGGCTAGCGATTTTTATTCCATCCCCAGGATCCCATATTGACCTTTGAGATTGGACAAAACCTCCATGGTCTCTACTTATAGCACTAATTGTACCGATAATCCAATACGTGATGCTTCCGAAGAGCTCGGCTTGATCCCCGCTGGAAGCGCCGTCGGACCATTACCAAAACGATATTCTTATTCCATTCATCACCAAAATAATACATCATAACAGACGAACGATCGAGGGGGGAAAACCGAAGATAACTAGAGGCGGAGTTTACGGGGCTGATGGGCAAGCACGGAAAAAGCGGCGGTTCTACTTCGCGAATTCCACGCATCGGGTCTCGCGGATGACCGTGACACGGATCTGGCCGGGATACTGCAAGTCTTCCTCGATCTTGCGCGCCACATTGCGCGCCAACGAATAAGATTGCTCGTCGTTGATTTGATCCGGCAACACCATGAGGCGCAATTCCCGGCCGGCTTGAACCGCAAAACACTTCTCCACGCCGTTGAACGAAAGGCCGATCCGTTCCAAATCTTCCAACCGCTTGATGTAAGTGGTCATCGTTTCCGACCGGGCCCCTGGGCGCGAGGCGCTGATGGCATCGGCCGCGCTCACGAGCACGCCGTAAGGGAATGTGGCGGGAACTTCGCCGTGATGCGAGGCCACGCCATTGACCACCGCGTCATTTTCGCCATACCGCTTGATGAAATCCGCCCCCACAATGGCATGCGCCCCTTCGACTTCGTGGTTCACCGCCTTGCCGATGTCATGCAGCAAACCCGACCGTTTGGCGATCGCCACGTCCAGGCCTAATTCAGCCGCCATCATCCCCGCCAAATGAGCCACTTCGATGGAATGATCGAGGATGTTTTGCGAAAAGCTATAGCGAAACTTGAGCCGGCCCAGTAATTTGACCAATTCCTGTGGCATCGGCGGCAAACCCGTCTTGAAAACCGCCTCTTCTCCCGCGCGGATAATCGCCGCTTCGATATCCGCTTTGACTTTACACACCACCTCCTCGATCCGCGTCGGATGAATCCGGCCGTCGAGGATGAGGCTTTGCATCGCCTCGTAGGCAATCTGACGGCGGACGGGATCGAAGGAAGAAAGCACCACCGCGTTGGGCGTATCGTCGATCAACACCGTCACGCCCGTATTGGCCTCGAAAGCGCGAATGTTGCGCCCTTCACGGCCGATGATCCGGCCCTTGATCTCCTCGTTCGGCAAAGTGATCGTGGCCGTGGTGGTCTCGAAAGCGTGATCGCCCGCGTACCGCTGGATCGCGACGCTGATAATGCGCCGGGCCTCGTTTTCCGCTTTGGACCGGGCGGTATCCAAAATATTACGCGATAAATCCCCCGCTTCCCGCAACGTTTGCTGCTCAACTTCGCGCAACAATTGCTCCTTGGCGGTGGCCTCCGATAGGTGCGCGATCTGGACCAAGCGATCCCGGCAAGCTTGCACCTGGACCGCCAAGTCATGGCGAGTCGTGACGACTGAATCTTCTTTTTCGCGCAGTTGATTTTGTTGCTCGTGCAACGATTTTTCCTGCGCCACTAAACCTTCCAACTGCCGGTTGATGAGGGAATCGCGATGATTGAGGCGTTGCTCCAATTCGAGCAGTTCTTGTCGCCGGGCGGCATAAGTCTGCTCCAGCTCGGTTTTGATCCGCAGGATTTCCTCGTTGGCTTGAACTTTGGCTTGGCGCGTAATCGATTCCGCGTCCCGCTGCGCGTTCTCGGTAATCGCCTTGGATCGAAGTTCCAGCGCTTCAAGCAGTTGTCGCTCCTTCCAACGCCAAACTCCATACCCCAATAAGCCCCCTGCCAGGAAAGCGGCGCCCTCCAGCAAACTATCTGCTAAATATGTCATTATCAAACCGGCCCGCCGCTAGCAAAAAAGCAGCGAATCGGCGTCAAGATGCAATCTAATTTTAAGTCGTGCGACTCGATCGGAACCTCCTCAACGATCTGCTCCTCAAAAGCCACACCACATTTGATACCTCGCACGGGAACAAGCAATCGATCGTAATATCCTTTCCCGCGGCCAAGCCTATGCCCAGCTTCGTCAAAACCTACACCCGGCACTAACACAAAGTCCAGCTGGTTTCTTGGAAAAATCGGGCAATCCGCCACGGGTTCCGCGATTTGGTACCGCCCCGGGGCCAAATCCCGTCGGGGATCCGTAATCCGGCAAGCCTCGTACTCGCCGATTTCCCGACTATACCGCGGGTAACACACCGCTTTGCCCGCCGCCAAGGCCAGTTCCAGCAATGGGTAAATGTCCGGCTCATCCGCCATCGGCATGAACAACAGGATCTGGCGAGAATCTTGCCAGGCTTTTTGCCGGGTCAACAACCCGCAAAGCGCCTGCGATGCCCGAGCCCGGTCCGCCGCCGCGAACCCGCGCATCCGGTCCCGAATCCGCCGCCGCAACCCTTCCTTGGTCTCGGCCATTGAGTTCACGTTTGCTCGCGCAAAAAAATCGCTGTTGGTTGACTGTCTGATCCAGCTGCCCGGGCTCACCCTCGATCCCGGCCCGCCTCCATCGTGCGGCCAAAATAGTACTCGAAGATTTATAAAACGCAAACCGAATATACTAAGCAAAATAATCGACTTAAGAATACCTCCAACTCGACAAATAACTTCCTATATACTAGATATTTTGTGCGGGAAAATGGAAATTGACACCCCCCTGCCCTCGGGGTAAACGGTTGGCGCCACGACTCGCCCCGTCTCAAGGTTTCGAAGCCGACAAATACCGCTCGAACCGCGAAGATTTGAGCTGTTGATTCCCGGCCTCGTCCAATAGCACAATTAACGCCGAAACCCCCGGCCAGGATTCCACTAAACGCATCCCCTTATCGGGACCCAAAACACTGATAGTCGTGTCCAAGCTATCGCTGATGGCCGCATTCGGGGCGATGATGGTGACCCCGATCCGATGGGTTAACCCTAAACCGGTGACCGGGTTGACGATATGCGAATAGCGCCGCCCTTGGATCTCGACAAATTGCTCCGTATCCCCGGAAGTCGAAACCCCGGCGTGCGCCAGGCACAACGCGCCGGTCAGCCCGTGGTCCGGATGATCAATCGACGCGATGCCGATCTCCCAGCCCTTTTTCCCCGGCGGAGGGTCCCCGAGGGCAATATCCCCGCTGGCCGCCACCATTGCGCTCCGGAGGCCGTTTTGCCGCAACACCAGCAACGCCTCATCGGCCGCGAACCCCTTGCCGTTGCCACCCAAATCCAACCGCATGCCGGCATGCTTCAACGTAACCGTTTGCCGCCGAGCGTCCAACTCGAGCAAGCGATACCCCACAGCCGCTTGGGCGGCCGCGATTTCGCCGGGGCTGGGCAACTGGTGGTTTTTACGCGATTGACGCCAAAGCCGGACCAACGGCCCAACCGTGGGGTCGAACGCGCCGCCGGATTTCTCCGCCGTCACCAACGAAAGTTGCAGCACCCGAAAGAGATCCCGACTCACAGGCACCGGCTGACCGTAGGGCGCGCCGCATAACCGCGAGAGTTCACTGCGCGAGTCATAATCGCTCATGACATCCTCAAGCGCGGCAATCCGCTCGAACGCCGCCCGGGCCGCGCGATCCGCCTGCGCCTGACTCGGCGCGTAGAGCGTGATGGAAAACATGGTGGCCATATGCAACTCCGCATAGGCATACCGCTCGTACTTGACCTGGGACGAAGTGGCGCACCCCCCCATCAAGATCGCCGCAAACCAGCCCATGAGTCGACCAAAACGCATACGCGCGGAAGGACGATTCCCCGGCTATTTCTTAAGAAACGAACCGGCGAAGGATTTGAATTTCTCCAAATTCGCCGCGTCAAACTCGCGATACACCGACCCCTTAACCCCAAATAACTTTACTTTGACGGATTTGGCGGCCGCGATGCGCTGGATATCCTCCGCCCCCACGCGATAAATGGCGTCCTCGGTAAACACCCCTTTACTGGTGCTTTTGCGGAAATTCGCGCTGCCGGTGCCCTCATACTTCTTCTCCTGGCCGTCAATAGTCAGGACCAAGGTCTCCCCAGCCTCAACCTGAAGCCAGCCCACATTGGAAACGAAATGCACTTCCAAGTGATAAAGCTTCACGCCATTCGCCTCATTCATACGCGAGGCATTCAACCACAACTCGCCCCCGGTTTCATTGGGCACAATCAATTTATTGTCCGCAATCAGATCGACGGTGTCGCCGTTGATATTATCATAATGCGTATACAACCCTTGCTTATCAGGGCGCGCGCAACCACCCAACCAAGCCGCCAAAACCAAACCCATTAGCCAATATGGTTTCACACCAATCCTTTCAGTTGCGGCGCGCCACACCCAGCGCGCCGAGATTGGGCACGTTTTTATCACAAACGGCTAGCCAGTGGAAAGCCATTTGTCGGATTTTAGCAAACGGAAACCTTCCCCCCAAATGAAGTCGAATAACGGAACCAGGACGAGCGAGCCACCCCGACTTCGCCAAAAACATCGGAATGCTTGGATAAAAAATCGAAGCGCTTATGTTCCTGGAGCACCCCAAAAAGGGAACTGGTTTTCCGCCGCCACTTTGCCAGCCGGCGAGCGGCTCAAACCGAGACCTTCGATTACCTCGAAGTCTTTTATAATCACCAGCTTTCTCACAGCGCTTTAAACTTCTGTTCTCCGGTTGACTTCGAATCCCAAATAAACTAACTATCAATTGAACCGATTTTACTGTCTACTTTATTGAGGCAAGCCCACCGGCACAAAAAAGGTTACTACTATGAAATTTTTTCAGATATTGGATACGTTAGGAATCATTCTTGGAACAGCCATCTTCACTTGTGCAGGCCAAAGTGGTGAGTTTACATACACAATAACTCAGTCGATTGTCACGATTACGGGTTATACAGGTAAGGGAGGGAATGTCTCTATACCTGATTCAATTGATGGACTGACCGTTGCAAACATTGGGAATCAAGCGTTTGAAGGATGCATTGGATTGACGAGCATCACTATTGGCAACACTGTGATTAACATAGGAGACCATGCGTTCGACAGTTGCAAGGGGCTTGCGAACATTACCATCGGAAGTAGTGTGACGAACATTGGCGATTGGGCATTCTATTCATGCCCTGGACTAACGAGCGTTACCTTGCCAGAAAGCGTGAACGGCATTGGCGACAGTGCATTTAATTACTGCATCGGCCTTACGAATATCAATATTGGAAACAAGGTGATCAACATTGGGAATGGAGCGTTTTATTATTGCATTGGACTAAGCAGCATTACCCTGCCAGATAGCCTGAGCCACATGGGATCTCAGGCTTTTCGGAATTGCGCCGGACTGACGAGTATCACCATGGGCAAAAACGTTAACAGCATAGAGGAAGCTGCGTTTGAAGACTGCCCTAGACTGGCGAGTGTTACCTTGCCAGAAAGCGTTAACGGCATTGGGGGTTATGCTTTTCGCGATTGCACTGGTTTAAAAACCATCAGTATTGGTAACAACGTAAGAAGCATAGGAGATTATGCATTTGATGGTTGCATAGCGCTAACGAACACCACTCTACCCAACGGCTTGGCTAGCATTGGGGAATGTGCGTTCCGTGGATGCACTAGACTAACGAGTATTAGCCTTCCAAACGCTTTAACCTATATCGGATTGATGGCGTTTCATTCCTGTAGTGGACTCACGAATGCTACCATTGGCATCAGCGTGACCAGTATTGGTGATTATGCGTTCTCCGAATGCTCAGGGCTGACGAGCATTACCCTGCCCAACATGTTGAACAGGGTCGGCTTTATGACATTCCGTGGATGCACTGGATTGACGAATATCACGGTAGCTTCTCTTAATCCTTTTTACTGCGATATGGACGGTGTCTTATTTAGCAAAAATCAAGATGCGCTGATTCAATATCCGAGTGGTAAAGCAGGCGGTTATGACATTCCCGCTTGTGTTACCAATATCGGGAATGGTGCGTTCGCCAATTGTGCCTACCTCACAAGCGTTACGGTGCCCGCTAGTGTAATAACAATTGGGGACTATGCATTTTCTGGCTGCACCTCCCTGGTTAGCGCGTATTTCAGAGGCAATGCCCCGAAATATGTTAGTGCTTATGCATTTGAATCAAGTAAAGCAACCATTAATTATATCTTTGGCACGGCTGGCTGGGATCTGGCGCTTGGTGGGCAAACAACGCAGGTGTGGGAAACGCAAGTGTTACCCGGCGGTATCAGTTTCGGGGCTAAAGACAACCTATTTGGTTTTAATTTCACCGGTGCTGGAGAAAATTTCATTATAGAAGCTTGCAAGGATCTCGCCAATCCCATTTGGTCTCCCGTAGGAACAAACACTCTTAAAGGGGGCACGTCCCATTTTAACGAGGTGATGCGGACAGATATCCCTTGTCGTTTCTATCGTCTACGCTCGCAATAAGGTTGGTCGAATGAATTACGCATCGCACAATTGAGATTTACAGTTTTTGTATCCGATACGAGACTAAACCTAGGGCAAATTTGCGTCGTCGGACAGCACGTTTGGTTCGCCTGAATCGTCTCGCTACAATTCTATCGGAAGCAATACCCAAGATCCTGTCCTCCTCAGGTGACTAATATTCGCAAAGTGCATGTTCCCATTACGATTCGATCCCAAAGGTCACTCACCTCATATGGATACGCATCCGTTGGCGTCCTAAGATAGTTGCCAATTGAATGTCTGGTTTGGCCCCTAACACGGCGTCCTCATCCGGAGGTGTCAGCGGTCGGTTGAAACGGAGCGCACGGAACCCAATCTTTTGATCGGGACATCCAAAATTCCAGGGACTACAACGGGTTCCATTGCGCTCCAAAATGTTTGGGTTCGCGTCATTCTTTTCAAGGTAAAGCATGCCCGCTTTTGCGGAAAAGTAAGCCCGAAGGCCGGGCTTTACCTTTAATCCCAAAGCTTCGGCTTGGCTTTGGCCTGTGTCTCGACTCCAGGTCCTTTACCACTCTTGCATGACACCATTCTTTCCGATCCTTATGCTTCCCAATCCATCCAGAAACGCCCCCCTTTCTCGCCTTCAGACTCGTGCGCTAATTTTAGTTCCTTAGTTTTTGCGCTCTGTTCATAGAACGTCATTATAGTCACCGGCGCGAAATGCGGATTTATGGGAATGCGGGGGGGAAGCGCGCGGGGCATTCTGCCCCATTAGTAGCCTAACCAATGACCAGCGCGCCAGACCACGTAGGCGCCCCCCCAGGCCAAAGCGCCCATATAGGCCCATTGGAACAGCGGCCATTTCCAGCTGTTGGTTTCTCGCCGGACCACGGCCACGGTGCTGACACATTGGAGCGCGAACACATAGAAAACCATCAAGGCCACCGCCATCAGCGGCGTGTACATAGGCGTGCCGTCGGGCCGGCGCTGGGCTCGCAGGGATTCGGCCAAGCTCGCGGTGTGCTCTTGCGAATCGCTGTTATTATCCACCTGGTACACAATGGACATCGTGCTCACGAAGACTTCGCGCGCGGCAAAGGAGGAGATGAGCCCGATGCCAATCTTCCAATCCATGCCCAAGGGGGCGATCAACGGCTCGATGAGCCGGCCGGCGCGGCCGGCGAAGCTGTTTTGCAGTTTCTCCGAGTTTTCCCGCCGATCCAGCGCGGCTAGCTGGGCCTCAATCTCCCCCGCCCGCGTGGATTTAGCCTCCACGGTCTGCCGCGCTTGTCGCAACGGCTGGCGGAGCGCCTCGTAGCGCGGGCCCAGGTCCGCGCCGCGCGGGTACGTGGCGAAAAACCAGAGCAAAATGTTAATGCCCAGAATGACCGTGCCCGCCCGGCGCAGGAACATCATGGCGCGGTCCCAGACATGCCGAAACACGGTGTTGGCGGAGGGGCGCTTGTACGGGGGCAATTCCATGATCAACATGGGCGGTTCCCCTTTCAATAAGGTGCTTTTGAAAATCCAGGCCATGATCAGCGCGGCCAGGATACCCAGGAAATACATGGCCACCATCGTCAGCCCCGGCAGTTCAAAAAGGCCCAACACCGGCACGTTGGGGATGCAAGCGGCGATCAAAAGCGTGTACACGGGTAGCCGGGCCGAGCAGCTCAGCAGCGGGACTATCAGGATGGTCACCAACCGATCGCGGGCGCTCTCGATGGTGCGGGTGGCCATGATGCCCGGTATGGCGCAGGCAAAGGAGCTGAGCATGGGGATGAAACTCTTGCCGTGCAGCCCCACTTTGCTCATGAACCGGTCCATGATGAAGGCGGCCCTAGCCATGTACCCCGTGTCTTCGAGCAAGCCGATGAAGAGAAAGAGCAGGCAGATCTGCGGGAGGAACACCACCACGGCGCCTGCCCCGGCGATGACGCCATCGGTGATCAAACTATGCAAATCCCCCGGCGGCAGCAACCGGCCGACCGCCAGCCCGAGCCAATCCACCCCGGCGGTGAGGAGGTCCATGGGCAACCGGGCGAAGCGGAAGATGCTCTCGAACATCAGTGCCATGATGGCCACGAAAATGATGAAACCCCAAAACTTGTGCGTCACCACCCGGTCCAGGCGATCGCTCCAGGTTTGTTCGACGGCGGCGGTTTCCCGGACGACCTCATCGCGAATGGCGGACGCCCGGCGGTAGCGCGCCTCGATGGTGAGTAGGCGCCAGTCGACCCCCGCCGTTTCCCAGCATTGGCGGACGTTGGCGACGCGTTGGCGGATCGTGTCCGGGTACAACGTCACATTGTCCGCGAGCGCCTTTTCATCGGTCAAAATCAGCAGCGCCTCGGCGGTGGCGCTCACCGCCCGGTTGGGCGCGGCCAAAAAGCCGGCCAGGGAATGAACCTCCCGCTGGACGTCCGGTGACAATTCCTGCCAAATCCCGACCTCGGCAACGGGCCGAGGCGGTGGTTTCAGTTGCCGGAGAATCGCGCTCCGCAACTGAGTGACCCCGTCGCTATGACTGGCCACCATCGGGACCACGGGGACGCCGAGCCGTTTGGCCAAAGCCTCCGGGTCCACTTGCTGGCCCATGTCCGTCGCCACATCCATCATGTTTAGGGCAACGACTAGTGGGTATCCCAGCTCCATGACTTGGCCGCAATAGTAGAGGCTACGCTCCAGGCTGGAGGCATCCATGACGAGCACCACCAAGTCCGGAGCGGCGATTTCCGGGAGGCGGTGGAAGAGTACATCGCGGGCGATCCGTTCGTCCAGGGATTGGGGGCTCAGGCTATAGGTGCCGGGAAGGTCGAGCACGGTGATGGGCTCGTTTTTGGGCACGCCGAGCAAACGCCCCTCCTTCTTTTCGACCGTTACCCCGGTGTAATTACCCACTTTGGCGCGCAGGCCGGTCAGGGCGTTGAACAGGGTGGTTTTACCGCAATTCGGGTTGCCCGTCAGGATAACGAGCGGTGGGTGCGTTGGAGGGGATGTGTCTGCCATGGAATGCCGGGAAAGCGATCAAGCCAGGGAAACCATGACTCGCTCGGCTTCCTGACGCCGGAGGGTCAAATTGTAACCGCGCACGCGGATTTCGATGGGGTCGCCCAGCGGGGCGAAGCGCACCAACTCCACCCGGGTGCCCGCCAAAACGCCCAGCTCCATCAACCGTCGCTGATTATCCAGCGAGAGGTTGAACTCGCGGATGATCGCGGCGGTGCCCGCGGTCAGGGAAACGAGCGATAGGAGCTGTTCGGTCATGTTGTTTTTTTGCGTTTGGCGATTTTATCGTTGCTCCCCACGGGTTCGACCAGGATTTTCTCGGCTAACTCGGGACTTAATCCCATACGCACATTGCACACCCGGCAAATCACCGTAGCGTTATGCGCAAGTAACTGAATCCGTTGTTCTTCCAACATTCCCAGTTCGCGTAACCGGTGAATGACATCTTCCGAGGCATTAAACCGTTTGATACGCACCGAAGCGCCCTCGCGCACCTGGCTCAGCGGGCACATATCTGGATGTAAACAGCCGGGCGGCGCGCCGCCGGGCGAACTAGCACTATTTTGCTCCACGTCCAGCAAACTAAGCTGCCGCCCGCGGGGTTGCAAGTGGGTTTTAGCCAGGACTTGACTTCGCTCAATTCCAAAGGGCTGTCCTGACCTGCCTAGCACCCAACGCGGCCGCGTTAAAACCGTGTTTTTGATTGCGGCAAGTTGAAGCTAAGGTATCTTTGCTCAAGTGGATTCGCATACTATTTTAGACAATTTGATCAGCTACGCTTGTCTCGTGCCGGTGATTTCGTGCCATGAGTTCGCCCATGCTTGGGTGGCGGATAAATGCGGCGATAACACGCCCCGAATGCAAGGTCGCGTGACGCTTAATCCATTGGCCCATATGGATTTAATTGGCACGGTCATCTTGCCGCTGTTATCGCTTTATTTTACCAGCATGATTTTTGGCTGGGGACGCCCAGTCTACGTAAATCCGTCGAACTTTCGCGAGCGGCGCCGGGATGATACCCTCGTATCGCTCGCCGGACCCGGCATGAATTTTCTGATGGCGGCCATCGCGATAATGGTGGCGAAAATCGGATCGTCCTTTGGCCTGGAATCCCTATTATCGGCGGGGATATCGATCGCGTGGATCAGCCTGTTGCTGGCCTTTTTTAATCTGATACCCATCCCGCCTTTAGACGGCTCACACGTGGTTAAGAACCTCATTCTCATGAAGGATGAAACGTACCTCGCCATCTCGCAATACGGGATGCTTTTGGTAATTATCGCCATCCAAATCCCGATGCTGAATCACTTCCTCAGCCTCGCCACCATACGTACCCTTAGCGCCATGGCCGCCATGGTTCGGCTACCCATATAGGGATTAACCCGGACGCCAATACGGGGCGGATTTAGCGGCATTCCTTCAGGAATTCCCGGGGGATTTCAGCGCTTGAACTCGGGTTTCTGGGTAGGGAAACAGGCCTTTGCGGTGATGGGAATTCCAGTAATCCATCCCCATCGGCGCCCCCCAGCCTCATGCCAGCGTCTCCGTTGGGTAAACAGCGCAAAGGCGTTTTTAAAATCGGGCTTCGCCTTGCGGGCTCCGTCATTTGATGGAGTCTAATAATTTCAAATGGAAGAAGATGCGCACGGAAACGCGGGTTTAAATGTGCCCTCAAACGCACACTAGCCAAGCTCCCGGTTCTCTGTATAATTTTGGCAAGCTGGCGAGCGCGGTAAATTAGGAGATGCGATAATCCACTAGCCGCTCAACGCGCCGGGTCGTCGCGTTAGCCAGCTTTTGAGGTCAACAAACCTTGGGCACGATTGTCTAACACGTTAAAAGCCGGATGCCTCCGGGCGGGGAAATATTGTCTCCGGACGGAAAAAACGGAACCCTGGCGGTAGCGGGGTGTCATGACTATCGGTTTGCAATTGACGGAGAACGCCCCCTATATTAGGCCAGTTTTAAGTGCAGCCTTGAGATGATTAAATTTGCGAGCATAAGCAGGAACGCTTTTATGGAGCTGATCCGGCAGCCCATCTATCTATTGATGATGAGCTTTTCGGCCATGTTCATCGTCTTCCTGTCGTGCGTGCCGTACTTCGGGTTTGGAGACGATCCGAAGATGGTGAAAGACAGCGTGTTGGCCATTATGCTGCTGACCGGGCTATTTGGCGCGGTGGTGGGCGCCGCCGCTTCGGTGGCGCACGAGATTCGCTCCGGCACAGCCTTGGCGGTGCTCTCCAAACCGGTGGGGCGGGCGCAGTTTTTGCTAGCCAAGTATACGGGGGTAGCGGGAGCCCTCACCTTGTCCTCCTACGTCAACACCGTCGCTTGTTTACTGGCCAGCCGGATGGCGTATGACGCTTACGGCAGCACCGATACTTTTGCCCTGCGCTGGTTTGCGTTGGCGGTGGTGCTCGCTTACGCGGCCAGCGGTTTCATCAATTACTTTCTACAGCGCCAATTCGTGGCCACGGCGGTGCTAGCCGTCACCCTGGCGGTGACTTTGGCGTTCCTCTACATTAATTGTTATAATAAAGAGGGCGAATGGCAGGCCTTTGCCGCGGGCGTGGATTGGCGGATGGTGCCCGCTTGCGTGTTGATCCTGCTCGCCTTGTGGGTGCTGGCCGGTTTGGCCATTGCCTGCGCCACGCGATGGGATTTGATCCCCAGCTTGGCGATTTGCAGCGGATTTTTCCTCCTAGGCTTGATGTCGGACTACTTGTTCGGCCGGCCGGCGAGCCAGGGTTCCTGGTGGGCCGCGGCGCTTTATTCCATCGTGCCCAACTGGCAATTGTTCTGGATGGCCGATACGCTGGAGACGGGCAAGTCGGGGGTGCCGCTACAATATGTGGGAACCGTTTTGCTCTACGTAATCGGATACCTAGGCGCCACGCTGGCGGCCGCGCTTGCTTTGTTTGAAGACCGGGAGTTAAGCTAGCCGCTTTGACGGCTGAACCAAAAATCGAAAGTCATGGATCGTAACATTCAGAAAATCGGACTGGTGAACCTGGCGGCGCTGCTGCTGCTGGGCGGGGCGCTGGCGTTGATTTCGCGCAATGCCAATTCGCTCTCGGGCCAGGTGGGCGTGGCCTTTCTAGGCCTGGGCCTGTTTGCCGCCATCGTCAGTTATTTCCAGATGCGCCTGCTCACCCGCGAGCGCTTGGAGAAAATGGAGTTCGACGAGATGAGCAAAGGGCCGGCCAACGCCGCCCTGTTCACCAAGGACGCCGAAACCTTCCCCGCCCGCCATTCGCGCGAACAATTCGACAAGTATTTCGTGCCCGCTTTCACGGTGGCGCTCTGCCTGGGACAAGGCGCGGCCGGGTTCTCGCTTTGGCAATGGCTGAAGACGGCGCCCACCCTGCAGTTGGACCAGACGATGCTCGCGATGGCGCTATCCTCGATGTTCTCCTTGCTGTTCTTCCTGCTCGGCAAATACTCGGCGGGCATCGCTCGCCTGGAGAATCAACGGCTGCTGCAACCGGCGGCGAGCTACCTTTTGCTCGGTTCGGTGGTCAGTTTGGTCGCCGCCTTGTGCGAAGCCACCACCTGGTTCGGCTTCCCGAAGGTGGACGGCATCGTCGCCCATGTCTTCGCGGCGGTGCTCCTGCTGGTCAGCCTCGAGACGCTCATCAGCTTGATTCTGGAAATTTACCGTCCGCGCGTCAAAGGCCGTGAAGCGCGGGTGCTTTACGATAGCCGCCTGATCGGCCTCCTGGGCCAGCCGGGCGGGCTGATCACCACCGCCGCCCAAGCGCTCGATTATCAATTCGGTTTCAAGGTGTCGGAGACCTGGTTTTACCAGTTCCTCGAAAAAGCGCTCTCGTGGATCATCCTGCTACAACTGGGCGTGCTCCTGCTTTCCACCACGGTGGTGATCATTCAACCGCAGGAGCAAGGCTTGCTGGAACGATTCGGCAAACCGGTGGGCGCCAACGGCGTATTGGAGCCGGGCTTGTATTTTAAATGGCCCTGGCCAATCGACCAAGTTTACGCGTTTTCGACTCGGGAAGTGCATACGATTTACGTCGGCTACACCCCCACCAAGGAGAGCAGCCAGGAGCGCACAATTTTGTGGACCAGGCCCCATTACACGAATGAATTCGACTTGCTCGTGGCCAATCGCGATCAATCCTCCAGCCGCAAAACCAACGATAAAGCCGTCGCCGTCAACCTGCTATCGGTCAACATCCCCATCCTGTATCGGGTGAAAGACGTCCGGCAGTGGATGTACAAACACGCCGAAGCGCCGGATTTGCTCGAAAACATCGCCAACCGGGAAGTTGTCAGCTACTTGATCAGTGTCGACGTCGATAAATTGATGACGGTGGGCCGGGCTCAAGCATCCGAGGAGATGCAAGCGCACATCCAAAAGCGCATCGATCAATACGAACTGGGCGTGGAAATTCTGCTCGTGAGTCTGGAAAGCGTGCATCCCCCCTTGAAAGTGGCCAAAGAATACGAGGACGTGATCGGCGCCCGGCAGGACAAGGAAACGAATATCCTGGGCGCCCTGGCGTACAAAGCGGAAAAAGTGCCCTTGGCTTTGGCCGCCGCCACCAATCTGCTTCGCAACAGCGAGATGGAGGCCTTCATGAAAGTATCCGTCGCCGCCGCCGAGGCGGGCCAGTTCACCAATCAAATGGCGGCCTGGAAAGCCTCGCCCGAAGTTTACCAGCAGCGCACCTATTTGGAAACGCTCTCCCGCGCCATCGTCAATACGCGCAAATACGTGCTCGTCTCCTCCAACTCCCAGGACAATATCTGGCTGAACTTGGAGGACAAGGTGCGGGACGACCTGGGAGACTTATCGATCAAGGCCAAGTAAAACCATTTCACACCGATTTAAATAGCAGCTAGAACCATGAAACGAAACCCCATTACCTGGATCACCGGCGGCGTGCTGGTGGTTATTTTTGTCCTGATGCTCTTCACGTTCCAAGTCAGGCAAACCGAGATCGCCGTGGTCACCACCTTCGGCAAATACTCCCGCAGCATCACGGAGCCGGGCTTCCAAACGCGGCTGCCGTGGCCGATTCAAAAAGTGTACACCTTCGACAATCGCATCCAGGTGTCCGGCAACCAGTTTGGGCAGACGATCACTCGCGATCAGATCAACCTGCTGGCCACCGTGTACGTCGGCTGGCGGGTGGTGGATCCCCAGTTATTCCTGGTCTCCCTGGGCGGCGACGCCCTCAAGGCCGAGCAAAATTTGGAAAAAACCGTGCTCGCCAAACAATACGAGACGATCGCTAAGCACGACTTTTCGGAGTTGGTTTCCACCAACCGCCAAGAGCTGAAGTTCGACTTGATCGAAAAAGAAATCGTCGACGGGATTTCCAACACGGTCCGCACCGCTTATGGCATTCAGATTTGCTTCGCGGGCATCAAGCAGTTGGGGCTGCCGGAAAGCATTAGTTCCAAAGTGTTCGACCGCATGAAATCCGAACGCTTGGCGCTCATCAAAAAATACCAGGCGGAAGGCGAGAAGGATGCCCAAGGCATCCGTTCGGACGCCGATTTACAGGCGAATATCATTCTGGCCGACGCCCAAGCTAAGGCGATTAAGATTGTCAGCGACGCTGACGCCCAAGTGTCCGAGTACTACAAGGTGATGCAGCAGAATCCGGAGCTGGCGAAGTTCCTCTTCCAACGCAAAGCGCTGGAGAATTCCCTGAGCAACCGTACCACCTTGATCATCGACCAGCAAACCCCGCCTTTCAACCTCATGCGGCAGGCGGTCGGCGGCGGCAAATAAGGCACGCGTATGAGCAAACCGCATAATCACACCCACGATCATGAGCACGATCATGATCATGATAACGAGCGACGGGAGATCGCACCCGCCGCGCCCGCGCTGCCACCCTCGGAAGACGCCGGGGCGCAAGCGTTGGACGAAGCGTTGCGCAGCAGTTTCAGGGTCATCAAAGGCTTGATGATCCTGCTGGTGGTGGTGTTCCTCTTTTCCGGATTTTTCACCGTCAAACCCAACGAAGTGGCCGTGGTGTTGCGGTTTGGCAAAATCCGGGGCGATGGCGCCGAACAAATTTTGAAGCCGGGCATCCATTACGCCTTCCCCTACCCCATCGATGAAATCAAGCGCATGTCCGTGGGGCAAAGCATTTCCCTATCGTCCACCAACGGTTGGTACGCGCTCAGCGCGGAAGACATTAAAACCAAAAACTTCGGTCCGACCCTGCGCCCGGGCATTGACGGGTATAATTTGACCGGCGACGGCAACATCGTTCACTCGCGCGCCACCCTCAAATACCGGCTCACCGAGCAAACCGCGCGCGACTACTATTTTGGCTTCGTCAACCCCACCAACGTGCTGAGCGCCGCGTTGGAGAACTCCTTGATTTACGCGGCCGGCCAAATGACCGCCGACCATGTGATCATCAGCGATAAAGCGGCGTTTCGCGATCTCGCCACCCAGCGGCTCAAACAACTGCTCGCGCAAATGGGACTGAGCATCGTTTGGGAACCGTTGGAAATCGAGACCTCCGCTTCGCCCATGGTGCAAGATGTCTTCGACGAAGTGATCATCGCCCAACAGAACGCCAGCAAAACCAATCACGAAGCCGAAGCCTACGCCCGCGTGCGCACCAACAACGCCGCCGGCCAGGCCAGCGTCATCGTCGGCGCCGCCACGACCCGCAGCAACTATACCGTGGTCACCGTCCAAGCCGAAACCGAACGCTTTACCAAACAGCTGCCGGCTTACCTGGCCGACGCGGACTTGCTCAAGCAGCAGCTGATGGCCGAAACCATGCAAAAAGTGTTATCCCAGGCGCGCGATAAGTTTTTCGTCCCCATGCGGGGCGATGGCCAACCGCGCGAATTGCGGCTCCAGTTGAACCGCGAACCGCTCAAGGAGAAAGAATAATTTCCCATGCAAGTCACCTCACTTTTAAGCCGCGATAAGGCGGGCCATGAGCCTCACGACCATGACGGGCACGATCATGATCACGGCCACGAGGGCCATAATCACGAGCACATCCCGGTGCATCTGCCGCAGATGTTGATCGGCCTGATTTTCGTCCTCAACTCGTTCGTCGTAGAGTGGATCTTCGGCAAGAATAACATGGTCGCCGGCCTGAGCGCGATGGCGGGCGCCCTGATCCTTGGCGTGCCCATCGTGTGGACTTCCGTCAAGGACTTGGCGCGAGGCATCCTCAGCATTAACGAACTCGTCAGCATCGCCGTGTTGGCTTCGTTCGCCTCGGGTAACTCCACGCTCGCCGCGGGGGATTCCGTATTCGCCGCGGGCGGCTATCAAACGGCCGGCGTGGTGGCGTTTTTCATGCTCCTGGGCGAAATCATCGAGTCGCGCACCGCCGATGGCGCCCGCGCCTCCATCGAGTCCCTCATCAAACTAACCCCCGTCAAGGCGCGCCGGCTGCGCGGTCAAAGCGAGGAGGAAGTGGCGACCCATGAGCTGAAAGTGGGCGATGTCGTGCGCGTGCGCCCGGGTGATAACGTCCCCGCCGACGGCGAAATTATTTCCGGCCAAGGTTCCTTGAACCAGGCCAACATCACGGGTGAATCGCTGCCGGTGGATAAGAAAACCGGCGACGAAGTCTTCGCGGGCACGATCAACCTGACCGGCGTGCTCGAGATCAAAGTCAGCCGCGTCGACAAAGACACGACGCTGGGCCGGGTGCATGACCTGATTCTGGCGGCCGAGAAGACGCGCTTGCCCATCATGCGGATCATCGACCAATACATGGGCTTTTACACGC
>DBTJ01000122.1 GCA_002306985.1 Verrucomicrobia bacterium UBA1319
AAGCCGCAATCAAAAATATGAATAACCAACCAAAAAACCACAATCCGATTCAGGGCAGGGCTCCGAGCCAACCCGAGCCGGTGATTCCGAACCCCAACCCCGCGTCCGCGCAGCCCCCCCAGCCGGAAGCTGACGAACCCGTCGTCTACTGCTACAGCCGCAAGAACGCCATCGCCGATGGCGTGCAAGTGGAGGTTTCATCCCTAGCCAAGGAGGCGGGGTTCAAGTTCCCCGTGTTCGTAACGCAGTCGGTCTGGCAGGCATACGTCCGCGTGCCCGAAGGCGTCAGCGGTCAGGACGAGACTGGGAGGCTATGGGACCTGTTGTCCCTGCTGCGGTATGCCATCCGCCGAAGCCCGACCGAACAAATCGGTTATCTCGAGTTCCGGCTATTCGTTCGCAACGCGGACGACCAGCCAGCGCGGGAAGTAACCTTGGTCGCCGAATGCGACGCCTTGGACTTCGATGACCCACGCCCGGCCATGACAATCTCAATGCCGGGTGAGGATTGACCCCAAACCCTGCCCCCGCCTATTCTATGGGTGGGGGTAGGGGATTTTTAACAACTTCAAAAATCACATCTATGATTAATATCACTATCCCAACGCGCTCAACGACGTTGCCCCACAAAAGGGGCATAATCAATGACACCAACAATTCCAAGACCTATGATGTCATCTACAAGCACTTATTGTGGCGCGACGCATACGAGCAAATTGAGGCCAAAACGCAAGAGGAAGCCGAGCGCATAGCCAAGATGCTTTACCCGCAAGAGGTTCCCGGCGGCGATATTGTTTTTGAACGCTGGTATTTAGCCTCCGTCCGTCCAATAGAAAGCTGCAAGCCCTCAAAATATACCTGGCCGCACAACTCCTTGTTGGTGGTTGTGCCGGTAATCATTTGCCTGATCGGTTGCCTACTGTGTTGGGCAAGACATGCAATCCAATAGCCCTTATGGGCGAGCTGGTTTGCGAGTTTGGCTCTCTTGATATCGATGACCCACGCCAAGCACTCAACATTCGGCTTGCGACGGAAAAAGCGGGCTAAAACTCTCCAGCGAAAAAACCGTTCGCTAACCAGGAGCGGCTTTTTCGCTATCTGTGACAAACCGCGCCCCCCATTTTAGCCGTTCGGGCCGCCCAGGGCGATTGCCCTGGCCAGAGCCCGCCGTTCCCGAATTCGGCCCCCCGCTCGCTGGGCCGGTTTCCAACCGGCCATTCCTCGCGGCCCGCTAACGCCCCGGCGCGGAAAAGGCATTATTAATTCGGTAATGACGGCGATTTCCTCAGGTTAACGAACTTTCGGCATTCTCATTCCATCTCCAATTCCGGCACTGCTGCCACCGCTATTTCCGCCGCTCGTTCCTCCTTCCCATGCTGGCCTAACTCCGCCGCCAGCCGTTGGGGGTGGTCATTCAGTTTTTCCGCCGCGATTGCCTGCGCCGCCAGTCTTTCCTGAATCCTCGGCACGAAGCCGCTCAGATCGATATACTCAACCTCCGTTTCCTCGCCCAGCGCGCGCGAGCTGCGCTCATCCCGCGCCTTCTCCGGTTCCATAATTTCCAGGGCGTGCATCCGATCCCGCACGCGCGCCACGTTTTCCCGCAGTTCCTCGATGCTGTCGGTGTAGATTTCCACGCCCAGACGCCCGCGCGAGACCGACACATAAAACTGGTTCGCATCGCTGGCTCCCGCCGAATTTAGCGCCGATTGCGCCACAAGCACATAATCCACGGTTTTCCCCTGCGAGGAATGCGACGTGGAGGTGTAGCCATAATCCAAATGCTCGAAATCGCGCGCCAGCTGCCAGCCGTTTTCGAGGACGATTTTGCCATCGGGAGAAAACGTTTTCACGGTGTGGTCATCCCCGTTGTTGAGTCGGTGGCGGTCTTCCGTCCGCCCATTGGCCGTAATCCGAATCCGCTCGCCCTCGCAGATTTCCAGGGCATCCTTTTTGAATACGTTAAAGGCCTCCGGCTCCTCAAGCGGCAATGCTTTTGCTTCACTATTAAAGCCCTGCACCATCACCTCTTTTTCGCCGACCTTAACCACTTCCAACCGTTCCCCCAGGGAAAACCCCTTCACGTGCTTGTTGACCTGCACCACCAACCCCCGCTCATAACTCCGCCCATCCCGCTTTTGGGCGCTCGTCCAGGAAAGATTGCGCAGGATGCGCCACTTGTTGCTCTCCCCAAGTTCGCCGCGTTCCTTGAGTTCACGACGGATAGCCTGCGTGACCCGCTCGCATTCATTATGGGTCGGGGAAATGACCAAGATGCTCTTGGTCTTCTCGAACAGTTCCACATACCGCTTGGCCAGCGCCGCCTCGCGCGCTTCATAGGGCATCTCGTGCAGCACCCCCATTTTTTCCAGGGTGCCAAATGCCCGGCCGAATTTCCGCTCCCCAATCTGCTCCACCGCGCGTTTATAGTCGCCTTTCTGGCGCTGGATTTCATCCACCGTCACCACCGACATCTCGCCCATCTCTTGCAATAAGCGGAAAGCGTCGCCACGTTCCACCGCGTGATGCTGTCCGGCATCCCCAATGATAACCACCCGCGCATAGAGCTTTTCCGCCAGCGCCAGGAATTCATCCGTGACCCGCGCCGACATCAAACCGCCTTCGTCCACAAACCACACCGCCCCACGCGCCTTGTTTTGTAAGCTTTCGCTGACCAGGAGTTTGGCCACCGTTTCCGCCTCTTCAAACCCCGCCTGGCGGAGATTGCCCCGGGAGGCACCCGCAGTCGGCGCAAACGCCATGACATCATTCCTCCCGGCCACAATCGCCCGGGCGGCCTCCTGCAACGCCGTGGTTTTACCCGTGCCCGACTTGCCCACCACCCCCGTGATGAAGTCATGGGATCGGATGATGTGAAACACGGCGTCTCTTTGCTGAGCCCCAAGCCGCTGATCTTGGATTTCCCAGTTCGCGTTCAAAGAGGGGAGGGTGTTCTTCCCGTTTTTGCACCGTTCCACGATTCGATTCTCCTCATTTAACACCTCTTTGGTCGTCATAACCGTCTGTTCCTGTCGCTGGCCGCGAATGAGCGTCCACTCTTTAACGGCCAGCGTGACCCCGGCCAGGGTCGCCTTGCCATAGCCCCACTGCAACGCCTCGGTGATTAATTCTTTTTCAAACACGACGCTCTGGCGTTCAAATAAGTGTTCCACCGCAAACTTGACCGCCCGCAAGTCTTCGCGGCTGGGTTCGGTTACGGCGGCCGCGCTCTTACCTCCCCTCGTTTGGGTAAACGCGATTCCTTCCTGTTGCATGGCCAATTCCTGCTGACGATGCCGTCCTGCGGCGTCCAATTGCCGCTTGTCCTCGGGAGTCAATTGCGCCCACCAGTTCTCATGCAATTCCCTCTGGGACATCTCATGGTTTTTGCGCTTCCGGGTCTTGGCGCCGAGTTGGGCGAGTTCTTTCGGATCAGTAATGCCCAACTCCTCGGCGCGTTTGAGAATAACCGCCGTCCGTTTGCTAAATTTCTCGATCAAGGACCGGGCGATGCCCGCGATTTCAAAAGACTTGCCCACCGGCACAATCTCATACCCCACCTCCACGAGGGCTTTGGAAAACTCCGAAAGCCAGATCGACTGGAAATACTCCCCATTGGCCTTGATGTCCCCGAATTGCCCCGCCTTCCATTCCTGCTCCACCGGGTCAAAGGTGGCGTTGAAGATATAGCAATGCCGGTGCATCTGAGGGTCTGGCGCGACATCGACTGGCCGGGCAGTGAAATGGTCGTATATGCAGTAGACCATCTCCTTGGTCAGCCGGTTTTCGTCCCGGCCGTTTTTTCTCACCCGGGTGGCGGCATGGTCTTCGATGGCCTCCATGGCTCGAGTGATCGCCCGGTCGAAGGCTTGCGGGATTTTAGGGTCCTGGGTCCATTCGTAGAGCAAGCTGACCGACTTGGGGGCGCTGAAGGTGAAATCGTAGCCCACCCGCCGGTTGGCATTCGTGCGTAACGTTAACTGCTCCCCCGTGGCAGGGTTGGTATTGTAGCACATGAGCTCGAAATCCCGGTCGCGGGAGACCCCCGACAGGCCGAGCCGTGCCGCCCCTCGGCCGCCCCAGCGGCCTGGCAGTTCTTGCCCGTTCGAATAGTAGTTCTCCCTGGCTTGATCTTGGGTTCGGTATTTCACGGCCTGGGCCGCGGAGGTTGAAACATTGATGGTTAACATGTCTTGGGTAAAAATCCGGCAATGGAGTCAGGAGTCTTAAATGCGTGGCCGCAGGGGACTTTCGATTCGACATCTACTGATTCCCTGTGTGTGTGAAGAAGAGGCACTGCATTCCTACCCAGGAACTTGTGTGAAATGACAACAAAGTTTTTGAAAGGAAGCTCCCTATGGCAAACCAAAAATGCACACCAAACTAAGGAAAGTTTCATTGGCTAGTCCTTTGGAATATCGACAGGTTAACCAGGCAAACTAGAATCCAAAAAATGCGTCAGACTTCTCCCCTTAGCACAGCTAAGGGCCATACAAACGGGCAGTGAATGCATGCAAACATGGGGTTAAACGATGCGCTTGGGGAGGTCACAGGTGGCCTTCAAAAAGCCCTCGATCTGCGAGCGGGGAATGAGCTTTTTGCGAAGGGCCTTGGAACTCGTCAGCACCCCCCGGAGCAAAAGCCGGCGGATGGTTTTAGTGCTGACATTCAAGGCCGCCGCCGCTTCCTCCACCGTCAAGGCCAAGGGAACGATTACGGGCTGGCTGGGTTGAATGGACGCCGGGGTTTCGAGAGTATTTATGGGGTTCATAATGGTATTGTTTTATGCGCCGTTTTTGGCGCTTCCTCCCTTTTCTCACAGTTCGGCGATTTGCCTATTGGAGGAACTCTCGGAAGTATGGGAGGGATTCTCGGAAGGTTTCTCGGAAAGCTCGGAACTCAAAGGAAATGAGTGACATTCATTATTGCTTTATGGTAATCATCCCCTAATTACTACAGGCAATATGACTGCCTTTAATCCTCAAATCCCAGCCGAAAGGGAAGGCCAGGGAAGCAAAGATCCCCGGCAAGGCCGGCGCTTGGTGCTCAAATTTGTCACCGCCAAGGACCTAGAGTTAGATCGGATTGAATTTCACTACCAAAAGGACGCGCCACCCTACTACCTTCAACAAGGAGGAGGAGACCAAGGCTTTTCGTTTAGCCGAACCTATCAAGCTTTAGCGGTGTTGATTGTGGAAACTTGCGCTGCGTTTGCCAGCGACCAATCGAAACTCTATTTTTTGTGTGGTGAACGAAAAGGCAGCCTGGCTGCTTCCTTGGGCAATGCCATCTATGCGGATGAGCATCGCCTTAACACAATCTTCGCTGAGCCTGCAATTAGAGGAACCCTTTCCCGGTTCGATAAAGTTTTTGGTGGCAAGAATGTTCACGGGAAAGACGACGGCGAAAGGCGTATTTGCGTTCAGCCTGATTGGCTGCCTCTGGAGAACATCCAGGTCTATTGGGATGCTCGGGGCAGCAAGCCACTCGATAGGCCCGGAGAGTTTCGCGCTCTGGCGGACCGGCTTTGGGCGCTATCCGGGGAAATGCCCAAAGTTACCCCGTTGGTTGAGATTCCTGATGAACCCAATCAATCGCCCAAATCGCCCCCAGCAGATCCAGCAGGCCCGGAAAAATCAGCCCCGTCACTCCCCAACCTCCCGGAACTGCTTGAAAACCACGATTTTATCGTTGGGGCCCTGAAGGATCACGGGTCGCCCGAGGAAATCACTCTTTGGCTTAAGCAAAAGGGGGTGAGCACCACGGAAGCTCGGGTACGGACGTTTTGCCAAGCCATACTACCTTCCTTGCCGACCGTAAAACCGGTGGATTCCGCCACCCGACCGCCCGGGGAGCCAGAGAAAAAGGAGCGGCCAGTGGGTGACGCCCAGGTGGCGAGTTCTCTTTTGGAACAGGCATTGGGTTTATTTATCAAGCGGCAGCTTAAGGAGCCGGTACCAGTTTTCCCAGAACCCGAACATGCACTTCCCGTCCAGGCCAAGCCCGCTCCTTCCGCAAAACCATCCAGTCATAACTCCGCCTCGATACCCGCCAAGGAGCCGCTGGAACAAACCACCACCCCGACGAACGACTCGAGCGAACCCGCGCCTACGAAAAGCCAAGGCAGGATCATTCCCCCGATTAGGCCGCAATACTTTCAAATCTATACCGAGGGACATACTTGGGATGATGACGCCCCGCTTATAGCATTCGGGGAAGGGGAGGAACCTTGGCGGATCAAAGACGCCTTCGAGGGTCTCTTGATCTTGGGCGCACCCGGCAGCGGCAAGACCAGTGGCAGTGGAAACACCTTTGCTCGCGAATTCCTGCGGGCGGGCTTCGGCGGCCTGGTTTTGTGCGCCAAACCCGGGGAAGCCCAACGTTGGGAAACCCTTTGCGAGCAATCGGGGAGAGGTAACTACATGTTTATCGTGAACGGAGAATCCCCCTTTAAACTAAATTTCTTGGCCTACGAAAGTCAGCGTCCGGGCGGAGAATTTGGTTTGGCCGAAAACCTCGTTAAGCTTTTTCGCGTCCTGATCGAAACCATTTCGACGGACGAGAACCCAAGGACACAGGATGCGATCTGGATCAACGCCACCAATCAACTCATGCGCTCGATGTTCGAGGCGTTCATCCTCGCCCGGGAAAGCCTGACGATTGACGGGCTCAATCGTTTTCTCTCGCAAGCCCCCAAAGCGCGGCTGAACGACCCCGCCAATGATTGGCGCGGGATTCCGATCTTCGGGGATATTCTCACCCGGGCCAGCCGCGCGGATGGCCCCGGCGAGCCGCGCGTCTTTGTTCATATCCTCGAGTATTGGACCCGTGAATATCCCAGCTATAGCGACAAAACGCGCAGTTCTTTCACCCTCGGGTTTAGCGCCATGGCTGATGTCTTGAGCGGGCGCGGTATCCACGAATTAGCTTGCGATATCACCACGTTAACGCCGGAGATCATCTTAAGCGGTGGCATCGTTATCCTCGATCTGCCCATTAAAACCTACGGCCAAGGCGGGCTCTTGATTCAGGCGGCGTGGAAACATCTGTTCCAAAGAGCCATCGAACGCCGCACCCGGGCCGATAATGACGCCCACCGTTACCTCATGTATCCCTGGACGGATGATTTGAGCGCCGCGTCCGCTGTAGTCCAACCGGGTACCGGTGACCGCCGTTGCCCGGTGTTTCTGTGGGAAGATGAGGGACAATTCTTTTTCTCGAAACATGATATTGATTTTCAAGCCACCTGCCGCGAGGCCCGCGCCGCTCATGTGGTAATTTCCCAAAACCTGCACAACTTTTATCAGCGCGGCTACGGGCGACACGCCGTGGAAGGGGTCTTTGCCCTCATGAACACGCAAGTGTTTCATTGCAACGGCGACGAGGTTACCAACCGGTGGGCGGCCGAGAAGATCGGGAAGGAGCTTAAACTGCGGTTTAACTTTTCCACTTCGCGGTCTGACCAAACCAAACCTGACCAGTTTTTTGAGTCCACCACGCGTTCCAAAACTTTTGGTTCATCTTCGAGCAAAAACTGGGAGTTGTTGGTCCGGCCCGAAGAATTTTCCGCCCTCATGAAAGGCGGGAAGGGGACCAGCGAAGCCATCGTGCTTTGGATGTCCCACCAGTTCCAAAACAATGACGGCAAACCGTATGCCAAAATAATATTCAACCAAGGATAAGCTTATGTCGCTCACCAATCCAGCCGAGTCGCTATTAAATGAAGCCAACAAGTCGTTTTCAAATGCCACCATCAATAATGTCAAACAAATCTTCAGCGTGATTGCAACCTTGCTCCTGCGCGGTCTCGCGGTCTTTTCGAATCCCCTATTCAGGAAAAATCTCGGTGAGCGGTATTTGAATCCCTTCGCCTTGCTGGGGGTGGGTGGACTATGGTTGCTGGCGCTGATTCTTTCCTGGCCATTTGGCATGAGCATTACTGCGCTGATTATTACGCGCGGCAGCGTTTCCGGCACGCATTGGGTCTCGATGCTGACGGTGCTGGCTTATGCGGGCGCATGGATTCACTTTATCCGGGCCGATCTCCAAGCGGCGATCCAACGGCACACCGAGGGGCGTCCCACTCATTCCTACAGTTTCGGAGAGGCGCGTTTATCCAAAGAGGAGGATCTCCTCGCGAAGTTTGGACTATTCGGGCTTTTCCTCCTGGCGGCGGCACCCCTTGCCTTTGCATATATAGCCTCGCTTGGAGCCAGCTACATGCAGGGAAAATTCCAGGAAGCGGAACTGTATGGCCGCTATTTGGACGCCGTCGATGCCATGATTGAAACCGAGCAACTCGAATCCGCTCTGTTGGGGGTAACGCCCGTAAGCAATACCCATTTGATCAAACCTTTGTCCAACAATCTGCCGGATTCCATTCGGAAGAACGTAGCCGCCGCCGCTGCTGGGAATGTGGCCAGGGGCTTGGCACAGCCGCCACAGACGGTTAAAATCCCCACTATTTCATCTGTGGCAGCGACCACCCCGACCGGAACCTAAGCCCAGAGCTCTAAATATAAAATATGGCAAATTGTGACGCCGTGTATCAATCGATACTATCTCCTATTTCGTGAGGTCCGGAATCCTATTCTTTTAACTGGTTCCAGTGGCTCCCGGAAAGGTGAGCATTTCGTCATTGGCGTGGCCGCTTTTGTCATTTTTAAGCAGATGAAATCGTTGGCTCATCAAGGACAGCAATGTCGAAGCAGACGAGCGGTGAGCGAAGGTTTGTCGTTTCCGGGTCGAGTAAAATAGCTGCGAAACTAGGTTTTGCGATCGTTTCAATTTCGCCAACTGATCGCCAAGAAACAAAAAGTTAACGTTGATCGACGTTGATTCTGCGCACATAAAAAGCTTGTATGCAACGGAGTACGATACACTTAATGCGTATATTTATAATTATAAAGCGCGTATCATGCAAGCACTATATTATGAAAGGATAAGCGGAGATGATGTGCTGTATGGGGTAATCTGAATCTTTTAAGAAAATTTCGATATGACTTGATATTCCATACTCTAAAAGGTAGATCAGAAGCAGCAGAAATCACTAAGTTCACACTATAACGTCCACTGGATCAAACTGGCAGACCTCCGGTTCTTCTGTTTTGCTCATGGGAAAGGTGTGATTTGCGTTTCATGGCTATGAAAAGATTCCTAACTGTGTGCGGGTTGTTTGTTTCCTTGTTGTGCCCTGTTTTCGCCCAGGATAGTGGCGATGTCATGGATTACTCCGAGATGGAACGGAGAGTTGCCGAACAAGCGGCAGCGTTGAAGTTACAGGCGGAACAAGCGGAAAGTCATGCCGATGGACTTGCATCAACCAACAAGTTGGCGGGAAAAAATGGCATTACGGATATCCGAGACGGCAATGCAAATGCAGTGATAGCCCCGGCAACGGGCTCGAAGCGCAAGACTCCTCCCGAAGTTGCCTTTCAGGTCGGCGCCAATGGGGCCTTAGCCCAAGGGGTTGGGCATAAAGTTGAGGTGGATGGCAACTTGAATATGACCGATTCAGTTACCTTTACAATGCCGGATAACAGTGTCCTGCAAGGACATGCGGTGGCGGTGGCCATTGCTGATGATACGGGAAAAACGGCATGGTTAAGTTTAGTTCGTGACTGCCAAGGAGTGATTCAAGACGGTGAACCCTCTCAAGTGTTATACGCCGATGCATTTGATGGACTAAAAGCCGACGTGCGTTTTACCTATAAAGCAACATTTTTCGAGCAAGACGTTATCTTGCGTGAAAATCCCCGGTTGCCAGCGGGCATCGATCCCGACAGTGCGCGCATAGAAATATGGACCGAGATGTTTAATGCGCCCAAACCCGTAAAGTGGATGAGGAAAATTGGCCGCGAAACCAAGCGCGGGCGGGTAGAGAAGGAGGACATCGAAAGACTCCAATTCGGTCAGATGGAAATGGTTGTAGGCCGGGCGTTTGTGCTTCCAAAAACAGCTCCTACCCCCTTCGATAGTTCAAGCGATCTGGAAGTTGGGAAACGCTGGGTGGAACAGGAGGGTCGAGTGTTTTTAGTTGAGTCGATTGATTTGTCTATCCTTAAAGGTGCTCTGTCACAGCTTCCGCTTCAAACGGCCGCTATTCATACACAAGACATGTTACCGGGCAAATCGGCACGGCGATTGGTGGTAACACCGATCAAATCATCCCCGAAAAGAGAATTGGCAGCATCGCGCGTTGCCAATATGGCAATTGAAGGAGTAGTCTTAGACTACATCTTGGTGAATAATACGCTTATCAATGTGGATTTGGGTTATTACGGGCAACCTATCGGGCCGGCCGCAATTGGCCGCAGCGCAACTGATATATGGAATGTATTAGTAAATAGAGCGGGAACAAATATTACGATGCCAAATTTACGTTATGCAAATGGTGGTGCCAATTCAGAGGCGAGTGTTATTATAAATCGGTTGAGCGGTAAACAGTTCATCTCGAGCACTGACTCTATGTACAATTGTTATTCATATAATAGTGGTGCGCCATTTGAAATAACCATAACTAATCTTCAAGCTGGAATATATGATATATATATATATGGCCATGGAGAATCCAATGTTCTTAATGGAGTCTATGAAATAAATGGCCAGATAAAGCAGACCGGAGTGGGAAATTATTATGGACCGGACACGCTTACGAATGGATTTATTGAAAATGTGCATTACGTGGTGTTTCGCGAGGTCGTTGTTGAGCCGTACTCTGCATTAAATATAACCTCATATGTTGGAGCTAATGCCGACAGGTCTCTCATTAATGGTATTCAGATTGCCGGGACTGTGAATTTTAAGCCAACGGCATTATCGGGGGGCATTGCCGTAGCTCGTCTGGGGTATGGTAGCGTGCTGCGTGGTATAGCTTCAGATGATGGAATGCCAGTTGGATCAACGTTCGTTACCACATGGAGCAAGCTAAGTGGCCCTGGTGATGTCACGTTTAGTAATATTCATTCGCTTCCTAGTTCGGTAACTTTCAATGAGGCGGGAACCTATGTGTTGCGCTTGACTGCCTCCGATGGGCAGTATTCGGTTAATAGCGATGTTACTTATACGGTTTTGACGGAAACAGGCGGGGAGGGCGCTCTTCATTTGTTAAATATAGACATGGCGAGTGGAAGTACTAAAACTGGTTATGCCGCTACTGGGTTAACAACAAATGATTATTGGAATGTGTATTCTGCGCTTTACTCATATGACACGACTGTTAACAATTTAAAATGGAGTGATGGAACGGCGTCGGGTGTTAGCCTGCGGGTTCAAAATGCTCCTGGAGTTGGGTATAATTCTACCGGAGATCCAATGTATGATTCTTACATATATTCTCCGTGGGCTGATGAAGTATATATAACACTAAGTAACGTACCGGAAGGTTTGTATTCCATATATATGTATGGCCATGGCCCAGCCGATTATTTGTGTTCAACATTTGTAATAAATGGAGTGACAATGAGCACAGGAGTCGGTCCTTATTGGAATAATAATCAATTGATAAATGGTGGATTCTGCGTAAATCAGCATTATGAGAGATTCCCATGGGTCGCCGTTACATCGGGTGTGCCATTGAAAGTCACTTGTGCTCTTGTTTATAATGTTGCCATTGTTAGTGGCATGCAAATGATTCCAACATCATCGCTCACGTTTTTAAACACGCCTCCTACCATTTCGCATATATCAGATCAATATATAACAAATATTACCAACTTTGTCGTGAACTTCACCGTTGGAGACGCGGGAACACCCGCTGGCAATCTGACAGTGACAGCAACGTCCAGTGATCAGTACCTGATGCCAAATGAGGCCTTGTTATTGGGCGGAAGTGGAGCGACAAGGACTCTGTCATTCACTGAGCCTCCGCCGGTAACCGGGATCGTCACAATCACGGTTTCAGTTAGCGACTCGGATTACATTACTACTACGAATTTCAACGTTAACTTTATTGGCCCGAGCGTTCGTGATCCGATCGCTTATTGGCCGTTGGATGACACCAGTGGTGCGGCAGCGATGGATGCGTCTGGCGGTCAGCGTAATGGAGTAATTGAGGGAGATCCAGCGTGGATTGCCGCAACTTCGGTTGGCGTGGGACTCGCGTTTGACGGGGTGGATGATCAGGTGACGGTAGCCGATTCAGCGGCCTTGCGGTTAACTAATACCATGACTTTGGCGTTTTGGATGAAACAAACGGCCGACACGACAGGTTGGACGCGCATCATGGGTAAGGGCGACAGTGTTTCCCGAAATTATGTGGTCTGGATCGAAGGGGCTCCGGGACGACGTATCTTGTTCCAACAGGGAAGCAATTCCGCTTGGCAAAGCCTCTTAAGCCAATCAGCGATTCCTTCAGGGGCCTGGACGCACGTGGCAGTTACGGTGCAAAACCTGGCTGCGAGTGTCTATATCAACGGCCAGTTAAACAGTAGCACCAATTTCGCGCAAGCGGCGCCCATATCCAGCGCGCCCTTCACCATGGGCTATTACGACGCGAACTTCGCCACATACCCAGGAATACTGGCTGATGTTCGTCTTTACAATGTGGCTTTAACCGCAACCGAAATTCAGACGCTTCAATCCGCCGTGTACAAAGCCGATTTCGATGGCGACGGCTTGGCGGATGGTTGGGAACGAAAATATTTTGGTAATCTCAGCCAAGACGGTACCGGCGACTATAACGGCGACGG
>DBTJ01000167.1:0-18952 GCA_002306985.1 Verrucomicrobia bacterium UBA1319
GCGTCGTTATTCGTCAGTTGCAGATCACTTTAGATATGCGCCTTCCTCATGCCTAGCCAGAGGCCCGGCATCCGGCGTGTCTTAGTCTCAACTTGATCGCTCATTGGAATTAGCCAATGATGGACTCAAAGGTCTTGCGCGCCCGATCCAGGGTTTGCTGGGCGGGGATATCCAGCGTTTGATTCGAAGCGGTCATATATTGACGATGTCAACCACGCTCACCCCATACCACGCTTTTCAGACAACCGGGAATGAAACCGAGCCTTCAAAGTCTGTAATCAGCATTCCAGGTTTTGTGGCAGGATTAGGGAAAAGCGGGTGGCGCAGCCTGACGATGTTAGATTTCGACGGACTTATAGGGGTGATAACGGCGCGGTGCCTAGCGGTTTTTACTTTTTTAATCTCTATCTATCTTGTTACGAGAGAATTGTGCGTTTTAATTCATTCTGAATTTGACACGGAGTCAAATATTAGGTAAATACAATGTAGTTACATTGAATGGGCATATGATGTACGGATCGAACAAAGCTTATGGAATTCGACTGGCATAACTCGCCTTTTTCAATGGATGGTTCTTTGACTCCGCAACTCATCGAGGAATCGTTCGAAGATCCCTTCATGGTGCGCTTACTGCCCGACACGCCTCGGTTTTCCGTGCAAGCGCGTTTTTTTAACCTAGGCAGATCCGCGTCGGGGTTGGGCGTCTTCAGCGTTTTTCGCACGAATGGCAAAGTGATTCGGGTAATTTGCGCCCGCCCGTTCGTTCAGGAAGAGGAATTCTTCTACCAACGGAAGATGAATAAGGCGTTGTTGGTTTAACGAGGTAAGAGGCAGAGATTGGGCGGGAGAGTTCCTTGCCGAGGAAAGCAGACTAAGCGGGTGCCGGCGCCAACGGCGCGATTGACCGCTGGCGATTTCTCGGTATTAATCTAACCCTTCCACGCGGTGGAAGGGCTACCATGAATGTCGTTTCGAACTGGGAAGACGTGCCAATCTTCGATGGCGAGGAGGCCGAGGCGGCCTATTGGGCCGAGGCGCGCGTGGATTTGCGCCTGATGGAATTGGCGGTCGCAACTGGCTCGGAAAATGCTGAATCGGTAACTATCACGCTCCGCATGGATCCGCGCATGTTAGCCAAGATCAAACGGTTGGCGAGGATGCGATTCCTGAATTACCAGAGCATGATGAAACAATGGTTAAGCGAGCGCTTGGAGCAAGAATTTAGAGACCGATCCTAGACTCTCGCGGTGGGGGATGGCGAAACTGGCGGAAGAGCCGCCTGGAATGGCTGGGAAGAATGAAACATTTAAGCACAAACGGGTGGAGTGTGGCGGACGCGAAACGCGGTGGTTTCACGCTGATCGAGTTGTTAACCGTGATTTCCATCATCGGCTTGGTGGCGGGGTTGGTGATCGGGTTGGCGCCCGCGACCTCCAAGAAAATGCGTAAATCCCGGGTCAAAAGCGATCTGCACCAGATCGAGACCGCCATCGAAAACTATAAAGCTAAATTTGGCGTTTATCCGCCCGATAATCAAACCGTCGTTCCCAACTCCCAATCGCACTATCCTTTTCCTAACCAGTTGCTCTACGAACTAACCGGGTGCGCTTACCAGAAACCCGCCGGTCCGTTTGAGTGTGTTTTTAACAATACCACCTTGAGCACTAGTGACCTGACCAAAGTACTCAACACGGATGGGATTCAGAATTCGAGTGATGATCGCAAGGAAGTCCGCAGCTTTTTTAAGGAGTTAAAAGCGACCCAGGTGGGTAAATACACCACGACAGGTGTGGATATTTACATGCTCAAAGTGCCGTTTCCAGGTCCGGATGGGGCGACGAATTACTGGAAATACGTTTCCAAAAACCCGACCAACAACACCCAAACCTTTGATTTGTGGGCGGAAATTGTGGTAGGCGGCACCACTAACCTCATTGGCAATTGGAGCGGGGCCGAATAAATGCTTTCCTATAAACCCAACCACTCAGACTCATTTATGAGATCCAAACTAACTCATTCAAACTCCCAAGGTTTCACCCTGATCGAACTCTTGGTGGTGATTAGCATTATTGGTATTTTGGCGGGCATGCTGTTACCGGCCATTATCACCGCAAAGACGAAGGCAAAAGTTCAGCTTACCCGTGTCGAAATTAGCAATATCGTTGGGGCTATCACGGCCTACAACACCGATTACGGGCGCTATCCCGTGTCCAAAGAGGCCATGGAATGCGTCGCGGGAGATACGGACAAGCCGGATTTTACATTTGGCACGTTCAATCTGCAAAATCCGAATCCTAAAAACGGCAAATATCCTGAAATCCCACCGTTTTCGGGCATGAAATATTTGGCTAACAACAGTGAGGTGGTTTCAATATTGCGCGCCGATACCACGTTGAAATCGACCGTTAGCGGCAAGTATATTAACGAGAATAATTCCAAGAATCCCAACAAGACGCTGTACTTGAGTGCCAAACAAAACACGAGCAACGACCTGCCGGGTATTGGTGGAACCGACCTGGTATTTCGCGACGCGTGGAAGAACCCGTACATCATCACGATCGATCTCAACTATGATGATCACACGCGTGACGCGTTTTATCGTAAAAACAAAGTAAGCGGCGTTGGGGATGTGGGAAGTAACGGTTTGGTGCAAGCCACGAAGAATGGCGCGGACAAATTTGAAGCTCGCGGGCCGATCATGGTCTGGTCCTTTGGTCCGGATGGCAAAGCCGACCCCAACACTCTTGCCGACAAGGGTGTAAACAAAGATAACATTCTAAGCTGGAAGTAATAGGAGGCCTATGAATGGCCGGTGGATACAACTAAAATCTGCGCGTGTGGAAGGGGTGAGTGACATGCTATTAAGCGGCCGTGAACGTCAGGCCGCCGCGGTTGGCAAACCCTCCCGGTTGGAGCAGCCAAGCGGCGGGGCGCAGCAAGCTCATCGGCGCGGGGCGGCGAAGGCTAAGTCGCACCACGCCGCGTTTAGCTTGCTGGAGTTGATGGTAGTCATGGGCATCATCGGTTTGCTGGCTACGCTCGGCACTCCTATGTTCAAAGCCCTAAACCAGAACAGTGGGGTATCGGCAGCCGCCCGGCAATTGATGGACGATATCTCGCTGGCGCGAATGAAGGCGATCAATAATCGGACGACGGTATATGTGGTCTTCGCGACCACGAATCTTACGCAGGCTTACAATAATTTCATCAAAGCCTGCCCGAATCCCAAGGACAACCCGCGGGCATACAAACAATTCACCAACTTAATCAGCGGCCAATTTAGCGCCTACGCCTTGATGGCCGCCCGATCCGTGGGAGATCAGCCCGGGCAGCCGACGCCGCGGTATTTAACCGAGTGGCGCACGTTGCCGGAAGGGATTTTTATCGCGCCTTTTAAGTACACGCCAATGACCACGGAGGATTGGGCCAAAGTGGTATCGGCCACCAATCGCCCTTTCGCTTACACCCCACTCCGGTTTCCAACGGCCGACGGACTGACCAACGCGCTGCCTTACATCGCTTTTAATTCCGCTGGCCAGTTGGTTCCGCCGACGGGGGTAGCGGTGGCGGATGAAATTATCCCGCTGGTTCGCGGCAGTATTATGTTCGAAAAGGACGCGCTGGGTCGAAACAAGATGAGCGAAGCGGATTTTCGGGAAACACCCCCAGGCAACGGGACCAATATGTTTTATCGCGTGCATGTTTTTTGGCAAACCGGCCGGGCTAAAGTGGAAAAACTGGAGATACAATGAACACGATCCAGAAACAACCCTTTCCCGCCGCGCGTCCTCGTTTGGCGGGCTTCACGATGGTGGAAATCGCCATTTCTCTCGGGGTGATCAGTGTCGCGCTCGTGGCGCTCTTGGGTGTGCTCCCCTCCGGCTTGAACGTGCAGCGCGATAATCGCAACGATACGGTTATCAATCAGGAAGGCACCTTTTTGTTGGAGGCGATTCGTGGTGGCGCGCGGGTGGTGCCTCAATTAGCCAATTACACCGACTACATCCGTATTACCAACTCATCGCTGTCGAAGCCGATTATTATTAGCAGTTTTTACAATAGCGATGAAATCATCGGTTACCTGAGCCTGCCCAAATACGCGCTAGTGAACGGCAAGATCACGACGAATACTGTGGCGGGCCGGTTTCGCGCCATGACGGGCAGTTTGGCGGACAAAGGCACGAACACGGATTTTGCCTTTGCTTATGTGGCGACTTCGGAGGTGGTGCCCTATGATGCGTTTCCGGCGGCCCTAACGAATTGGCACGAAAATAATATCACCGCGGAAGAAAAGCTGATCCGCAGCAATCGGTGGGGGCATGCGAATTTGCTGGCCAATAATTTGTATGAGATCCGCCTGACGTTGCGCTGGCCGGTGCGTCCGGATGGCTCGGTTGGGCTCGGTTCGCAAACATTCCGCACCTTGGCTTCAGGATCGCTGAAGACCATGTCGGCAACCAATTTCCATTTCCTGCCTTCGCAATATGGATACTAATTTGCATTCAACACCCATGGGGTTCCAGCGAGGCGGCCCGCGCGCTTCCCGCGCGTTCTCGCTGGTGGAAATGATGGTGGTTATGTCGCTACTGAGCATGATCGTGCTCGGGCTCTACTCGATTTTTAGCCGGACCCAACGCGCTTTGCTCTCGAATAACGCCCAGGTGGACGTGCTCGAAAACGGGCGCACCACCTTGGATTTCCTGGGCCGTGAGATCGAGCAGGCGATGGCGTGGGGACACGGGGATGTTTATACCAAAACTCCCCACCTGTGGATTCAACTCGCCTATGTGAATCCCTCGACGCATCAGCCGTACGTCACCCCGCTTACCGACGGGAAAACGTATTTTACAAATTTGATCGATGAATGCTTCTTTCTGTCCCGTTCCAATGGTTTTTGGACGGGTAACGGTTATTTTCTAGCCGTCCCCACCAATGGGACCCGCCTCGATACCAATGCCGTCGCTCTCAGCGGAATCGGCACGCTTTACCGGTTTTCGGCGCATACCAGTTCTTCGACCAAAACCTCCACTAGTACCTCTACTGGCAGTGGGGGGAGTGCCAGCGCGAGCGTGGGGACCACGACTCGAACGCCGACGCCCACATTGCGGTTGCGGTCGGTGGATTACGAGTCGATGACTAACGTTTTTAACCTCTCCAAAACAGACGCGACGCTCGCTTTTCCAATCGCCGAGGGCATTACCCATTTTAGCCTGCGCCCCTACGATGCGAATGGCTGTTTATTGACGAATAATTTCAATCCCATCACCAGCGATAAGGCCATGAGTAACATTTGGACGTGGACTTATACTACTAATGGTTATTACGTGAAATATTCCAACCCCAATGTGATCTGGAATTACGCGGGGTGGAACGATAGCACGCGGGTCCTCGGGAAATGGAACTGGCAATTTTATAGTAATTCCCTGCCCGCCTATCTGGAATTGGAAATTGGCATCATACCGCCTTACATCTTGCAGAGAATGCGTTCCATGCCGACGGCTACCGCCCAGCGCGCCTATTTGGAGAAGCAGCCCGGGGCCGTGAATATTTTTCGTAAAATGATTCCTCTCCGCAACGCCCAACCATGAACCGATCCCGTCAAAATGGCGTCGCCCTGGTCATCACCCTGATCATGCTATCAGTGGTGACCTTTATGGCGGTCACTTTTCTAGCCCTTAGCCGACGCGAGCGTAACTCGGTGGCGGTCACCGCCTCGCAAACCACCGCTTCGCTCATGTCCGAAATGGCCCTGGCCCGCGTCCAAGGCGAGTTGGCCACGCGCGTGCTGGACCGCATGATCACCTATGGGGCGACCAATGCCATTTCGAATTTGCTCACGTGCGACCTGATGGTCTCCACTAATTTGATCGATCCGCGCGGGTTCAACGCCAATATTACCGATCCCACACAGGTCTTGGCTAATGTTAACTACGACTATGACACCAGTGGTAAGCCGCTCGATGCCACGAAGCGCGCCGCCAATATCGCCCGGCTCAAATACGACGCGCGTCCGCCGGTGTATTTTTCTAAGGGCACCAATGGGGCGCTTGAGTTTCGGTACTATGTGGATTTGAACCGGAATGGCCTCTTCGACACCAACGGCTACCTGCCGGTGCGGGATAAATACGGCCATACCATCCCGGGCACGAACAACACTATTATTTCGAACTATTTTGTGGGCGATCCCGAGTGGATTGGCGTGTTGCAGTATCCCACGGCCCCGCATTCCGCCACGAATCCTTTTATTGGACGCCTTGCATGGATCGCCCTGCCTTCGGGCAAAAGCCTGGATATTAACTATATTCACAATCGCGCGCTGGAACCTAAGATGGCTACCCCCGTGCCGGATCGCTTTGCGAGAAACCAGGGGGTTGGCACTTGGGAATTGAATCTGGCGGCCTTCCTGCGCGACTTGAATACCAACCAGTGGGCTGCATACGACACGAATCTTAACACGCCCCGGGTCGATCCGGCTTCCTCCAACGCCAATAGCATCGTGGCCTATCGTTACAATAACAACCTGTCCACCTTGCCCAATATCATCGATCAATTTCAGCGAGAGGCTAATAACAGCTACAATAATCCCAATCTGGCGGCAATTGGGTTAACGCTCCAGCGGGATTATTACGACGCCTATGGCTCCGGCCCCCGGATGACGGGCGTGCAGGCGCTCACGGCGGATCCCGATACCACGCAGAAACAAAAACAGGCGTGGCCAGGCGGTGATAACACGAATAATTTTTACGATATTCAGGAGTTGCTGGATCTGACTAAGTTCAGCGCCAGCGACGTAAATCGCATGCGGGGTACTTTTAATAACTCGGCGAGTACCTATGACCGCTATACTTATTATCGTTTGCTCGCGCAATTGGGGGTGGATTCCTCCTCCGGTTTGCAGGGCAAGATGAATCTTAATTACGCCAACGACGCCAGCGGCCTCACGACGAATTACCAAGCTTGGACTCCGCTCGGATTCTTCACCAACGCCGCCGCCCGCTTGTTAAGCACGCAGCCGGAATTATCGTTTATTCGCTATCCCGATTATTTTTATCCGTACTTGGGGATAACGAATATTCCGGTTTACCCGACGAACTATTACACCCCGGCGGTGCATCGATTGCTGCAGGTGGCGGCGAATATTTATGATGCCAGCACGAATTACATCAAAGGCAATCGTAACTTAACCAATTTGCCTTCGGTATTCCGTCCGGTGTTTCGGCGTACCAACGACATGGTGGTGATCGCGGGTTACGTGGAAGAAACGGGCACGAATTTCCTGCTTAATTCCCGATGGATCGATCTAGCCAGCGACGACGCCACCTATGGTCGTCGCTATATCGCGAATAAATCCAAGGACCCCGTATCGAACGTCTTGGCTTATGGGGTGCCGGTGATCTTTGGCGCCAAGAAAGGACTGCCCAATTTCAATGAATTCTCCATGCAGACGGCGGTGCAAGTCACCCGTAAATTGGAGTTCGTCAAAAATTACGGAGTCACTCGGCCGCGTTTGACCAACCAGCTCTTTTTAGTGGGCGTTTCGAACGCGTTTGGGTTGGAGGCGTGGAATTCCTACACCCAGGCCTATCCGCGCAATTTGCAGATGACGATCAAAGTGGGTTTTGACATGGTTATGACGACCAATTCGAGTAGTTCGGTGTCAACGCCCGTGGCAATATTTAAGCAATCCAACCCTTATTATGGTAGCAATTATTATTTCACCAATATCGCCGCCAAAACCTGGCAGGGCAAAGAATTTAGGGTGCCGTTAAATACCAACACCGTTTTCCTGTCAAACATGGTGTATACGATTAAAGGGAATCAGTTTCAAACCCTCAGCAACTTGGCCGGTGGTTTTGAGTATAATCCCACCTTCACCATCCCTTCGCTGGAATTAACGGTGCGCGCCAGGTTGTTGTATTACGTGGTGGATACCGAAGCTCAACGGGTGGTCGATTTAGTTATGCTGGATAATTTGGGCACCACGATTGATGTGACCAAGCAACTGATCGGCAATACCAACAATCTTGGCGAGGTCGGCATTGAGGGTTCTTTCTGGAGAACCAATCTGCTGAATACCGGCAAGCCGGAAGGCGTGCAAAATCAGATCGCATTTTCATTGGGTGAACAAACCAGTGAAGGAAAAACGAGCGATTCCGCTTGGGTGAACGTGAACGCCGATGCGGCGGCGGGAGATTCCAAGGATAAGGCGATCGATTTATTCCGGGTTTTCGTAGGGCTCGCTCCCAAGCTTTATCAGTACCAACAAATGCAGCAAGAGCTGGGCAACAGCACTTCTCATCAGGCGCCTTTCTCGCCCGCCCGTAAACTCTATCAAAATTCCCGGTGGCAGGTGAACGATCCGCTGGTGCATTACTTGGTCGAGGATTTGATCGATTTGGATAAAACAAACAGCAACGACAACGTGCAATATGTGGTGCCGATCACTCGGGTGACTACCAATTCGAACTTGGGCGCGATGAATCGCCGCTACCGGCCCTGGGGTGGTAATCCCAATCTTTCGGGCGATACATTCGCGACGGATATATCGGTGAAGGATTCGATGATTAAGCAATCGGATGACTGGGCCTTCCCAACTAATAAATTTCCCAATGTCGGCTGGCTGGGTCGGGTGCATCGCGGCACGCCCTGGCAGACGATTTATTTAAAATCGGCCGTGGTGGCCACCCAGGATTGGGCGCATCTAGCCGGGCCGGCCAAAGCGCACGCCGTTTCCTTGAATGACTTTACGATGCCCGTTGGTATTTCCAATACCCTGGGGAGTTATAACGCCTTATGGATGGGGAATTACTTCACCCACCCAACCAACGATTGGCGGATTTTAGATTTGTTCACCACCGCGCTAAACGACAACGCTTCCCGCGGTCGCCTCTCGGTAAACCAAACGAACCTGGCCGCTTGGTCCGCGGTGTTAAGCGGGGTGTCGGTGTTAACGAACACGACCCAGACCGCTTGGTCCAGATTGTCGGGTGGACCATCCACGAACGGCGTGGGTGAGTATATCATTCAGCCCAACTCGGCGCAGTTGAAGGCTATCGTCACAAATATCAATCAAACCCGGTTGGAGAAGAAACCGGGCGAGATGTTCCATTATTTGGGCGAGGTTTTATCCGCGCCGGCGCTAACGGTGCAGTCGCCTTTCCTTTCCATCACGAATCTGCAAGGCAATGTGAATGTTTCCGACGAGGTCATCGAACGTATTCCACAGCAAGTCTTGTCTTTGCTGAAATCCGACGAGCCACGGGTCACGGTGTACACCTTTGGCCAAACCCTATCCCCGGCCCCCAATTCCCGGCTGCTTTCCGGGGCGAACCGAGGGCTATGCACGAACTATCAAGTGATAGGCGAAGTGGTGGCGAAACATGTGTTACGCCTGGACGGAACGGCCGAGCATCCGACTGTGGTGCGCGAGCGGTTCCAATATCTGCCCAACGATTAAGACGCTTGAGGTGGGCACGATGGCTACTCGGGCGCGCCGCCAGCGCGTGCCTCCCTATGCGGGAATGCCAGTCCGGCCGAAAGCCTCCGCATCAAGCCTCATGACAGCGCTGGCCAAGGACGAGCCAGGCTTTAGAAGACAGGCGTGAATTCCGGCGAAGCCGGGTTAGATTTGAAGATTTTATGGCATTGAAAACTCGAACATGGTGTGCGATCAGTCTCGGGCTTTTTGTCGCAAGTGTGCTGATGTGGAAAGCGGGCGATTTCTTGCAGGAACGCAAGCTGCAGCGCCCGGCGGCTCCCATTCCCGCCGCGCCGGGCCCGGCCACCAATACCATTTCGTTACTGACCAAGCCCGGGCCTGAACCCATCGTTTCGCGCGCCGCCGCCACGGCGACCACTCGTTTAAGTAATACCACGCATACGATCACCGAGTTGACCCGCAAGGACACCGCGATTTTGCTGCGCAACGCGTTTATCGATACCGCCTCGAAAGAGCCGCTCAAGATTCCCGCCGAGCTGAAAGCGGAGAAAAATCCGGGCGCATACATTGTTCAGGCGCGCGGCGTGATCACGGATGCCTTCCGCAAGCGAGTAGCGGCCGCCGGGGCCGTCACGGTCAGCTACATTCCCAACAACGCCTTTTTGGTGACGGCGTCCGAAGCGGTTGCCAGACAATTGTCCAGCGATCCCGTCGTAGGTAGCGTGCTGGCGTACGAGCCGTATTATAAATTGGATGAGAAGTTGCTCGCCATGGCGCTGGCGAGCCAGCCCTTGGGGGAATCATCCCTATTGCGGGTTTCCTTGTATCCCGGCGCGAAAACGGCGGACCGCGCGGCGGTGGCCAGCGCGGGCGGAGAGATTTTGGCGGAATCAGCCGGTCCTTTTGGCGCGCTGCTTACGGTTAAACCCAAGCCTGATTGCTTGGTGGCTTTGGCGCAGTTGCCGCAAGTGCAGGGGATCGAGCCGCAATATCGCCGGGCGGCGATGCTGGATTTAAGCCGTACGACGCTGGGAGTGTCCACCGATGTCGCGGGTTCGACCAATGCGACGAATTATTTGGGCCTGACGGGCAAGGGCGTGCTGATCAACGTGAACGATTCCGGCGTGGATGCCACCCATCCCGCCTTGAAGGGGCGCGTGTACGGGATCACCCCATCGGCCTTGGAGGATACCAACGGCCACGGCACGCTGGTGGCGGGAATTATTGCGAGTGACGGAGCGGAGTCCGACACGGTGACCAACGCTTCGGGGTCGGTATCCGGCGCCAATTTCCGGGGTATGGCGCCGGAATCGGAACTGTATGTCCTTCCCATCGACATCGATCATGGCCCGCTGCAATCCGATAGTTATCTCATCGCAGCCGCCGCCAAGACAAACGCCACCATTTCCAATGACAGCTGGGGCTATCCTGGCGCGGATACTTACGATTCTTCCGCCGCCACCTATGACGCCGCCGTGCGCGATGCTTCGCCGGAGACCACGGGGTCGCAGCCTATTTTGTTCGTGTTTCCGGCGGGTAACGCGGGTGCGGGTGCAACCGATGGCTCCGGTGGCGTCGCGGGTTCAATTACTTCGCCCGGCACCGCTAAAAACGTTATCACTGTGGGTGCGATCGAACAATTGCGGGGCATTACCAACGAAGTTGTCCAGGAAAACACCGAAACTGGGGAGTATTATACCAACGCGTTGTTTTACGAGTATACCGATAGTAGCGATCAAGTGATCTCCTCCTCTAGTCGCGGCAATGTGAGCCCCGGCACGGAAGGCGAGTCCGGCCGCTTCAAGCCCGATCTGGTCGCGCCGGGAACGTTTGTGATTTCCACGCGGTCGCAACAATGGGAAACCAGTCCCTATTCCACCGAGACGCGGCAGGAGGAGTATACGCAACAGCAAATCGTGCCTGGCCAATGGAATAATTATCAAATCTACGTACCGCGCAATTCGATCGCCCTGCAAATCGTATTGAACAGTTCGCTGACGGATACAAGCAATCTGCCCAAACTGCAGATTTATGGCAAATTTGGGGAGTATGTCGATGCTTCCTATTACGATGCCTCCGGCGTTGGACAGTTAACCCTACCGGGCGATGGCGCGCTGGAAACCGACGCGTATTTCAGTTGGACGATTGGCAACAACGGGACTGACACCATCACCTATAGCATGGTGGCGGTGCTGACTTTGACCAACGCGGACAGCGGGGTCTACCAAACGATGGCGGAACTCAATGGCGGTTTGGCCCCATACTACCGGTATGAATCGGGGCTTGAAACCGGCACCAGCATCGCCGCCCCCGCGGTTTCCGGCATGCTGGCGTTGATGAAAGAGTTTTTTGAGCAAAAGTTGCCGGAAGGACGTAAGCACACGAATAGTCCCGCGTTGATGAAAGCTTTGCTGATCAACGGGGCTCGTTCTTTGGGAACGCGCTATGATTTTCAAGTTCAGACCATGCTCAACCTGCAAGGTTGGGGTTTGCCTAACCTCACCAATAGCTTGCCGTCCTTTTTATTGGCTTCGAATACGTTGTCAGCGGGCGCCCCGATGAAGTATTTCGATCAAAGCGTCACGAATGCTTTGGCCACGGGTGAGCGGCGCACGTGGAACATGACTTTGGACCCTTCCGTCGCGCTGGCTCCTTTGCGGATCACCTTGGTATGGACCGATCCGCCGGGCAATCCGAACGCCGCGGTGAAATTGGTGAACGATCTGGATTTGGTGGTCACCAACCTAGACACCGGCGAGGTTTATTGGGGCAACGATATCCAAGCCGAGACGGACTACAACTCCACGCACACCACCAACGAGGTCGCCTATAACGACGTGATTAACAACGTGGAAAACGTGTTTATCAACACGCCGTTTATCCAGGGCACCAATTTATCCATCTCGGTCATTGGTAACCGTGTGAATGTGAACACGGTGTCCGATACGAATCGCACGGCGCAAGATTTCGCCCTCGTGGTGTCTTGCACGGATTTGACGCTGACCAACGCCTTCGCGTTGCAGCTTACCAACTCCATTTACGCCACGAATTACCCCACCACCAAACTGACGAATGGGGTGCCGCTGCTGGAGGAGCGGGTGGGCGCCAATTCGCCATTAATTGGCGGGACGCTCGGCACGACCAACCAGTGGCGCTTTTATGTGTTCACTAATTTGACGGATACGAATTCGGAAATCGTCATGACCAACGGCACGAACGTGGCTTTCCTCACGTTTACCACGCCGAACCTGGCGGTTCCGCGCGATACCGAGGCGGATATCGACATGTACGTGTCGACCAATGCCGCGCTGACGAATCTGGACGAGTTGGCGATCGCGGACTCGGATAAATCACTCAAGCGCGGCGGCAATGAGCTGGTATTTTACACCAACGCCGCGTTGGGCACGGTGTTTTATATCGGCATCAAAGCCGAGGACCAGCAGGCGGCGGAATACGGTTTCATCGCGCTTTCCAGCGACACGCCGTTCGACGAAGCCACCGCGGATGGCGGGCGGATCATTCACGGCATGCCCGTGTATTTGCAGATTCCCGACGGTTCGTCGCGCAAGCCGGGCCGGGCGTTGATGTTCGGTGTTGGCACCCAGCCCGTGGAGGTGGGCCGCGTGGTGGTGACCAATGTGTTAACGCATGAGAATTTGGGGGATCTGTTGGGGAATTTGAGCCACGAAGGCAAATACGCCGTGCTCTACAACCACACCCTGAATAATGGCGACTTCCAGGGCACTAACGGCTTCATATTCGATGATAGCAATAATGGCGACATTCTCTACAGCCAGCCCACCGATGGGCCGGGCAGTCTGGATGAGTTTATCGGCCAAGTGGCCTACGGCAGTTGGATGCTTACCGTTTCGGACGACCATCTCAATCAAACCGGGCGCGTCGACCGCATGGAGATTCGCATCTATCCCCAAACCGCCCTGGGTGGCTTGCAGGGCGAAGTCTTGGCGAACAGTTTTGTGTATTACTCCGTCGATGTGCCCATGGAAGCGACGAACTTGAACGTGTACGTCTGGGATATTGATCCCAGCCTGCCGCTCAATGTCTATGTGCGCCGCGCCGAGTTGCCGACCTTGAAGGACTACGACAAAAAAGCGTTGATCGATCCGGAACACCAGAATTATAACGAAACCGACCCAGTACTCACCTTGGGCCGGGGGGATGTGCCTCCTTTGGTACCCGGGCGCTATTACATCGGCATTTACAATCCTAACGCGGTTACCGTGACCTTCCGGATCGACGCGAAGATCGATTACGATTTGTCCGGCGCGCTCGCCCAAAAATTTACCTCCGATGTGGCGGTGAGTATTCCGGACGACGCGCGCGTTTACGCCACCAACTATGTGGGAGTAGACCTGAATGTGGTCTCGCTCAGCGTCGGGGTGCGCATCGATCATCCGCGCCCGTCGGACCTGGCTGTGCGGCTTACCAGTCCGCTGGGTGTTACCGCGCTGTTGACGGAAAATCGTGGCGGCACCTCGGGCGGTGGCTATGGGGCGGGCACCACCAACACGGGGATCAGTTATTTTTATTTCACTGAGAATACCAATTTGACGACCACGCCGATCAAGTTTGGCGTTCCGCCCTTCGATACCGCCACGTCGCAAAAACTCATCGCTTCCGATAGCTTCGAGTCTTATACCTCCGGCGTCTATACGAACGGGACGAATTTTGGCTCATGGTCTGTGACCAGCAACGAGGTCGAAGTCGTCGTGACTCCTCTGGCGACCAATGGCAACCAGGTGGTGAATCTTCGTCACGGCGCCATCTCGAATATCTTCGACACCGTCGCCAGCCATAAATACCTGGCCAGCATCGCGTATCGCCGTAGCGAGGCTATGCCCGGCGCGGTGAGTTGGTGGCAATTTGAAGATAGTATAACTAATGATTTCTTTACTAACAATTTTATTACTCCCGCGCTTTTAGGGACCAATGATAGTGGCAAGGTTGGCAAGGGCCTTGTTTTTGTCGGGACGAATTACGTTAGTATTCCAGCATCCGACACGTTAAACACCCGCAGTTTCACCTGGGAGGGATGGGTCAAACCCAATGCGGTTTCGCAAACTAACCCTATTTTCGGTTTCTCCTCCAAGACGAACGAGGGTGTGAATTTGTGGATAACTAATAACGGCAGTTTGTTCGCCGATATTATGGATACCAACGGCACCAGCCATTCCCTTATGGCGACCAATGTGATTGTCTCGAACGATTGGTATCACGTGGCTCTGACCTTTGATCAGTCCAGTGGGGCGGCTCGCGTCTATGTGGGCGGCACCTTAATAACGAATGCCAGCTTTACGAATATCGTCCCCCAGACCTCCTTGGGCCTCTTTTTCGGCTATTATCCCTTTACCGCGATGGGCAATGCCTTCAAAGGGATGATGGATGAAGTGGTTTGGTACAATCGGGCGTTGACCCAAATTGAAATCGCCGAAATTGCCCAAGCCGGAACTGACGGCCATTATTTGACCGGCAATCCGCCCGAGTCGACCGCTGTTTCGGGTCTTTTCTCCGTCGTGGGCATTAGCTCAAAATCGCTTACTCCCACCAATGGTTGGCAAGTGGAGACCATTGAATTCACGGCGGCGGCCAATTCGACGCCCATCACCTTAGCAAGCCTCGGGGCGGGATTCCTGGTGGATATGTTCTCTTTAGTGGAAGTCGTCGATGGGAGCTATTACCAAGCGGAAGAAAGTTTGGATATCTTTAAAGATCAATCCGCCTTGGGCGATTGGATTCTGGAGATTGAGGACGTGCGCACCGGAGCTACTACCGGACCGACGCCGGTCCTGTTGAGTTGGCAAATGCAGATTATTTTCGCGACCCCGGCGGCGACCGCGATCACACTCACCAACGCGGTGCCCTATTGCGGCACGGTCAAAGGCGGTGAAATCAGCTATTTCATTGTCGAAACGCCCCGCGCGGCGAGTTACGCCACGAACGTGCTAGTCAATAACAGCGCGGCAAATTTAATCCTCATCGGTGATCGTTCCGGCTTGCCTGCGGGAATCCAAGGAGTGGATGATTATTATGTGGATGAGTTTGGGGCCGGTTTAGGCGAAAGCCTCCTCCTCAGCACCAATAGTCCGTTGGCCGCTCCCTTGGTTCCGGGCGCGCGCTATTATCTTGGCGTCAAGAACGCGGACACCACGACCACCAACGACTATTGCATCAAGGTTACCTTCGACAAGACGGATGCGACAAATTATATCGACGTCATTACCCTGACGAACCATGTTCCCTATTTTGGCTCAATTTCAAATGGGCCCGCCTTGGATTATTACCAGTACATCGTCTCCACCAACGCGGTATCGGTGCAATTCAACTTGTTCCCTAGCAACGGCAATGTCAACTTGGTGGCGCGCAAATACACCCCCGTGCTGGACCCGCTGCCCAACACTTCGAAGTATGATGCCAGCAGTCGCTTGGATAGTACTAATACCGAGGTTATTTCTCTCACTAACAATTCCACTCCGGTGTTGTCGCCTGGCATTTGGTATTTGGGCGTGGTTAACATGGAAAGCTATCGGGTCAATTACAGTATCCTGGTGAATGAAAAAATCGTCCGGATTATCGACCTCACCAACGGCGTGCCTTTGACCTATACGAATGGCGCCGGTGAATTGGAGGATTTCTTCCGGTTTCGTATCACCGAGACCAATTCGTCCGCCTGGTTTGGACTCACGAACTTGAGCGGCAAGGGCGACTTGGTGCTGCGGCTTAATGACCTGCCTTCTAGCGCGCAGTGCGACGCCGGCCGTTTTGGCGGATCGAGCGACAAGGAGATCAACTTGTCCACCAATGGCACGCCTACTCCCGCCACGGTGGCCGATACGAACAATCTGGATATCTTGCTTTCCGTGTCGGATAACAATTTAGTGCTGAGTTGGAATTCGTTGCCGGGCGCCACATACCAAGTCCTAGGCATTGTCGATGTCGCCGATACCAATTGGACCGTGATCGAGCAGGCGTTCATCGCCTCGGAGACGAATTCGACTTACGAGATTCCGCTGCCCACCCCGTATCTGTTCTTCGCAGTCGTGAGCACGGCGTTCGTACCCAGCGATTTGGTGCTGCCGGATTTGAACGGCGATTGGTATCTGGCGGTGATCAATCACGAGTCGACCAATCTGTCGTTTACGATTCAAGCCACGGCGGTTCCCGCCTTTACGCCGTTAACCCCGGGCGTGACCGAGGTGAACACCTTGCAGCCGTCGCCCCATTGGAAGTATTACACGTATGAAGTGACCACCAACACGCTGGTAAGCTTGATCCAAGCGACGCCACTAGACGGTGACATTGGCCTCTATATTCGCAAGGATAACACCAATCGGCTTTTCTGGCCGACCCTTAGTTTGTTTGATGCCGCTAGCGATAATTCGGGTCTGGTGGCGGAGCAAATATTGCTCAGTTCCAATTCCACTCCGGCGGTCTTGACTCCGGGACTTTGGTATATTGGAGTTTACAATGCCGGGACCAACGAGGTTAATTTCAACCTCGATATTTTTGAATACACTCAATCGCCGCCGTTCTTGGTCAACGGCGTGGCGGCCACCAACTTGGTGCCCGTGAACACGATGGATTATTACTGGTTCGTCGTGGCTACGAACGCCTACAAAACCTTGTTCGAAACGTTCAACGCCACCGGCAATGTCGACCTGTATGTGCGGCGCGGCCTGCCTAACCCGAGTCCGGACTTGTATGACTATGCCGGAACGAATGGCGGCGCGACCAATGAATCCATTACGATCCTGACCAACGCGACCCCAGTCGCCCTAGCCCCTGGACTATGGATAGTCGGGGTTAGCAATGCGGATACCGTGCCCGTCGGCTACTCCATTCGCGCCACCCAGTTTGTCACCGCTTCCACCAATCGATGGGTGGACGACATCCATCTGGGCGTGACCAACGGCATGATCTACATCACATGGGCTTCGACCGTTGGGACGAAATATCGGGTGGATGGTTGCACCAATATTATCACTCCAGTCTGGACCACGGTGACCAATATTGCCTCCGCTACGGCCACGAAAACCACCGTGGCGGTGCCGTTGAGTAGCGGTTTGCGCTACTTCCGCATCCTGGAATTCGGCACTGGATCCGTGGTGAATCCTGGCACCAACACCGTGACCGTGGATAATATTAAGATCACCGTCGTAGGCGCTAATATCACCATCAGCTGGCCATCAACCATTGGTTTGGCTTACCGAGTGGACGGTTGTACGAATATTTTCGGCACGCAGACGAATTGGATTTCGGTGAGCAATATCACCGCCGCTACCGCCACGAATACGAGTGTCGTCGTGCCGATAAGTTCTGGTTTGCACTTCTTCCGGGTGTTGGAGTTCTCCGACACGCCGGTAACGCCGCCAAGCACGAATAGTGTTTCAATCGACAATCTGAAATTATCCGTGACTTCGACTACGGTCAGCATTACTTGGGAGTCCACCAACGGAGTGACCTACCAAGTGGAAGCCACTACCAATGTAGCTAACGCGACTAATTGGATTACGGTTACGAATATTGTCGCTGTTGGCGCTAGCACGACCGTGACGATGCCTTTAAGCCAGGGATTCCAATTCTTCCGAGTGACCCAGTTGGGGGGCGACAGCACGGAAACCACTCCGCCGACGATTAGCACTACGACGAGCGAATTGACTGATAATGGATTTGTTCTTCGTTGGACCGCCACCGCCGGACAAAAATTTATGATCAGCTATTCGGATGATCTGGTGAAGTGGACGGAGTTGTCCGCAATCATCACCGCGCCAGCCAATGGCAGTTGTGAGTATACGGATGCCACCGCGAGTTCGAGCCACGCTCGCTACTATCAGTTGATTCTGGTGCCGTAATCGCCTCGGCTTGCGAAGCCAAGGGAAGTTTCTAACGAGGAAGTTCTGCCGCTGAAGCTAAGGCTTGAGGACGATCCGCTTGAAAAAGCGAATGGGGTCAATCCTGAAGGCGCAGGCGGTCATTCAATCTGGACTTCCGCTTTGAACTTGGCGGTTGGTTTAGAATCGCGGGGCCGAGGGTTTTCTAAGCGTCGGTTTGAGCAAGGGAAAATGGCGGCGGAGTCATTTTGCCACGGTGCCTTTTGCGTTGTCCATTTTAGCGTTGGCTGGGTTGGTGATCGGCCCGTTTTTGCGCTGGCGACAGGTGGCGCCCAAAGCGTTCCCGCTCGGGGTGAGGCGAGCCCAAAAAAAGGGCTTCATGATGAAGCCCTTCGCGTAATATTCTGGGGTTCAAACTAGCGTCGGTGAAACCAACGCATGCGGGTACGGACTATTTTTTATTCGCTAACGCTTCGGCTCCGGTTTCGGTTTTTTCGCCCAATTTCAGCCAGCCCTGGATACCTTTGGCGTAGTGTTTGACGTTCGTATAGCCCAGTTTTTTGGCGGCCAGGGCTCCGGCGCGATAGGCGCCGCAGTGTTCGTTGCCGCAATACGCGACCACGAGCGCCGACTTGTCGGCGGGTAGTTTTTCGGCCAGTTTATC
>DBTJ01000167.1:19224-50795 GCA_002306985.1 Verrucomicrobia bacterium UBA1319
AAAATTCAACGCTCCCGGAATGTGCTGTTTTTGCCAGCTTTCCGAGCCGTTGACGTCCAGTAGAACCACCTTCTTTTCGGCGATGGCTTGTTTGAGGTCTCCCGTGGAAATATCCGCGAACTTATCCGCGGCCACCGCGAGCAAGGTTCCTAATGCTAGAGTTAGTGCGATAATATATTTACTCATATACTTCATAAGTATAACTTGATAGGTGGGCTTGTCAAATAGGGGGTCGGGAGTTTGCGCGGGGCTGAGGTTCGACCGATTAGCTTGCCTTTCCGATTGGCTCAAATAGCATGCGCGTGATGAGTGGCATAGATTGCATAGCCGTGTTGCGCGCCATGGGCGAGCCGACGCGCGCGCGCATTGTCCGGTTGCTGTTGAAGGAGAACCTTAGCGTGAACGATATTGCCCGGCGGGTGCAGGCTACTCAGTACAACGTATCCAAGCACTTGCGCATCCTGCGCGAGGCGGGCTTGCTGGTGGCGGAAAAGCGCGGCAAAACCCATTTTTACTCGGTCACCAGCCAATTTAAAGCCCGGATGGAGGAAGGCGCCGACGTGCTTAAATTGGATTGTTGCACCTTCCGCTTCGATAAATTCCCGTAAGCCTTGTCGAGTGCTTAAAGCTCCGGCGTGGTTGGGCGCGTGTTGACTGCCTATGCCGGTCGCAATGCTTGCCGTAGCGCCTCCAGCGCGTGTTGCGAGGCGGCTTGTTTGAACGATAGCCGGTCGTAGGGGAAATAAAGCCGCCGGGCTTGGCAATCGGTTGGCGTCGCTAGGCCGATAAAAATGGTGCCCACGGGTTTTTCCGCCGATCCCCCCTCGGGCCCGGCAATGCCCGTGGCGGAGATGGCGAAATCCGCGCCCAAGCGTTGGCGGGCTCCCGCAGCCATGGCTTTGGCGACCGGCTCGCTTACCGCGCCATGCGTCTCCAGCATTTCCCGAGGGACGCCGAGTAATTGGTGTTTGGCTTCGTTGCTGTAGGTCACACAGCTAGCGTGCAATATTTTAGAGGCGCCCGGGACATTCGTCAGACGATGCGAAATATACCCGCCGGTGCAGGATTCGGCTAACGCCACCGTTTGACCGCGAGTCGTTAGCAAGCGCACCACCACCGCCTCCAGGGTTTCATCCGCAACGCCGAAAATGTGCGGGCCGATCAAACCGCGCACGATTTGTTCCGCCTCGGTAATCAATGGGCGAGCGCCAGTTCCACGCGCGTCCAAGCGCACCTCTACTTCCATTACCCGGGCGCAATAGCCGATTTCCAGTCCGCGTTTCACCAGCGCCTGAAGCTGGGGGGCAATAGCTTCTTCGATGGCGGATTCTCCCAGGCAAGCGGTTTTTAACGTGAGGCTCTCGAAGGTCTTGGTTTGCGGAAAACGCGCTTTTAGCAGCGGGATGACTTGCGTTTCGAACATCGGGTAAAGTTCGCGCGGCGGTCCCGGCAGCATGATTAGCAGGGCTGGTGACCGCCCTTGGCGCGGGGCTTCGATGGCCAAACCCGGCGCGGTGCCGTGATGGTTGTATAGCACTTGCGCGCCTTCCGGCACCATGGCCTGGACGAGGGTGGATTCGAGCACCGTGCGTTTGCGCTCCTCGAAGAACCGCCGGATGTTGGCCGCCGCCGCGGAATCCTGATGTAACTTCAGGCCTAGCATGCGGGCGATTTCGTCCCGAGTAAGATCGTCCGACGTGGGGCCTAAGCCGCCGGTGGTGATCACTAAATCCGCCCGGGATATCGCTTCCTCCACCGCTAGGCGAATAGCCTTGCCGGTGTCGGCCACCGTGGTTTGACGTTCTACTTCCAGTCCCAGGCCGGTGAGTTGCCGGCACAACCATTGTTGATGCGAGTTCAGCACGCGCCCTAGCATTAACTCGCTGCCGGTGTTGACGATTTCAATTTTCACTGCGCCCTTGGGTATAGCCTGATATCGCGCCGCGCGCTAGTGGGAAAACAAAGCGGCTGGGATGTTACTCCCAGCCTCTCGAGAAAAATTTATAATCGGCCGCTTAAGCGTTCAGGGCGGTTGAATCGCTTGCGATATCATGCGGCAGAATATTCGCCGAATTTGCCCATTGGTTAATTTGCTGAATTTCAGCGGCATTCTGGGCGCCGTTGATCTCGATTTGCCACCGGTGCGTGGCGGTTGCCCGGCCGGCGGGAGCGCGGCGTAATTGTGCCTGGACGTGCGGATACGAAGTCCGGATGCGATTTCTTAATTCAATTTTTTTCACAATGCTTAACCAATTCAATATCTTCGACAGGAAGGTGCCCACTGGACTTCTCCCTATCATTGGCTCGCCTTGTTTTTCACGGCAGCCAATTTTAGCGCAAAGCTTCCCAATGGCTCTTTTCTCGGAAATGGGGACTCGAAATGACCCCCTCCTAGGAAGCAGATCGACTACTCTAGCGCAAACTAGGGGTGTGTCTAGTAATTATTTATGATTAAACGGTTGCTCGCGGTGTGTATATAATTGGTAATAAGATAAATACATCAAAATAAGTTATCGCGTTTTGAGCGATGACTTCCCCGCAGCCCAGTTTAAAACGGAGTGATTTCCCACTTGGATGCTTTGATGGATAGCTTGGGTGATGAAGTTTTTTGCCAGGGCCACCGCTTTTTCCAGGGGAAAACCTAGCGCGCATCCCGCCGTGATGGCTGCCGAATAGGTGCATCCAGTGCCGTGGGTGGAGACTTTTTTGGCGAAGGGGGCCGAAAGCAGCAGTTCCTGAGTCCCATCGAAGAAAATGTCGATCGCTTGAGCGGAATCGCGCAGATGGCCGCCTTTCACCAATACCCCGCAACCATAGCGTTGGTGGATAAAACGCGCGGCGAACCGTAAATCCTCAACCGAAACAAGGGGGCGTTCCGCGAGGATTTTGGCTTCGTCCAAGTTAGGGGTAACCAAAGTGGCCAAAGGCAAGAGGCGATGACATAGCGCGCGGATTGCGTCGGGTTTTAACAGGCGTGCCCCGCTGGTCGAGACCATTACTGGGTCAACCACTAAAACCGATGGGCGGTGGCGTTCAAAAAAGTCCGCCACCGTATCGACAATACGTCTGGAGAACAGCATGCCGGTTTTTGTGGCGGCGGGATGCAATTCGGCGAACACGGCTTCGATTTGCCGGCGGACCATTTCGGCGGTGCATGCTTGAATGCCGGTTACCGCGCGGGGATTCTGCGCGGTAACACAAGCGATCGCCGAGGTACCATGCACCCCTAGCGCGGTAAAGGTCGCCAAGTCGGCTTGGATGCCCGCTCCGCCGCCGCTATCGGATCCGGCGATGGTTAACACGACGGGGAAGGTAGTTCGTTTCACTTCGGGATTACAAGCCGCGATGGCTCCCATCGCACAGGGGCGCGTTCTTGCTTCGCTTGCAGCCACACCAGGCGACTTGTCGTTCTGAAGCGATGTCGGCCCGCCGGGGAGCAAAGCCGGAGCCTTTATGCGTGCCATCGCAAAACGGCTGGGTTTTGGACCCGCCGCACGAGCACCACCAATAGGTTCCGGCCGAAGTCATTTGCACATAAGGCCCCTTTTGGGCGATTATCGGTTCAGCCATAATCATTCCTTGAGTTGGATTGAAAGTGAGTACCCGTCACCATACCATGGTTCGGGCGAGGTCGCTAGCTTTCAATCCCCCCGGGAAGGATTAACGGCCTTTCTTGGCCGGTTTCCGGGCCGCATGCACTTGCGCGGCTACTTTCAGCCGCAAGCCGTTGAGCCGGATGAAACCGGTGGCGTCATCCTGATTGTAAGCCTTGGTGGGATCGGCTTCCATGGTGGCGATATGCGGGTTGTACAGGCTTACGGGTGATTTGCGGCCGGCGGTGATGATGTTGCCCTTGTACAGCTTGAGCCGGACGGTGCCCGTGACGTTGCGCTGGCTTTCGGTGACCAAGGCCTGCAGCGCCAAGCGTTCGGGCGCGAACCAAAAACCATTGTAGACCAGCGTCGAATACTGGGGTATCAGCGAATCGCGCAGATGCATAACCTCGCGGTCCATGGTTAGCGATTCCATCTGCCGGTGCGCGTAATGGAGAATGGAACCGCCGGGGGTTTCGTACACGCCGCGGGATTTCATGCCGACGAAACGGTTTTCCACTAAATCGACGCGGCCGATACCGTGCTTGCCGCCCAATTTATTGAGCGTTTGCATCACGACCAGAGGAGTGGCTTGCTTACCGTTAACCGCCACGCAGTTTCCCTGCTCGAAATCGAGGGTTACGTACTCAGCCTTATCCGGAGCGTCTTCCGGAGAGACGCTCAGTTTGTACATCGGCTTGTGTTCCGGCGCGGAGGCGTCCAGCCAGGGGTCTTCGAGGATGCCCGCCTCATAGGAAATGTGCAGTAGGTTACGATCCATCGAATAGGGCTTCTTGGCGCTGGCTTCGACGGGGATTTTTTTCGTTTCGCAATAGCGGATCATCTCCGCCCGACCGGGGAATTGAGCGCGGAATGAGGCGTCCCGCCACGGGGCGATGACTTCGAGTTCGGGCGCCAGAGCGGCGGCCGTCAGCTCAAAGCGCACTTGATCATTGCCTTTGCCGGTGGCGCCGTGAGCGACCGCGTCGGCCTTTTCCTTGCGGGCAATCTCAACCATGCGCTTGGCGATGAGCGGGCGCGCAATGCTGGTGCCCAGAAAATATTGGCCTTCATAGATAGCGCCCGCCTGAAGCATCGGGAAAATAAAATCCTTCGCGAACTCCGCGCTGAGATCGTCGATGTAAATTTTAGAAGCGCCCGTTTTGCGCGCTTTTTGCTCCAAACCGTCGAGTTCGTCCTGCTGGCCGACATCGGCGCAGAAAGCGATCATTTCCGCTTGGTATTTTTCTTTGATCCAGGAGAGCAGCACCGAAGTATCGAGACCGCCCGAATATGCTAATACGATTTTCATATGCGCTAAAAATTACTCAATTCCGCCTTTCATTTACCTTTATCCGCCGTTTCTGCAAAGAATAATATTCAAAAGGGTCGGTCCGAGATAGCAGGATGTTTTATCGCTAAATAATTCTCCTTGGCTAAATCCAGCAGAATGAAAATGAGTTGGCATCCTTATTCACCCATATGAAGGTGGAAGATATTTCGGAGTTGAAAGCGATATTAGAAGACAAACATTCAGAATTCCCGGACTGACACTTATGGCTGATTATGGGACGGGGGTAAGCGTCAAAACACAGCGGAACCCCGTATTATTATAGCGGTTTTCGGGCAAGTTACCATCGCCGCGGAAGGCGGTTTGAAGACGTTCCGCAGTGCCGTTGATCCAGGAACCGCCTCGCAATACCCGGCATTTCTCCTCGGAGTCATACCAATCCGCGCACCACTGCCAAACGTTGCCCCCCATATCGTAAAGACCGAACTCATTGGCTTTGAAACTTCCAGCCGGAGAAGTGGCGCTGAAATCGTCAACGTTGAGCAGGGGATGGTAATTTCCTGAACCCTTAGGCGGAGGCCATTGGGAGCCCCACGGGAACAGGTTTTTGATTTTGCTGTCCTTTTCCTTAGGGGTGCCGGCCATTTCTTCCAGCAATCCCGCGGCCAGACTCCATTCCTGGTCGGTGGGCAAGCGGTAGGACTGTTTTTCCTCAATCAAACCCGCAACCCGTCCAGTGTGGGTTAGCCATTCGCAAAAGGCTTGAGCATCCAGCCAGCTCACATTGACGGCGGGATGAGTGCGGCCTTGCTCGAAATCCGGTTTTTTCCATTCACGTCCCGTATTCGTGGCGAAGGTTTGGTAATCTTGTACGCGGGTAACCCAAATGCTAAATAGCACCTCGGTTCTCGGCACCGGAACGAAGACCATTCCTAATTCATTGGTCCAGCGGATGGTATTGGTGCTGGGGAATGGACTTTTCTCTAGTTGCGGGGCCCAGAGCAATTCCCCGTAGGCGGGGATGGTTATATTGGTTTTAGCGGGTAGATAACCTCGCGCTCGCAATTCCAAGCGCGCGGGTTTGTCTTCCGGCAGTTCAAACACGCCATTTTGGCCGCTCATTCGTTTGTCATCAACTAACAAAGCGAATTCTACCGCGGGTTTGGCTTGAACCGTTAGTCTGCTCGCGCGCGATTTCGGCTTAAGCAGTTCCGAGAAGGTGCCCGTTTGGAATAATAAGCCGCCATCCTCCGGTGCGATGGTAAAGGGGATTTTTTTCCCCGCTTCCGTATAGACGGCCTGTATTTCGTCGGCTTCGATCGTGGCCGAAAAAGGATACTCATGGCCGCCGAATTTTAGCAAACCGGTGGGTGCGCCCGCGCGGTTTTCCAATTTCAACCAAACTTGCTCGGATTGGTGGACGCCTTCCCATTTGGCGAGCGGCTGACGTTGGAGTCGATTGGTGACGTTCCCCGTCACAAAAACCACCTCTTTTCCGTCGCTGGTGGCCGTGAACGGCCACGAATTATGGCCATCATCGAATTTCCCCTCTATGCCGCCTTTGCTTAGGCCCGCTTTAATAGAAAAACGAGTGCCTTTAAATTGGAGAGTTCCGGCGACGCCTTTACCCGCGAGCCGTAAGCGCAATCGCGTGTCGGTGGCTTGGAAGTAACCAACCAAAGAATCGAGCACCGCTTGTTCAAAAGGATTCCTCGAACTAGCCTTTCTGGCGGCGGGTGCCGGGGGAGAGTTAGTGGGCGATCTGGTGAATGGATTTTGCGCCCCCCAAAGTGACGTGGCGGAATAAAAAATACACCAAGCCGTCCAGAGCATCCAGACGCCCGGCTTCCACGTTTCTTGGCGATACGTTTTCAATAAAATAGCTACCCGCATGACGGCTCGTAGACCTTATATAGTAGCACGTTTCCACCAGGCGGATTCGGTTTGCCCTCTCCGGGCCCTCACCGTACACCAATGGCAGCGAAGGGATACCTAGCAGTCTTAATGCCATGGATGCGAAAGGCCTGTTTCCAATGTGATCGTTCAGTTTTTGGTTTTCACTCGGCAAATAATGCCGGTCAACCGGGGGGCGTTTTGGCGAATTATTCCTAGACTTTTAGAGGAGTGAGAATTTGCCTAGGACTCTGGAAGCGAGGCTCGAACGGATAAGATAAAATAGATTCCAGATATTCCGGATCGCTCCCGTTTATCTAAGGCGGGGGGATATTGGGGAACTGGAGCTACTTGAGGAAAATGGCGGTGATGATGGGTTTGCCACTAACTTACCGGTGGATTATTCGACTGTCGCATAGGGGGGTGCCTTGGCTTATTTCTTGCGCCAAGCGTTGCGCCCATCCTGTCAATTGCCGTAACGCAAACGGCGCGCCAAGTGCGATAACTTGGCGCGCCGGATTCGAGCAAATGCGTTTTTAAACTATTTTTTCAACCGATAGAAACGCGCATTCCCACTGGTGGTTGGAATGGTTACCACGTTGTTGTCCCCTTGTACGACCACGGTTTGGGTAACGGCCGACCACTCGCCCGCCACCGTTTCCGCCGTTTGCAAACTGTAGCCGGCGGCCGAGGTGGGCCAGGATATTTCAACGGTGTTCGCCGCACCGCGTTGAACCGCAAGCGACGCACTACTGACGATCGTGGCCGGATTCAAGGTGGCGGCCAGCAAATAGGCGTGATTGGACTCCGTCGATGGCTGCGCGGGGAGCACGATTTCTTTCAGCGTTTTCGCGCTATTCAGCGAATATCGGCGGCGCAGCAAGTCTACGCCGAATCCTTCAGGATCCCCATTGACGGTTTTTAATGCCGGGAAGATTTTGCTGTCGGATTGAATGTCGAGCGTCCCCGAATAGGCCGCCATCCAGAAAATCCCCGGACCCCAACCATCGCTCGTGCTGCCATCGGTGAATTTGACATACACCTCCTTGTTCGGATTATTGCTTTTCAGGACGGACGACAAATCGAGCGTGTAATAGCCTTTGTTCAGCTCGTCATGCACATCGATGCCGCCAAACAGGTCGGACGAGTTCAAGACGGGAGTGAAGGTGTTTTCACCGGTGTCCACTTTGTTGGCGATAACGATGCTGGTGAGGTAGGGGCCCCAGCCATCTTCCGGAACGCCGTCGGTTAGCTTGATTTGGATGATTCTGGACGGATTATTCGTCAAGTAGGGCGCGAGTTGGACGTTGTAGACGGCCAAATTGCTGTTATCCGTGATGGGGTTTCCGGTTTCCGTGACGTAATCGCGTTCCACCACGAAATCTCCATTGGTGCCCGCGGCCACCGAAATAACGAATTGATTACCCACATCGATTTGCGCCACGGCATTGGTGACGCCCTCCGGGAGGGTGAATTGATAAATCATGTAGGCGGAGGCGTCGGCATACCGGTAATTGCTGCCTAAAACGCTGTTGCCAGCATCCACTAGAAAGTTTTTTTCCTCGGTGGTGCCAGGTGAAACTTGTGAGTAGCGCGTTACCGCTAGCGGCCCCGATAAGGAAACAACAAAGTTGTTGGCCATGTCCACGGTCAATTTAGCGTCGTTAACGGCGGTGGGGAATGTCAGTTTATACGTGATCGAGCCCGTGCCATCGGCGAAGCGGTGTTTGCGGCTGGATGGGCCGGAACCGCTGTTATCATAGAGATACGGCGCCTCGTTGGTACCGCCATCCGTCAAGAATTGGGCGTACACGGTAGCCTGATTCGTGTTTACATCCGGCGCGATCACCGCGGCAAACTGGCGGTTGGTGCCCGTATACATTTGGATATTTTCAATGTAGGGGCCCCAGCCATTGTCAGGGGTCGCGTCTTTGAACAGGATATAGAGTTCACCGGAACCGGCCGCCAGATATGGCGCCATATCGAACTCGTACAGTTTCAAGTTGCCTAATGCTTTGTGCTCCGTTCCATCATAAAGGGTCATGGAATTGGCGATTTCTGTGTACCCATCCAACGGCGAGGCCGTCGGATCGGCATATGCTGTGGCCACAAAAATATCAAAATTATTGCCTACCGTGATACCAAGCGTGGCTGCGGTGAGGTCGGTGGCCACGGGAATTTTATAGAGCGCGTACCCGTTCCCGTCGACGAACCGGTTGTTGCTATCGTTACCGTTGCCCGAGCTATCAAACAGGTAAGCGGCTTCAGCATCGCCGAAATCCGTGTTGAATTTGACAATCGAGGTCACGGCGCTGCTGTCAACATACGTGTAATACGTGTGATCATACGCGGCGGGCGAGGAAATCCAGCTTTGCAGCGGCCCAAACCGGTGTTCGTCACTGGTGCCGTCCGTGTAGTTGAATTTGATCGTCGTAAACGGATTGTCGCAGCTACCTGGCGCCGCCAGTAGCGCGAGATCGATGGATGCGTACTGACTGGGCTCGATCGTAAGGGTTTGGCCTTTGAGGGAAACCGCGTCCAACGACGAAGTTTTCAATTTGGCGAACGTAAAAGAAGCGAGTCCATCCGTAGTGGTGTAGGTGGCGCCATCCGAATAGGTCGATGGCAAGGTGCCACCGTCGATGCGGTCGCGCGTCGTATCCAGTGGATCGGTCAAACCGGTGCCCCCGGTTTCCAATATGGTATCGGTATCAAAGTTCGAGCTGAAATTTAAGTAGACCGCGGAGGCATTGGCGGAAGCCGCTGTGGAGACGGCCGCCGCCAGGAAGCCGAACAGCAGTCTTACCGGACACGCCCGGCCGCGATGGTTGAACCGACGACGAGAATACGAACGGATGTTTTTTTTCATACGTAATAGGATGTGGGTCTATGGGATAAAGATGCTCTCGCTGTGGAAAAAAGCAAAGGAATACTATCAGAAATAATTGGGGGCAGAACCAGTGAAATAACCACATCTTATCATATCTTTTGCTAAACTCACGATGAAATTAAGGCCTCCGGGTCAGCTGTAGCTCACGCTGACGCTATGTACGACAACCAAAGTGAAGGCGTGAATTAAGCCCTGGGCTACCCTAGGAGTCCCTCAGTCCTTTCAAGTCGGGTTCCAAGGTTTTGCCTTCTTTGAGGAGATCTTGCAGCGATACTTCCCCGCCGCGATAGGCGGCTTCCCGGCCGAGCACGGCAAGCAGATTCGAACGAACTGAGGCCGCCGCAGTGAGGTTTTCGTGGTGTTTTTCCGTGATGCAGCGGTGGAATTCGACAATGTTAGCCTGCGCGCCGGTGAGGTATAGGTTGCCCACGGAACCGCCTTTAAATGGCTCATTGCCGCGAATCCACACGCTTCCGAAATAATCCGTGTCGATGTAGCCCTCCGCGCCATAGGCCCGGCAGGTGATTTCGTCTTTCATTTCCGGGATGGTTTGAATGCAGGAGAAGGAAAGGGGCACTTCATTGGCAAACTGGTAATTGACCACAAAATGGTCCCAAATGCTGCCTGGGGCGCGCAGTTTTCGCCCGCCCATGCCGGTGGCTTTGACGGCCTCGGAATTAATGATCCAGGAGGCGACATCGAGCGCGTGAATGGCTTGTTCCACGATGAAATCGCCGGAGTACGGCAGGACATTGTACCAGTTTCTCAGTCGCTCCTCCGCCGTGGATGGAGGGGCTTGGCGGTTGCCGCCGGACCAAGGATAATGCGCGCGGGCCATGACTAGCGCCCCCATATCCCCATGGTGCACTCGGCGGACCGCTTCTTGGTAGAGCGCATGGGCCCGGGTTTGGAAATCAACCAGGAAAACCAGCTGCTTTTGCGTGGCCGCCTGCCCGGATTTTTCGACGGTCTGGCAGCCTGGGGCATCCACCGCGATGGGTTTTGCCAGGAATACATGTTTGCCGGCCGCGACGGCCGCCGCCGCTTGCGCGGGGTGAAAATAAGGCGGAGTCTCGATGGCCACCGCGTCGAGCTTGCTTTCCAAAAGGCGCTGGCAACTGGAAAGCCCCGTGTACCGGCGCGCGGTGTCGATTTTATGTTTGTCGCCGACGTTATTCGCGCGCTCCGGAAAGTAATCCGCGCAAGCCACCAGGTTGAACTTGCCCGAGGCGGCAAAAAGATCGGCCATCCAGCCGCCCCGTCCGCCACAGCCGATCAGGCCCAAACTTATCTTGTCGCCGGAATCTTGGCCCCAGACCGCCGATGGTTTCAGCAGCGTGAGTGCCGAAGCGGCGGTGGCGCTCGCGAGAAAATTCCGACGAGTCATTTCATGCGGTTGGATGTTTTTATTCATGCGGAGGTGGGGTTGAACAGGGGGTTGGTTGTCTTTTTAAGGTCATGGCTTGCGGTGAATGGGAAAATAGTAGAACGAATTATTGAGGCTGGCAACAGATAGTATGGGAAGTTTAGTTGCCGGGTTGGCGGCGGCTCGCCTGTGGCGCTTGACTTTGCGTGAGCCCGCCCTAAAACGGGCGGTACGGGGCGTGACAAATGCGCCAGGAAAGTCTCCGGTCCAGGCCGGTTTATTGATCCGATGAAAACAAATTCTCATGCCAGTTCCCTAATGGCGTTGGCCGTCGAATTGGCGCGTATCTATTGGTGGGCGGTGGTGCTCGTGCTGCTGGGTTTCGCCGTGGCCTATCGCTTTGTCGCCCCCGCGCCGTCACGGGAAATCACCATTGCGACGGGAGCGGAAAATGGCGGTTATCACCGCTTTGGCCAGCGTTTGCAGGCGGCGCTCGAGAAAAAGCAGCTTAAAGTCACGATTCGTTCCACCGGCGGCACCATTGAGAATTTAAAGCTGCTGCAAGATCCGCGCAGTGGGGTGAGCGTTGCGTTCGGCCAAGGCGGGTCCGAGCGTTATTACGATGGCGAAACCGATCGCGTTCGGGCGCTCGGCAGCCTCTATTACGAGCCGCTTTGGATCTTCTACCGCAAAGATAGCCAGCTCGCTTCGTTTGGCGACCTGCGGAAAATGAAAATTGCCGTCGGCCGCAATGGCTCGGGCACGCAGGTCCTCGCCAAATTGGTCCTGGCCGAAAACAACATTCCCGAGTCGGTGGGCGTGCCCATTGGCTTCGATGAAGCGGTGAAGGCGCTGCAAGCCAACACCGTCCAAGCCCTCTTTTTGGTGGCTCCCGTGAACGATCCATCCGACCGGCATAAGCCCCATCCCGACGTGTACCGGCTCATGTCCGATCCCAACTTAGGCATCTATGAAGCTCGGCGCGCCCAAGCGTATTTGAGCCGGTTGCCCCACTTATCGTTGGTTACGATTGGCGAAGGGTTGCTGGATTTGGAAAAGAATTATCCCGCATCCACGCTGACGCTCGTTTCGCCGATGGCTACGCTGCTCTGCCGTGACGATCTCGATGGCGACATTGCCGCCTTGATCCTCCAGACTTGCCGCGAAATCCAGAGTGAGGGCGCGTGGCTGGAAAAAGCCGGGGATTTTCCCTCTAAAATCGGCGTCACCTTTCCGCTGCTGCCGGAAGCGAAACAGTTTTTGGAAAAAGGGCCCTCCTTTTTCTATAAACATCTTCCGTTTTGGGCGGCCAACGCCGTGAACCGCCTTTGGATTATGGCGATTCCCTTGGTCACCTTGGTGTTTCCTTTGCTGAAATTGGCGCTACCCACTTACCGGTGGCGCATGCGCCGACGCATCGCCGTTCGGTATCGATTCTTGCAGGCCATCGATGAGCGCGTGGCGGCGGGAACGATCGGCGCGACGATTGACGAGGATATCGATCACTTGCGGCAATATGAGAATGAACTGGCGCGCTTATCCGTGCCCGTCATGTTTGCGGGCGAATTTTATTCGCTCCGGATGCACGCTTATTACTTGCGCACCCGACTGGAGGAAATAAAGCGCGCCCCTACCGGTCACTAAGTGGCGGTGGGTTATTTCAAGGTCTGCTTCAAAAACTTCAACCCCTTGACGCCCAGGTCTTCCTGGCTCGGCTCGAAGGCTCGCCAGATAGCTGCCGCGGTCGCGATCATCTTGATTTCGGTGGAGAAGGTTTCAATGACCACCGCCCGGTCGTATTTAATCTTCTTGAGGGCGGCGGCGATACCCACCCAATCGATGTGATCGTTGCCGGGTTGGCCGCGATCGCAGCCGCAGGCGTGCAGGTGCGCGAGTTGTTTGCCGGCGTTGAGGATCGCCTTGGCCGAATCCTTTTCCTCGATGTTCATGTGGAACGTGTCCAGATGCACTTTGAGCGCGGGGCTGCCGACGCGGTCGATCATTTCCAAGGCCTGCTCGCACGTGTTAATAAAGTCGGTTTCAAAACGGTTGAGCGGTTCCAGGGCGAGGCTTACCCCCTGTTCGGCCGCATAGTCGCAGACTTCCTTTAGGTTCGCCGCCACGGTTTTCCACTGGGCTTTGCGTTCGCTAGCGGGGTGCAAATTACGGCGGCCCACCGCCGAATAATGCGGGCCCACGACGACGTTGCCCCCCAGCGCCACGGTGTGATCGATCAGTTTTTTGATGTACGTTTTGGCGGTGGTTTGCTGCCGGGAATTGCCGCGTAGATCACGGTCCGGGCCATAGACGGCGCACACCGACGGGCTTTGTAGCCCCAGTTTATCCAGTTCCGCTTTGACTTTTGCGGGGTCGAAATGAGCGGGGTCTTCCACCGCGATTTCCACGGAATCATAGCCCCAGGCTTTGACTTTTTTCAGGATGGAAAGGGTTCGGCCGGTGAACGGCGATACGAATAAAAACGTGTTGATGCCAAAGTTCATATGCGATGCGCTGGTTTTCACCCACGCTACTCCATGAAGTGGACGTGTCAATGGATATTCATTGTGTTTTCTTTGAGGTGTCTTGAATGATATGTAAATATAAGTGACAGAAAACAGTAATGAAATAATATGTATATAAAAATAGCAATCGCCACATTTGAGGGTGCTTTTCTGGCGCGCTTGACAAGCCCCGCCAATATCGCAACATAAGAGTATGCGGCCTAAACTTGGCTTCTTTCCGAGAGCCAGGTGCGGGGGAACCAAAATCCTCAGAGGGCGGTCATCGCCGTCGGAGGAAGGGGCGAACGGTCATGCTGAAACCATGGCCGGGGTTACTTTCAAAACCTAGCCCGACAGCTAACCTCGCCGGCATTTGGAAGGGCGGTAGTCATTGATCTTGCCTAGCTGGCGGTGGAGGCGTTGGCGAGGTTGAGCTATGGGCTTTAGGGGATGCCAAGTCGCTGCATGTTGATCGTGAGCATCTGATATGAAGACTGAAAGTACTGACCGCGGCTACTTGGCTGGCATGGCGGTTGGGGCGCTTGGCGTGGTATATGGCGATATTGGGACCAGCCCATTGTATTCTTTGCGCGAGTGTTTCCAAGGCACCCATAGCATTGAAGTCAACCCGGCGAATGTGCTGGGGGTGATTTCGTTGATACTCTGGTCCCTGCTGGTGCTGGTTTCCGTCAAATATCTTTCCTTCATCATGCGGGCCGACAACAAGGGGGAGGGTGGAATTCTCGCCTTGTTATCGCTCGCGTTTCCTGAGCATCGGGCCGCCGAGCCGGCCTGGGGCCGGTATGGCATGGTGGTCCTGGGCGTGTTTGGCGCTTCTTTGCTATACGGGGATGGCATGATCACGCCAGCCATCACCGTGTTGGGGGCCATCGAAGGGTTGAAAGTGGCGACGCCCTTGTTCGACGCTTACGTGATACCCCTGACGGTTTTTATTTTAATCGCCCTGTTTTTTGTGCAGCGAAAAGGCACGGGCAACGTCGGTAAAATATTCGGCCCGGTGATGGTGGTTTGGTTCATCAGTATCGCGTTGCTGGGGATTTGGGGAGTGCTGCGCGCGCCGGAGATTTGTTCCGCGTTCAACCCCTTGCATGGCCTCCGGTTTTTGACTTCCCATGGCCGGGCTGGTTTTTTGGTTTTGGGCGGGGTTTTTCTAGTATTGACGGGGGTGGAAGCGTTGTATGCGGATATGGGACATTTTGGCCGGCTGCCGATCCAATGCGCCTGGTTTAGCATGGTATTGCCCTCGCTCTTTTTAAACTATCTGGGCCAAGGCGCTTTATTGCTGCGGGAACCCCTGGCAATTGAAAATCCGTTTTTTTATCTGGCGCCACGCTGGGCGTTGTACCCCCTGGTGGGACTCTCGACGATGGCGGCCATTATCGCGTCTCAGGCTCTGATCTCCGGCGCGTTTTCTTTAACGATGCAAGCCGTGCAGATGGGGTTTGCGCCGCGGGTGGAAATCGACCACACCTCGTCCCGGGAAAAGGGGCAGATTTATATCGCCAAGGTCAACTGGGTATTGATGCTGGCTTGCATTGGTTTGGTGCTCGGATTCGGCTCTTCCAGCAGTTTGGCGGCGGCCTATGGCATTGCCGTAAGCTTGACGATTCTAATCACGACAATTCTTTTCTATCTTGCCGCGCGTCGACTCTGGGGCTGGAGCGTGCTGGCAATCGGCTGTCTGTGCGGTTTTTTCCTGGTCATTGAACTTGCGTTTTGCGGGGCCAATCTCTTAAAAATCCGCCATGGCGGGTGGTTTCCGCTGGTGATTGCCCTGGGGATTTTCACCCTCATGACCACCTGGAAAACCGGCCGCCGGATCTTGCGGGTGAAGCTGGAGGCGGCGACGTTGCCACTGGAAACGTTTCTGGAGGATGTGGCGGTGCAATCCTTGATGCGCGTCAAAGGCACGGCGGTGTTTTTGGCCAGCAATACCGGGGGTACGCCGCTCGCGCTGCTGCATAACCTCAAACACAACCGGGTGCTGCACGAGCGCAATGTGATCCTAACGATCGTGACCGAGGAAATTCCTTTCATCCACCGGGCGCAACGGCTGCAAATCCAAAAATTGCCCAATAATTTCTACCGGGTAGTGGGGCGTTACGGTTTCATGCAGGATCCCAATGTGCCCAGGCTCCTGGATACGTGCGGGAGAAACGGGCTGGAATTCAATTTGGAGGAAACCACCTTTTTCTTGAGCCGCGAAACCATTCTGCCCACGAAATCCGCCGGGATGGCCATGTGGCGGCGGCGGTTGTTCGCGGTGATGTCCCGCAACGCGCAACACGCCACAGCCTTTTTCCGCTTGCCCGCCAACCGGGTGGTGGAACTGGGCATGCAAGTCGAACTTTAGGGCTGGCCTAACGGCCTGAAATCAAGGCGATGAAAACCCTGCCATGGCTTACTGGAGCGGCCCTGCTCTTCTGGGGCTGGCAAGCCGGTTATGGGTGGCTGGGCGCGTTGGCGGCGGCGACGCTTGAGGGCGGGCGACTGGCCCGCTGGTCTTGGAGTTTGACCCCGGTTGATTACCGGCGAATTTGGGATTTTAGCGGCGCGCTTTTCGTTTTTCTCGCGGTCTATTTTTATTCCTCCCAAGATCTCTTGAGCGCTTCGCATGCCTTTCTGCTCTGGCTGCCGCTTATTTTCTTTCCCATCATCCTAGCGCAATGGTTTGGGCCGCTGGAGAAGATCGATTACCGCGTGTTTTGGTGGTGGCTGCGCTTTCGCTCGCGCGCGGGGATCGCGGTGGGGGTGATCGGCATTGCGCCACTCTACTTTGCCCTGTGCCTGTTTTCCACGACGGTGCTTAACATGAACGCTCCGTCGGTGGGCTGGTTTTACTTGGGGTTTGGTCTCATTGCCATGGCCGCGCTTTGGCAAATCCGGCCCCGTCATTATGCGTTGTGGGTTTGGATCATGGCTATGATCTTGGCGGCCGGAGCCGGGTTTGAGGGCCAGCGGCGCTTGCATCAATTGCAGGAAGCCGCCGAGAAAGCTTTTGCCAACTGGCTGATGCATCGTTCTCCGGCGGATCTGAACGCCAACGAAAGCCGGACCGCCATTGGTCAGATTGGCCGGGTTAAGCTGTCCGGGCGGATCGTGCTGCGGGTGGAGACCCAGCCCGGCCAGCCAACGCCCAGTCTATTGCGGCAAGCGACCTACAACGTTTATGGAAAAGAAACGTGGGTGAGCAGGCAAAAATCCTTTTCGCCGGTTACGCCCGAGGATAACGAGAATTGGGCCTTTCCATCCAATGCGCCCAGCAAATCGCAATTGAAGATCGCCGGGTATTTTTCGCGTGGCGAGGGTTTGTTGTCGCTGCCTAGGGGCACGGCCCGGATCGAAAACCTGCCCAGCCATCAAATGGAATTTAGCCCGATGGGCGCGGTCCGCGTTAAGGAAGCGCCCGGCTTCGTCCAGTTTCGCGCTTGCTATGGCCCGGGAAACTCGATCGACAGCGATTTTGGTGAGGAAGACCTGCAAGTGCCTCCGGCCGAGGAAAAGGTGATCACCGAAGTGGCGAACGAATTGGCTATGGATGCGCGCCAGCCGAAAGTCGCGCTCCAGGCGTTACAGCGATTTTTCATCGAAAAATTCAGGTACACGACCTACTTGGGGACGGCCCATGAACAATCGAAGGATTTGACGCCGTTGGGGGATTTTCTCCTCCGCAAGCGGGCCGGGCATTGCGAGTATTTCGCGACGGCAACCGTGTTGTTGCTCAGAAAAGCGGGAATACCCGCGCGGTATGCCGTCGGCTACGCGATCCATGAATCCAACGGCAAAAACCAATACGTCGTGCGCGAGCGCCATGGGCATGCCTGGTGCCAGGTTTACCGCGCGGATAACAAGGCCTGGGAAGATTTCGATACGACGCCGGACTCGTGGCTTTCCGTCGAGGAACGCAACGCCTCGCTGACCCAACCCCTATCCGATTTCTTTTCCCGGTTGTGGTTCGAATTTTCTAAATGGCGATATGGAGCCGCCAATTTGCGCAATTATATCCTCATTGGTCTGGCGATCGCGGTGGTCTTGCTGGGGTTGCAGATCCTTTTGCAGCGCCGTCGCAAGCAAGCGGCTGGCGTGGTCCAGGCGGCGACCATTCAGCATTGGCCTGGCGGGGATTCCGAGTTTTATGAAATCGAGCGTTTTTGGGCCGGCGCGGGTTGGGGCCGGGCGCAGGCGGAAACTCCGCGCCAATGGTGGTTGCGCTTGCGGCAAAACGAGGCGAGTTTGCCCGCGGGGGATAAATCGGCGGAATTGCTCGCCTCCCTGGATCTGATTTTGCGATTGCACTACCGGCATCGGTTCGATCCGGAGGGGCTTCCGGCCGCTGAGCGCGCGTGGTTGCGGGAGCAATCGCAAGCCTGGCTGGCTAGCGCGCGGCGTTATAAAATGGCGACCACGTCGTAATTGCCATCTCGACCCCGATGGGGCTAAGCTAAGGGTGCCATGAAAAAGATCAATAAAGACGATTTATACCAAAACTTGAGCGGCTTTTTGGCGGGGAAAGGCCTCGAGTTGAAAGACGGCGCTTATACCGCTCGGATTCGCAAAGGCTGCTCCTTGCTGGCCGACTGCGTTAATTTTGCGCAGGGCGGCCTAGGCCAGGCAAAAGAAAAGATGGATGAAAAACTGGATCACATGCGCCAAGTGATCCATGAGAAAACCGCGCCCGTGACGCCGCCGAATCCCGGCCAGCCCAAGGCGAAAGCCGCGTGGCCCAAGACGAAGGTCAAAGCGCGCAACCGGCGCGCCGCCAATCCCGCGAAACCCACTGACTCCGAAGGGAAAACCGCCTAAATGCCGCAAGTTTAGTTGCATCTTCCAGGGTTAAAACCTACTGTTTCCCGCACTGGGCTAGGCCCAGCGACGTTTAGGATTATTGACGCATGGGCATATTTCAAAAATTTAAAACCGGCCTGCAGAAAACCCAGTCTCGGCTGTTTCATGAAATTAAGCGCATTTTCACGGGTTCCCCGAAATTGGCGGGCGCCGAACTTGAAGAGTTGGAAGGCGCGCTGATCGCCGCCGATTTCGGCATGGCCATGACTTCCCAGATCACGGCGGCCGTGAAACTCGCCTACGAATCCCAAGGCGGGGAAGGGCTGGATGTGTTCGGTATCGCCCGACAGGAAGTCGAACATTCGTTGGGGGCGATCAAGAACGAGTTAAACCGGAATGATACTGGGGTGACGGTCGTTTCTTTGGTGGGGGTGAATGGAACCGGAAAAACCACCACTTCCGCCAAACTGGCCAACCTCGTTCAAAGTCGGGGGGAGACCGCGATGCTGGCCGCCTGCGACACGTTTCGCGCCGCCGCCATTGAGCAAGTGAAGATTTGGGGACAGCGGCTTAATGTGCAGGTGATATCCGGCAATTACGGCGCGGATCCGGCGAGCGTGGCTCACGACGCCGTCACCGCCGCGCTCGCGCGCAAGGTGAATTACCTATTCATCGACACCGCCGGCCGGTTGCACACGAAGCATAATCTCATGCTGGAATTGCAAAAATTGCACCGGGTCATCGGCAAACAGTTGGCGGGCGCGCCGCATGAGACATTGCTCGTTTTGGACGCGACCACTGGCATGAACGCCATGAACCAAGCCCGCGAATTTCATAAATCCGTCAATCTCACCGGCCTGGTGGTGACGAAAATCGACGGCACCAGCAAAGGAGGCATGGTGGTGGCCATCCAGAAAGAATTGGGCTTGCCCATCAAATTCATCGGTTTGGGCGAACAGCCTGACGATTTGCAGGTGTTCGATCCCGCTCAATTCGCCTTGGCGTTATTTCCCGGTGAAGCCGAGAAGAACTAACCGGTGTCTCCTGACACACAGTCCGCGCGGCGCATGACCGATTCTAGCGTTCATAGTTCGAAAGCGGCCACGGAAGACCCGCGTTGGATGAAACGGGCGCTGGCTTTGGCTCGCCGAGCCTATGGGCTAACCTCCCCCAATCCAATGGTGGGTGCGGTGCTGGTTAAAAAAGGGCGGATAATCGGCGAGGGTTACCATCACCAAGCCGGCCTGCCGCACGCGGAAATCGAGGCTATTCGCGACGCGGTGCAACGGGGTCATTCGCCGTCGGAGGCCACCCTGTATGTGACGTTGGAACCTTGCTCCACTTATGGCCGCACTCCGCCTTGCACCGAGGCCATTGTGGCCGCGGGCATAGGGCGCGTGGTTGTGGCGGCGACCGATCCCAATCCCGCCCACGCGGGCAAAGGATTCGATTGGCTGACGGCCAAAGGCATCCCGGTGGCGCCCGGCTTGCTGGCGGAGAAAGCCGCCAGGTTGAATGAAGCCTTTAATCATTGGATCGTCCACCGGCAGCCGTGGATCACGGTGAAAGCCGCCATGACCCTCGATGGCAAAATCGCCACCGCCACCGGAGAATCGAAATGGATTACCGGCGAACGGTCTCGCGCCTGGAGCATGAAAATGCGGCAAGGCGCCGATGCGATTCTCGTCGGCGTGAACACGGTGATCGCCGATGATCCGCAATTGACTTGCCGTCGCTCGACCGCCGCCGCGGCGCACCGCCTGCGGCGCATCGTGTTGGATTCCCGGGCGCGCACCCCACTCGCCGCGCGAATCGTGGTGGATGACCCGGATAAGCTGACCACCATCGTGGTGACTCAAGCAGCTCCCCAAGCCCGGGTAAAGGCATTAGCTAAGCAAACCAACGTGCTGGTTTCCCCGGCCGAAAATCACCGAGTCGATCTGGATTGGTTGCTAAGTCAGCTAGGCAAAGAGCAAGTTACCAGCTTACTGGTCGAGGGTGGGGGAGAAGTCAATGCGGCCTTTTTACTGGCGGGTTACGCCCACCGGATCGCTTTCTTTTACGCGCCGAAGATCCTGGCCGGGCGCGACGCATTAGGCGCGGTGGGTGGCGCTGGCGCTACGTGCTTGCAAGATACCCTCGATCTGTCGGAGGTGGCCTGGAAACAACTGGGTCCGGATTTGCTTTTGACGGCCAAAGTCAACCCCCAAAGCCTTGGCAAATAAAAAACCCCCGTCATGAGACGGGGGCTTTTGAAAGAGGGCGAGTCGCTTTAAGAAGCGAGGATCTTATCCATCAGCGCGGCGATTTTTTTCAACCGGGCTTCGTCACCGCCGCCGATTTCGGAGATAACCCAGCCTTTATAGCCGATGTCATCGAAGGCTTTCATGACGGCCGGCCAATCGCAATCGCCTTCCATCAATTCGACTTCAAAGCCTTTCCAGAGGCCTTCGCCGTCGCGCCGTTTGCGACTGTATTCCTTGAAATGAACGTTGCCGATGCGTTTACCCAGCGTGCGTATCCATTGTTCCGGCCAGCCGTAGTTGACAATGTTGCCCACGTCGAAATGCCAGCCGACGGCCGGGCTGTGGAATTCATCCACGTAGCGAGCCGCTTCCAAGGGGCTAAGCAGGAATTGATTCCAGACGTTCTCAATGTCGATCTTCACGCCGAGTTTCTCGGCTAGCGGCACGGCCTTTTGAATTTCCACCACCGACCGGGTGTAGGCGTCCGCGTAGGAAACGGATTTATTGACCACGGCGGGAACCAGCAGCACGGTGCCGCAGTTGTAATCCTTGGCATCTTGCAGGCAGCCTTTGAGCCCTTCGAGACCGCGCGCGCGCACGGCCGCATCGGGGTCCGACAAGGTGTCTTTCCAGTGCACGGAATTCATGACGTCCGCGACCGCCACGCCCGTGGCCTGGCTGGCCTTGATGATTTCGTCTTTTTTGGCGTCATTCGGACCGTTAACTTCCAGACCGTCAAACCCCAAATCCTTAGCGAGCTTGAACTTGTCCATAATGGACTGGTTGCCCGCGATCATCCCCAGATGCACGCCTTTCTTAATGGCGCGCTTTTTCGGAGCGTCCTGCGCCAGCGCCGTGAAGCCGCCAACCAAGGGGGAGGCAGCCGCTAGCAAGCAGGCGGACGTCTTGATGAAATTGCGTCGATCGATGGTTTTCATAGATTTGCCAAGCATGGAAACTAGATGAACGGCGTTTTGCCAGGCATCGCAACGGTGGGCACCACCACGGGAGCATCCCAGGCTAGGCGTTCCGGCATGAGGTTTTCCTGGGAACTCAGCGATTCTTCCCATTTGATCGTTTTGCCGGTGTAAGCCGCCATGCGGCCCAGGAGCGCCAGACGGGTGCTTTGGAGCATCCAATCGCCGTCATTTTTCGCGGCGCCCTCGCGGATTGATTTGAAAAGCTCGTTGTGTTCGATTTGGTACATGTCCGGGCGGGGGCCTTCGTATTTCCAGTTCTTTTCACCCGTGATCTCCGGTTTGCCGGCGAAGCCGAGAATGCGCGCAATCCCTTTGGTGCCGAGGATCGTGTCCGTATTGTCCTGCGAACAATTATCCTGCTGGCGGGTGAAGAGGAAGCCTTTGCTACCATTGGCATACTCGTAAACGATGGCGAAATGGTCGTAAATATGCCCGAATTCGGGGCCGGTGCGCACTTGACGGCCGGCGTGCGCGGTGGCGCGAACGGGGGGCACATCGTTCATAGCCCAGGACATCTTATCGATGCTATGGCAGGCTTGCTCCACGAGATGATCGCCCGAAAGCCAGGTGAAGTAGTACCAATTGCGCATCTGGTATTCCATTTCGGTCCACTCGGGTTTGCGAGGGAAGGACCACAGCGTGCCGGTATTGTAAGTGGAATACACCGCGCGTACGAGGCCCACGTTGCCGTCGAGCACCTGCTGGAAGCCGGCGCGTTCAGCCAAATTATAGCGCCAGCAGAAACCGGAAACGAGGGAGAGTTTCTTTTTCTTGGCCTCTTGGGCGGCTTCCATGGCGACGCGCAGACCGGGGGCGTCGGTGGCCATGGGTTTTTCACAGAAGACATGTTTGCCCGCCGCTACCGCCGCTTTGAGGTGGTACGGGCGGAAGCCGGGAGGCGTGGCCAACAGAACTACGTCTACGCCGCTATCGATGACTTTTTGATAGGCGTCGAAGCCAACGAAACTAGTTTCGGGTGTCACTTTGACGCGGTCACCGAATTCGGCGCTGCCTTTCAGGTTTTTTAGGCTGCTTTGGAGACGGTTATCGAAAGCGTCGCCCATGGCGGTCAGCACCACATTTTTATCGGCCATCAAGGCTTGACTGGCGGCTCCCGAACCGCGTCCGCCGCAACCGATCAACCCGATTTTGAGAGTATCGCTGTTTTCGGCGAACGATTTGCCTGGGAAACTCAGGTTGGCGGCAAAAGCCCCGCCAATCAAAGCGGCGCTCGAAGTTTTGATAAAGTGGCGGCGCGTGGCCAGCCGGTTGGAACCGTTATTGGTGTTCATATTGTGCGTTGAATTAACTCGACTTAAAGGATATGCTCTTGCTAAGGAACGTCAAACCTGATTTCCAAAAAAGGCGCGCAAAACATCCACTAATAGACGCCGCTTCCGGCTGGGGGCTTCAATCCGTTTTTCGAGTGGGGTGACGAGCGTTGTTTTTTCGTTCGCATCCCGAATATCACCCGTGATCATCGCCATTTTAAGGCTGGAATTTACCCTTGGTTCCGGCATAGAGTGGCGCGTTTTTATGACAAGTAGTGAAATTCGCCAGTCGTTTCTCGACTTTTTCAAGTCGAAGCAGCATACCATCGTGCCGTCGTCGAGCTTGATGCCGGATTCGCCCAACTTGCTCTTCACCAACGCCGGGATGAACCAATTCGTTCCGATTTTCCTCGGCCAGCAACCGTGCCCCTATAGCCCGCGCCGGGCCGCCGATACCCAAAAATGCATTCGCGCCGGCGGTAAGCATAACGATTTGGATGACGTGGGTTATGATACTTATCACCACACTTTCTTCGAGATGCTCGGCAACTGGAGCTATGGTGATTATTTCAAAAAGGCAGCCATCGAGTGGGCCTGGGAGCTGGTAACCGGGGTTTGGAAATTCCCCAAAGAACGCCTGTACGCCACCGTTTATTGTCCCGATAAATCAAAGGGGGACCCGAGCGATTTCGACCAAGCGGCCTACGATGCTTGGGCGGTGAAGTTCTCCGCCGCCGGTTTGGACCCCAAGGTTCACATCCTTAACGGCAACAAAAAAGACAATTTTTGGATGATGGGCGAAACCGGGCCTTGCGGCCCCTGTTCTGAATTGCACTTTGATCTGACCCCAAAAGGCGATACGGGCGGGGCGCTCGTCAATCAAGGCAGCCCGCGGTGCATTGAAATTTGGAACCTGGTGTTCATGCAGTTCAATGCCAATCCGGATGGCACGTTCACGCCCTTGCCCGCCCAAAACGTGGATACCGGCATGGGCTTCGAGCGCGTGACCAGCATTCTGCAATGCACGCGGAATTTCACCGATTTCACGGGGGTCATCTCCAATTACGAAACGGACGTGTTCCGCCCGATTTTCCAGCGGGTAGAGGCGCTGAGTGGCAAACATTACGGCTCCACCTTGCCCCAGCCCGGGACCGATGGCGCCACGGCGCAGGAAAAGTACGACATCGCTTTCCGCGTGATCGCGGATCATATCCGGACGCTCAGTTTCGCCATTGCCGACGGTATTTTGCCGGGCAATAACGACCGCAATTACGTGCTGCGCCGCATTTTACGCCGCGCGGTGCGCTATGGCCGGACGCTGGGTTTTAAAGAACCGTTTTTTTACCAGCTCGTGGACGTGGTGTCCCAACATATGGGCGATGTCTTTCCGGAAATTCGCGCCCGCCGCGAAGTGGTGCAAGCCACGATCAAAACCGAGGAGGAATCGTTCAATAGAACGTTGGATCGCGGCATTGAATTGTTCAAGGAAGAAGCCGCGCAACTGGGGGCTCATCGCCAATTATCGGGCGAGTTCGCCTTTAAATTGTACGATACTTACGGTTTTCCCTTGGATTTAACCCAAATCATGGCTCGCGAGGCCGGCTTGTCCGTGGATACGGCTGGGTTCGAGAAATTCATGGAGGAACAACGGCAACGAGCGCGGGCTTCGCAGAAAAAAGAAATCATCACGGTTGATCACCTCGAAAACCCGACGCCGACCCGGTTTGTGGGGTACGATCATTTGCGGGTGCCCGCCCAAGTCTTGGATGTCGTATCCATCAAAGGTAAAACGGCCGTTTTACTCGATGCTTCTTCCTGCTACGCCGAGATGGGCGGCCAGGTGGGAGACACCGGCTTGCTCTCGGCGGGCGGCCAAAGCTGGCGCGTCGTTAACACCCAGAAAAGCGGGGATACTTTCTTGCATTTCGTCGCTGAAAAGGATGCGCCCGAGGCGGGGACAAGCGTTACGTTGCTCGTGGACGCTGCGCGCCGCGCGGCGATCCAGCGGCACCACACGGTGACGCATTTGTTGCACTGGGCGTTACATGAAGCGGTCAGCCAGGATGCCGCGCAAAAAGGGTCGTTTGTCGGCCCGGACAAACTGACGTTCGACTTTAATGGCGCGCCGCTGACACCCGCGCAGGTGGCTACGGTGGAGCGGTTGGTTAATGAGCGCATCGTGGAAAACGCGCCGGTTAGCTGGACGGAGAAAGCGTATAAAGACATCAAAGGCCAAGCCGGTGTCATGCAGTTCTTCGGCGAAAAATACGGCGACCATGTCCGCGTTGTCCAGATCGGTGGCCAGTCGGGCGCGTTGAACGGTTATTCGATGGAATTATGCGGTGGCACCCATACCCGGGCGACCGGGGAGATCGGCCTCTTTCGCATTGTGGCGGAAGGCGCGATTGCCGCGGGCGTGCGCCGCATCGAAGCGGTGGCGGGCCTGTGCGCTTACCAGAAATCCCGGTCGGAAATGGAGTTGCTCGGTCATTTGGCGGCGCAGATCAATTCGCCGCTGGGTGAAATCGAGAAAAAAGTCGAGTCCCTGTTGGCTCAACAAAAAGAGCTGGAGAAACAGCTGAAGGCGATGCGGCAAAAACAGGCGGCGGAGAATGCTAAATCGCTGATCGCGCTGGCCGAATCGGCGTCCGGAATGCGGTTTATCATCAAAAACCTAGGCGAGATCGACGCTGAATCGTTTCAAACTCTGGCCGAGGCGCTCAAAGGCGAGTTCGATGGCGTGGTGGTACTGGCCGGCGTTTCCGGCGGCAGCGTGAGCTTGGCTGCCTGCGTGCCGCCCCAACTTGTGGCCAAAATCCAAGCGGGCAAAATCATCCAGGCCATCGCCCCGCTCGTGGGCGGCAAAGGCGGGGGTAAGCCCGACTTCGCGCGCGGCGGGGGCAAGGATGCGGGCAAAATCGAGGAAGCTTTGGCGAAGGCCAAAGTGATGTTAGCCAAATAGCCGCGCGGTTCAAACGCGGAGGCGCCGTTCACCCAAGTGCGCGGCGCCGGGAGAGAGTTTTGCGCCGCGATTCCAAATTAGTAATTCTTCGGGTTGAGGTCTGACGGGGTCTCGGCTGTTCTATCGACGGCTGAAAAAGCTCGCGTTGGGAAATAACCCCAAACTCTCCGAGCATCATTTGGGGACAGGTCGACAACCGGCGGACGCCCACCAGGGTCAAGCCTTGATTCCGCCCAACGCGCCCCAAACGTGAGCCGGATCGTGCGGGGATGCTTTTCCGAGTTATCCCGTTAGTTCTACGGATTAACCGATCCCCACCGCCAGGATACAGGTTGCTATCTCGGGACCCCTGTGGGTTCCTCCTGGGTTTCCGCCACGCTTTTGATGGCCAGCACGACTCCGCGTAAGCCTTCTCAAAAGTGGGTGAACTATGCTGACGGGCAGGTCGGGCCGCCGAACATGCGACCCATTGGGCAGTTCCGCTTGGGCTATTCCTCGCTGGCTGGCGCCAAAAACTTCCCGTCCGAGCCCGTGCCTATCTCCTTATCGCTTAAGGCGCACTGTGTCAGACTCAACCGCTCGTCCTAATTGCTGTTCCATGGACAATTTATCCAATTTTTCACCTCAGTTGGTCAGACTCGCGGGAGTATTCGCGAAACGTCGCCTGATACAATAGTCTTGACAGCTAATAACATATATATATTCTTCCTGTCTATGGGAGTAGTCGAAAGATTGTCTGCGCGCCAATACTCCCGCCGAAAAAGATTTTATATGGAATTCAATCCACTCGCATTGGTTCTTCAAGTTCGGGTCCGGGGGATGCGCCTTTTTAGGGCCGTGACTCATCTAGGCCTCTGGTTATTGGGGATTTCGCAAGGCGGACTGGTCCTGGCTCAGGACTCAAACCAGACTGTTCAATTCGCACAAAACCTCTTTTCGGTGATCGAAAATAGCAAGATTGCTGAAATACAAGTAGTCAGATTGGATGGTAATAATACTAATCAAATCACCGTCGAGTATGCGACCGTTGACGGAACCGCCGTGGCCGGGACGGATTATCAAGGATCCCGCGGCGTGGTGGTTTTTGGTCCGCTCGAAACGAATCGCACGGTTTTCATCGCCGTCTATGACAATACACTCCTCGACGGGCTCCGATCTTTCCGGGTCGCTTTAAGCAATCCCACCGCCGGCGTGGCGCTGGGGACGATTGCGGAAGCCCAGGTGATCATTAACGACGATGATGGCGGTTCCTCCGAGCCGCCGGGCCGGGGTGAAACGGTGCAATTTCAAACTCCGGATTTTCGGGTGAGCGAAACGGGACAGGTGGCGGTGATCCAGGTCGAACGGTCGAAGCTGGACGCTGACTATGAATTTACAGTCCAGTATGCTACGAGCGGTGGGATGGCCGTGGCAGGAGTGGATTACGAAAACGCCAGCGGAGTCTTGGTTTTTCCCCCGTTTTGCGCGAGCCAATCGATTTCGATTCCGATTCATGACAATTCCGCGACCGATGGCGCGCGGGTCTTCTACCTGACTTTGAGCGACCCAAGCAACGGCGTCGAACTGGGTTTATCCAGATACGAGCGTATAATCATCGAAGACGATGAAGCGCGTGGCATACCCGAGGCGCGACAGGAAACGGCGCAGTTTCAGACCGCTGAGTTTTCCGTGAGCGAAACCGGGAGGGTGGCGGTGCTCCAATTGGTTAGATCGGATCATTCCTCGCCTTACGATATCAAAGTCGGGTTTGCCACCGTGGATGGTTCGGCGGTGGCCGGGATTGACTATCAGGCGACGAATGGGGTGGTCGTGCTGCCCTCCTTCTCCACGAATCAAACGATTTTAATTCCCATTTTCGACAATTTTAAGGCCGATGGGATTCGTTCATTTCAAGTCGTCCTGAGCAATCTCACAGATGGTTTGTCGCTAGGCGAAAACACGAACGCCGAGGTCCGCATTATCGACGATGAAAGCAGCACGCCTGGCAGTCTTGAGCTGACTTTTGGCCCGGCGCGCGGTTTTGTCCCGGGCGTTAACGCGCTGGCGTTGCGGGCCAATGGTAAAATTCTGGTTGGGGGTTCCCCCGGCTTTTGTGTTGATGGGAGCGCGACGGCGCAGATGGTTCAACTCACGGAAGCGGGGGCGTTGGATTTGTTCGAGTCGGCTTTGCCGGAGGCCGCAACCGTCACGGCCATCGCGGAACAGGAGGATGGACGCGTTTGGGTCGCCTACCAATTGAGCGCGTCCGAAAGCGGCGTGGCCCGATTGCTTGAAGGCGGTGCGTTCGATCCTTCCTTTGCCGCTCTGGCCGCCGATGGCGTGGTGCGAACCATCCTCACGCGGCCCGATCATACCCTTTATTTGGGGGGCACTTTTAGCAATGTGAACGGAATGCCGCATAGGTTTTTGGCGCGTATCGTACCGGATGGCGGCCTGGATGAAAGCTTTCAACCCAATCTCAACGGGGCCGTGAATTGCCTCGTGCCGCAATCCGATGGGCTAGTTCTAATCGGCGGAGAATTCACCAGTGTGAACGGCCAAGACGCTTGCTACGTGGCCCGGCTCAATGCCAATGGCTCCAGCGATCCGGGCTTCAACGGCGGCAATGGCAACCTAGTGCGTAATGGCACCGGGGTGAAAGCTTTGGTGGTGCAGAAAGATGGGAGAGTAGTTCTTGGCGGCGATTTTTCGATTCTTTATGGCCGAGGTAGAAGTGCGCTGATGCGTTTGTTTTCCAATGGCGCGTTGGACGATAGTTTTGACACGTCCCTGCCCACTGGCTGCGCCGTGTACTCCCTGGTGCTCCAACCGGATGGCAAAGTGATTGCCACCGGCGATTTTAACCAATTATGGGATTGGCAGTTCGGGGTTCAGATATTACGCGGCGGGGTTGCCCGGTTTCTTAAAAATGGCAGCATGGATGCCAGCTTTAACCCCGGCAGCGGCGCGGCTCAACCTTTGGTTGTTGCGGCGGTACTGCAATCCGATCTGAAACTAGTGGTGGCGGGGCTCTTTGAACGCTTCAACGGTCAGTCGCATCCTGGATTGGTTCGGTTGTTTGGCGACATTGCCACTCGCATTAGCAATTGGTCCTACCAGCCCGGGGGTGTCATGCAAATATCCGTAGCTAGCGAATCGGGGCGAACCTATGTGGTGGAATGTTCCACCAATATGAACGCTTGGTTTCCTGTAGCCACCAACCTTCCCGATATGAATGGCTTTTTTTACCTGGATACGAGCGCAACCAATGCGGGGGTACGCGCTTATCGGGTAATCCAGTTAAATCCCTGAGGCAGCAACTTCGACCAGTGATACGTCAGCATAGGGCCTCCGCAAAATCTTGCCCCAATGATAATGCTTTCGCCTAAACCTTGGGGATTAACGGTGTCAGCGCGAAACGTGGTGACATGACAATAGCGTGAAGCCTCACCCCACATTGCCGAGGTCCGCGTGCCCACCACGCCGCCATCAAGGGAGCGTTCGAGTTTAAATAGGTGAGGGGGCTTTGGGTGCCCCAAGCCGCATAGAGTTCGCCCACCGCCAGAAATTGCGTGAAGACTATCAATGGGCCCAGGGTGTCACCGAAGCCAGCGCATCCCATTCGACATGGATACGATGGCCCTAAGTATCCACCGGCAAGGACGGCGATATTTGCTCCGATTCCGGGATTACGCGTGGCGACCGACGTCGCCGCGAGCTCGTAAGCTCGAGGAGCCCGTCGACGTCGCTCGCCCGCCCTCGGCAATCCAACGGCGCGGCGGACGTCAGGGCCAAAGAACAAAAACGCTTAAAAAAGGGATCAATTAAAAGTTGCTGCCGCAATCCAAAATGTTATGAACTTAACTGCCTCGAGGGTGGGTGATTTTCACCCGCAAATGGGTGGTCGATTTTCACCCGCAAAATGACAGATGGTTGTTGCTTGTCAGTTAGTTGATAGTAATTAGAAATATTTAGCCAGATGGGCCAAAGAATATAAATTGTCGATAAGCAGAATAGGCCACGCTACGGGAATCGAGAGATGCGGGAAAAGGCCCAAGATGTAAACCGCGAAATAGTTTTTGATACCGAAATAACAAGGGAAGTCCGAGTCAAGCTCACCGCAAACTAGGACCAACTCTGAATTGAGCATGACTGATAATAATAGTTTTCCTCGAAGCTTCATAAATCCTCAGTAAACAAACGTCCCTCCTTCGTCGAAGCGTCTAATTTCAAAATGACGAACTTCGAATCTATGAATGAATTAGGCGGCGGCTCGGTGGTGGTAATGATGTATTGGAAATTCGGTTTGCCAGGCGCAAGTTCTTCTACCTTCTGAACTGTATCGAAAATTGAGGCATAGGGCACAGGCGACATGTCGGCGACTTTGGGGCTGTCGTGTATCAGAAAACGCGGATGGTGACCGCCGCCGGTGATGCTCCGAAAAAGGACACACAAATCAAATGATAGGGATTTAAGCGCTTCGATGGCGGCGCTAGAGATTGCTCCACGATTCTCCGCTTCTAGAACGAGTAGGCCGTCTTTGTCGAAGGAAATGCTGCCGTCGATTTTTAAAATGGCGCCCAACACCGCGCGGTAGTGTTCCATCAGTTCGAGCCGATCGGTGAATCGTCCTTTGCGAATTTTAATTTGGTTGGCGCGGGCTTTTTTGATTTGCTCGGTTAAGGAATCATGTTCGGCTTTATGGCTAATATAAATATTTTCGCGCGCCATGGCGGGATCAAGGACCGACTTTTGTTGGTTGATTTGCTCGGTCAATTGCGCGGCTTGTTTAACCAATTCCTCGCGGTCGGAGGCCAAGCTCTCGGAGGTTTGGCGTAAGTTATTCTCGTTGGCTGTAAGGAGCGGCAGTTTTTGGTTCAAACTAACCAATTCCTCTTTTTCTTCTTCAAGGATGGCTTGGGCAGCTTGCTGTTGTTTTTCAAGTTCTTCGCGCGCAGCAAAAGCGCCTATGTCCTCCGGCGAATCTTTGAAGTCTGGACATTCATCTTTAGTTTTGATGCAACACCCTGGAGGGCGTTTTCTGCTAGTAAGAACGAGTTGAGCTTTAATGGTGGCAGCCGCAAATTCACCGGCTTGGCTTTCACACCGTTTAACACGACGCTCGATTCCTGCGATATTTGCTTTCATTCGTTCCAATTCGCGCAAAGCCTGTTCATGGGTTCGACGGGCCTGATTCGCGGGATGTTCGGCTATGGCTTTGTACAGATTGCGAAGCTGTTCTTCCTTCAATGCCACAGCCTCTGTCGCTGGTGCCAGCAGTAGACCGCCAACCAGCGCTTCTCCATCGTTTCCGAGCAGTCGGCGCAATGGTTCGCAAGCTTCCGCGGCTATCGCACCCAATCCGGGAAGTTTCTCTTTAATTTCGTCGCGTTTAGCCACAGAGAGATGTTCTTTGTCCATTTCTTCCCACTCCTCTTTTGAAAGGAGATTGGAAATGAGACGGATAAGGACATGACGTTCAAATTTGTCTGGGCCACGCTCTTGGGGGCCACCGGCCGAAGATCTCCACGCTTCCACAGACTGAAGGGCGGCTTCTTGGTCTCGGGCCAACCACTCCAGCAAATGAATCCATTCGATTTTTGAATCACGGCCAGGAAAATTTTGTTTTTCCAATGATCCAATCGTCAACTTTGTGAGTTCTTTAATAAATGGAATAACCGACGCTCCTTGCGGCCAACCATTTTCTAGAATAGCATCGATTCCCATTCCTTTAACCGCCTAGTGATCCGATTTGGAGAAGAAACTGCGCGAATTGCGCCAAAAGATTTGTTA
>DBTJ01000138.1 GCA_002306985.1 Verrucomicrobia bacterium UBA1319
TTTACGTGCTCCGCCTCCTCTTCTTCCGCCCCGGGCCGCTTGATGTTGTCGACTTCCGCTTGGTCGACGACCTCAATTTCCAAATTGCGCAGCTTTTGATACAGCTCATCCAGTTCTTCGGAACTCGTCTGCGACGGCATCGCGGACTCGATATCATCGAAGGTCAAGTACCCTTGCTCCTGGGCCAGCCGCAAGAGCTCCTTCAGCTTTTCCGCCGGATTGCTGCTGGGGACGCCCGCGGCTTCAGTCGCAAGTTTGTGATTCACCGGAGCGGTGATCTTGGAAGCGGCGTGAGCGCTGGCATGCACGCTGCCATTGCCGTTAATGTTAATGCGCAGCTTTATCCGTGGCGGGGGTGCCCCTGGCTGGCGGGCTGGCGACATGCTTGCCAATGAGGGCACCGGTATGGTGACGGAACCAGCGGACACAACCGTCTCGGAGACCTTCGATTTAGCCATAATCATTGCCTGGGCAGATACTGACTTCCGATTGCGAATTTTGACGCAATATTCTTTGGTTGTGGAAGTTAGTCAAGCCGCCAGATGAAAAAAATTTATTTACCGAACCCTCGGATCGTTTTTATTCGCGGGCATCTGCCCCACTAGGGCGACGATTCCACTGCTTGGCCCCGTGATTCAAAAGAGTAGCGTATTTTATAAGTCATTTATTATGAGTATTATACGAAATATTATTCGCATGGATTCGAAAGCAGACTCAAGGAGGAACCGCTTGAAGGTCAGGGGCGACTGCGGTTAGTCGAAAGCGGTCAGGTTTTTTTAAAAAAGGTGCGGCCCATACTGGGGTTGTGGGTTGGAAAACGAGAAATCCACCCGTTTTACTCCCGCAATCTTCCCTTTTGAGGCTTCATTCATCACTGCGCCGTCGCCAGCGACGGACCCTTTCGCGTTGCCAGAAACGGGCGTTGCTGGACAAAAACTAATGGTTGACGGTAACAGGTGCCATGCCGGATCGTACTATCTATGGAGTAGAGTTTGGCCAGTTAAGCTGGGTGCGGAGATTTAGGTTAATTGTTTTTGGGGAAGGCCGAGGTGTTTCGCGTGAATAATTGTCAATATCGGTGGCTGGCGGTTTATCTGGCGGTGATGGGGCTGTGGGCGTCGGTGGCTTGGGGTAAAGCGACGGGTACCATTTCCGCTCCCACCCTCTATACCGGCATGAGCGACGCGTCCGCGGCGGTCGCCATTGGCACGAATTATTTCGTGGTTTGCGACGACGAAAGCAATGAGCTGCGGGTCTATCCGCGCGATCGTGGCGGCGCTCCGATCAAGACTTACGATTTTTCCCGCTTTGTCGGCATTGAACCGATGCATCCGGAGGCGGACTGGGAATGCGCCGCCCGCGTGGGGGACCTGGTTTACTGGATGAGTTCTCAAGGCCGTAATCGCGCGGGTAAAGAGCGTTGGAACCGACATTTCTTTTTTGCCGTCAAAATCCAGGAAAGTAACGGGGCCGTCGAGTTTTCACCGGTGGGAAGGCCTTATCACGATTTGATTAACGATCTGATTGCCGACTCGCGGTTAGCGGGGTTCCATCTGGCCGAGGCCGCCAGGAAACCGCCCAAGGACCCGCAGGCGCTGAACATCGAGGGCATCGCGGCGACCCCCGATCAAAAATTACTGATTGGCTTTCGCAATCCCATTCCCGGCAGTAAGGCTTTGGTGGTGCCCCTGGAAAATCCCCGTGGAATCATCCAAGGAGAAAGAGCTCGTTTGGGTGCGCCCATGTTGCTAAACTTGGATGGTCTTGGCATACGGGATATCGCTTTATTTGAAGATCGCTGGCTAATTATCGGTGGCCCCAGCTTTGAAGGGGGCGGTTTTAAGTTATTCCAATGGGCCGGGTCAGGCGCCGAACCGAAGCATCTTAAACACCTAAAAATGAAAGATTTGCATCCGGAGGCGATTGTTTTTTATCCGGACAAGGGTTGGTCCGAGTTCCAACTGCTCAATGATGATGGTTCGCGCAAACAGAATGGCGTCGCCAATAAAGATTTGCCCTTTTCCCGGAGACAGTTCCGCGCGGTGTGGGTGGAACCCTAATCCTGCCCTCAGCTTTTCTTCCAACGCCGCGCGCATGCCCACCTTCCCGCTGGAAATTGGTTGTTTTGTTTTCCGGGGATTATGCCATATTACGCGCCGATATGCTGGCAAAACGTGTCATACCTTGCCTGGACGTGCACGGCACCCAGGTGACTCGGGGCGTCCAATTCGGCAAAGCGGAGGCGGGCGAATTGCGCAACGTGGGCGACCCGGTGGAATTAGCCTTGCGTTATAACGCCCAAGGGGCGGATGAAATGGTGTTTTACGACATCACCGCCAGCGCCCATGGCCGGGCGACGATGATCGATGTCATCGAACGCGTGGCCGCGCAGTGTTTCATGCCGCTAACCATCGGGGGAGGCATTCGCGCGGTGGAGGACATGCATGCTTTGCTAAAAGCGGGAGCGGATAAAACGAGCATCAATTCATCCGCAATCGCCCAGCCGGACCTTATTCGCGCCGGGGCGGAGAAATTTGGCAGCCAATGTATCGTGGTGTCCATCGACGCCAAAAAAGTCGCGCCGGATCGCTGGGAAGTGTTTTCGCACGGCGGTCGCAAGGCGACCGGCCTGGACGCCATCGAGTGGGCGATCCGCGCCGTCAAGCTTGGGGCGGGGGAGATCGTGCTCAACAGCATCGATGCCGATGGCACCAAAGCGGGTTATGATTTGACAATTACCCGGAGAATCAGCGAATCGGTCGGCGTTCCGGTCGTGGCGAGCGGTGGCGCGGGCAACCTGCAACACATGGCCGATGTGCTGAACGAAGGCAAGGCCGACGCCGTGCTGGCCGCCAGTATTTTTCACTTCGGCACCTACACGGTCAACGACGTGAAACAATTTCTCCATGGCCGTGGTATTCCGGTTCGCCTATGACGCCTTCAGCCAGGTGGTTACCCATTTTATTGCTCGTTTGTTCCAACGTGTTTATGACGTTTGCCTGGTATGGGCACTTGAAATACCGGGGCGCGCCGATGATTCAGGCCATTTTCGCTAGCTGGGGGATCGCGTTTTTCGAATACGTGCTCATGGTCCCGGCCAACCGGATAGGCTATTCTTATTATTCAGCCACACAGTTGAAGATTATCCAGGAAGTCATTACCTTGTGTGTGTTTAGTGGATTTGCCCTCCTGTATCTGGGCGAACGGCCGCGGTGGAATCATTTGGCGGCGTTTGCTTGCATCTTGGCGGCGGTCGCTTTCACTTTTTTGCCTAAAAGCAATTAACCCGCGCGGGTCGGCGCTCTCCTGCGGAGAGACGTCGGATCGCGCCACTGATTGGATCATGAAGTTTATCGAACAATTGAAGTTTAACGCGGATGGCCTCATTCCCGCCATCGTGCAAGATGCGGAAAATGGCCAAGTGCTGATGATGGCTTGGATGAACCAGGATTCTTTGAAAAAAACCCTGGAGACCGGCAAAACCGTTTTCTGGAGCCGCTCTCGCGGGAAATACTGGATGAAAGGCGAAAGCAGCGGCCATTTTCAAGTGGTCAAGGATATCTGCTTCGATTGCGACGCCGATGTGTTGCTGGTGAAAGTGGATCAGACCGGTCCGGCCTGCCACGAAGGGTATCGCTCTTGTTTCTTCCGATCGGTGGGCGTGCATGGGGATGCGATCACTGTGAACGCTGAACGGTTGGCGACGCCCGAGCAGATTTACGGAAAAAAATAAATGGACGCGGAGTTAATCCCCTTTGGCAGCCCAGCTTACGGCATCCTATGCGGGGTGTTAGTGGTGGCGCGGGCCATGGATTTTCTCAGCACCTGGGTGGCGACGCCTAATCTGCGGTTGGAAGCGAACCCGCTGGCCCGTCGGCTCGGATGGAAATGGGGCATTTTACTCAACGTGGTCATATGCGCCGCCGTGGCCCGGTGGCCGATGGTCACCATCATGTTTACCACCACCAGCTTGTTGGTGGCCGCCCGCAATTTCCAGTCCGCCTGGCTCATGCGTTCCCTGGGCGAGGAGCGGTATATTCATTGGATGTCCGATCGGATCGCCGAAGCCCCGGCCGGGCTTTTTTTGTTCTGCTTGTTTGCCCAAGCCGCCCTGTTTGCCGGGGTGGGAGGCGCCTTGGTTTGGTATTGCGGCAATCTCCCCGTTCCGTTTGCGATTGGCGCTGGCACCGTAGTCTACGCGGTGGCGGTGGTGTTTTATAATCTGCTTTCCTTTTGGAAAATCCGGCGGCACGCTCGGGAATTGGCGGCGGCTCCTTAACGATTCAGGGCGCGCGAATTAATAACCCCTATTCACTCCATGTACTATCCTACGCTTGACGAGTTTGTGAGACTGGCCCGTGATGGCAACCTGATCCCCGTGTGCCGACGCATCCTCGCGGATTTTGAGACCCCGCTTTCGGCCTATCAAAAACTGCGTGGCCAGGGCGAATCCTTTCTTTTCGAGTCCGTGGAGGGCGGTGAGCACTTGGGCCGTTATTCCTTCGTGGGTAGCCGCCCCCGGGCTGTCATGCGACAAATTGGCAACCGGGTCGAGGTGTTGGAGCAGGGCCGGGTGCGCGAGGCTTTTACGGTAGTCGGCCCCGCCAAAAAAACGGGTCCGGGTGAAGTCAAGGATGGTCTGGAAGTGGTCGAGCGGCTCATGAGCCGGTACCGCCCGGTGAACGTTCCCGGCTTGCCCCGTTTCACCGGCGGCGCCATCGGTTTCATTGGTTACGAGTTCATCCACGACGTCGAACCCGTGGTTCCCAAACCCGCGAAAGACGAGTTGCGCACGCCTGTGATGACGTTTCTCATCGCGGATAAACTCTTGGTTTTCGACCGGGTAAGCCAGACGATCACGATTTTGGTGAATGCTCCGGTGGCGGAAGGCCAGGCCCCCATGAGCGCGTATGAGGAAGCCGTGCGCGACATCGAAATCTTGCTGCAACGGTTGGAACAACCATTGGAACATCATCCGGTCACCCTGCCCGATGATCCACCCGAAATTCCGTTCAAATCGAATTTACCCAAGGAAGTGTTTTTGGAGAATGTCGTCAAATCCAAGAAATACATTACCGCCGGGGATATCATCCAGGTGGTGGGGTCGCAGCGTTTTTCCACCCCGATCCAAGCAACCCCGCTCGAAGTGTATCGCGCCGCGCGCACGATCAATCCCCCGCCGTACATGTTTCTCTTGGCACTCGATGGTTTTTCCCTCCGGGGAGCTTCGCCGGAAATCCATGTCCGTTGCGAGGACCGCCCGCTGGCA
>DBTJ01000207.1 GCA_002306985.1 Verrucomicrobia bacterium UBA1319
CGTTGGGAGTTCGGAGAGGATGCCCAAGGTTTACCCTGAAAACTGACCCGCGCTTACGTCGGCAATGCTTTTGGCTTTAGTTCCACTTCGAAGCCTAATTGGTGGAGACGTTTGGTTAAACGTTGCACCACCACTTTCGGGCGTAATCGATCAAAGTAATCCAGCCCAAGGTCCTGATAGGACGTGCCGCGAAGAATCATCATAAACACGGGCTTAAGGATAGCGTGTGCTACCGCCACAACCGCCCGTTTATGTCCTCTTCGGCTGGCCAGCCGCTGATACAGGCTGCGAAAGTAGGTCTTCTTGGTGCGAATCGCCGCCAGCGCGGCTTCCACGGCGGTCGTCGTCAGCGTCACATTCCCTGGCCGAACTTTAGCGCGCCGCCGTTTGCCGCCCGTTTCATTATTGCCGGGACAGACCCCCGCCCAAGCCATCGCACGCTGGGGATTATCCCCAAACACTTTGGTGTCGATTCCCATTTCCGCGATGATCACTTCGGCAATTCGCCGATTGATGCCAGGAATATCGTCCAACCGTTGAATAAGTTCTTGGTATTTTTGGGTCCGCTGAACGATTTCCACACTGATGGCCTCGATGTCTTCCTCCAAGCCGCTGATTTCGGCCAAATGCTGACTCAAAATCAATCGGTGATGATCCCGCACGCGCCCACTCAATGCTTGGCATAAGGCGTCTTTCTTTTTTCGTAAAGAGCCACGCCCCAATTCGCTGAGTGACTCTGGCGTGCCTTGGCCTGCAATCAAATTCTGGAGCATATCGAGGGCGCTTACCCCCATAATATCCGTCACCACCGAGGCGAGTTTGATATTGGCCAATTCCAAAGTCTTGTGCAGCTCGTTAACCACTTGCACCCGGCGTTGAGTGAGATTACGGCGGTAGCGAACCAGTTCCCGCAGCTCCCGTTGCCAGCGGGCGGGAACGTAGCTGGCTTTTAACAAACCGTGCCGTAGCAAATCGCCCAGCCATTCGGCATCCCCGGCATCGGTCTTTCGTCCCGGCAAAGAGTGCACATGTTGGGCGTTTTTTAAAATGTCCCGCTGTTCCCGCACGTGGGCCAATTCCCGGCGGGCGGCGTCCAACTGGGATTGCAGATCAGCGGCTGAGCCGGGTTTGGCTCCGGCCGTCGCCCTCCCCCCAGCGCCAGCCGGAGCAAAAGGCTTCCGCCAAGCATAGAGCAGTTGGGAACTAATTCCGAGCTCCTGGGCGATTACTCCCCCCGACTTGCCGCTAGCCAGCCAGTTCCGGACGGCTTCGCGTTTGAACGTTTCATCGAATTGGGCCCGCGGTTTATTAGAGTTTTCTTTGATGATTTTCAGGTTGCACTATAGCCCGTTTCTCTGTCCGCCATTTCGAGGCAACCTCAGAACCGCCAAACGCCTGAAAAGAGACGGTGCTTAGGTGGAGTTGATTAGTGCGAAAGATCGCCGGATTTACCGCCCGGTGGGTTTCTGGATAGCCGTATCTACAGAGTTATTTGGACTCATTGACTCCGTTCCAACTGACCGAGATTTCGCGAGTGCCAACCGTAATGGCGTTAGTGGCGCACGCCCCGCCTGGCCAGCGAATGTGGAGTGCAGTCGGCGCTACGGGTGCCGCTAACACCTGGACGGCGGCGTCTTGCGACCAATAGCCTGAACCCGCATGGATTTCCCGGGCTGGACCGGAAACCGCCCCGCTGATGAGCCGCATAGTCGCGCCAATCGCCCGCGGATTTCCTGGCGGCCCCGTAAGCCGCACTCGCAAGCCCGGCTTAGCCCCGAGGTTGTGGAATAGCCGCGTGGGCCCGGAATTCTGCGCCACCACTAAATCCACCCGCCCGTCGTGATCGAAATCCGCCAGCGCGCAGCCCCGTTGCTCGCCATAGATTTTAATGCCGGTGTCCTGGCCGGCCAGGGGCTGAAAACCGCCCCGGCCATCGCCTTTCAGCCATAGCCCACGCCCGGCGTCACAAGGCGAATTCAGCGGCTGAATGGCGGTGAAATTCTGGCTAAGGAAAATATCTTCGCGGCCATCGCCATCCACATCGCCCACGCAGATGCCAAACGCGGGCGCGAACTGCGCCTCCAGGGGGAGGGGGCGCGCTTCAAAATGGTCGCCTCGATTCAGGAATACCATGGATTCCAGGGTCGTCGCGGAAAGCTCTTTCGCTACGCGAAAGGTATCGCCCAAGATCTCCCGCACGCTGGCTGTGGCGTAAGCTTGGTGGGTGTCAAAACGCTCTCGAATGAAGGGCAAGCCGTTCGCCAAGCTTTCAAAGGGCCGTTCAGGGACGAGTTTGCCCGAATCCACGTCGAAAAATGCCTCCACGGAGTCTATCCCGCCCGAGTTGTTGAAGTCCCCGTAAAATAGGCGCAAAGGCTGGGCGCGATGAGATTCGACTGGGGTGTTTCTGCCCCCATTGGCGGCCATGATATCCATCCGCCCATCGTTGTCGAAATCCCCCACCGCGATGCCATTCCACCAACCGGTGTAGCGGTCCAGACCCAATTGGGCGGTGGTCTCGCTCAAGCGTCCGTGGTTGTTATGGAAGATACGGATCGGCCCCCACTCGCAGGCCAGCAAAAGCTCCGGCCAGCCGTCCCCGTCCAAATCGCTGAACCCAGCGCCACTGACCATGCCAACGTTGGCCAAGGCTTGGGTGTTTTCGGGATCGAGCTTGAATTGCCCGCCCTCATAGTGGAACAAGCGCGAGGAAACCGGCTCCGGGTAGCGGCCTGGCGTCACCCGTCCGCCGACAAATAAATCCAGTCCGCCGCTTCCCCGTACATCCGCTAGGGCCAGCGGACCGGTGGTGGCGGCGCAACCGGGAATTGCGTCCGTGAAGCGGCCGGTTTTAGTGTCGTAAAGGCGGACGGAAGCGGTGTCGCTGGAACCGTCGGCATAATTCGAGGAACCGGCCAGCAGCGCAGGAGAGCCTTCCCCGACGCGCAGCCCGAGGATAGACGTTTGCGATTGGAGCAATGGTTCGCTGAGGGCTGTCGTTACGACCCGGGTAAAACCGCCCTGACCATCGTTGCGAAAAACCGCCATTTGGCTGCCACGGCCGCCCCCAATAATTAAGTCTTCCCAGCCATCGCCATCCGCGTCAAACCAGCAGACCCCCGGCCCGGATTGGCTCAATTTATTCGCCATCAATGGTTGGCGCGCAAAATCATCGAAAAATTCCTGCGCATGGGTGTGCCGCAGCCGGTCGCTTTGGTCCACAAACAGCGTTTTCTGGGGGGCTGGCTTTTCCATCGCCGCCGCGGTGGCATCCGCCTCGTCGACCTCATAAACCCGGTCCGCTTGGATCTGACGAAGGATACTCTGTTTTCCGCTCCGCCAGCGGACCTGAAGGCTCAGGTCGTTCGTGGGGGTGCCGGCCGCGAAGACACGCAGGTTTTCATCGCTCGAGAGGTACCGGCCGCCGCACATCATTTCCTGACTTTGCGTCGGCACGGCCCCGCCGCGTAGCGTTAGTTTGGCTCCAATGCCCCGGGTATTGGGGCTTTGGCCTTTCAAGCGCACCGCGACGAGCGGTCGGGGGCTTTCGTTGCGAAAAATGCCAGGCGCGCCGTTCAAGTGGTTGACGATTACATCCAAATCCCCGTCGTTATCCAGGTCGGCCAAGCACATGCCTTGGGCGACGCCTGTGGAATGGAATCCCCAGGTTTCACTCATGTCTTTGAACGTGAGGTCGCCATGATTGCGAAAAGCCAGCTTGGGCAGCGCCAGTGGTGGATACATCCAGAGCTTGAAAGGGACTTGGCTGCGCGGCCAAGGTCCTTTGGCCTTGATTCTGGTTTCCGCGTCCTGGTCTTGCGTGTCGAACAGGTTGCCGGTGGCCACGAGTAGATCTTCATATCCATCCAAATCGACATCGAGAAAGATGGGACACCAGGACCACTCGGTAGCCTCGAGGCCGCTCAGTTGCGCAATCTCAGCGTAAGTACCGTCGCCCCGGTTCAAAAAGACGGTGTTGCGAGTGACTTGTGGACGGATGGGATTAAAACCGGCGGGCCAGGGTGCCAGTCCAAACATGATGGTTTGCGTCAGGCGGCGCGCATGCACGGGGCTGAGCATGTCTAACACCAAAAAATCGTCCAGGCCGTCTCGGTTGATATCGGCAAAGTCCATGCACATGGAAAACGTGCTCGTGCACGACATGGCTTCCCGGGGGAGTTCGGTGAAATTTCCCTGGCCGTCGTTGATCCAGATTTTGTCGGGGCTCCAAAAATCGTTGCAGACATAAATGTCGGGGACCCCGTCGCCATTCATATCGCGGAACACGGCCGAAAGCGCCCAATCCCGGGGCGGCGTGTCCAAAGTCTTGCCGGTGGCGTCCTTGAAACGTCCATCGGTCCAGGAGACCGGTTGGAAATGCCCGTGGCCATCATTCAAATAGAGCATATCCACTTCGCCATGCTCGCGCAGGAATCCGTCCGGGGTGACGTACAAATGATCTCGGTCCTCGGGCCGAAGCATGCGGCGGCCATTGACATTGATAACTTCATACCCCGTACTGCGGATGGTGGTGGTTCGGTAATTGGCGACATAGAGATCCAGATCGCCATCCCCATCAATGTCCGCCAGGGCCATGGACATGCTGCCGTACAAACGAGTTAACCCGGAGTTGGTGGACTCGTTGAAATGGCCTTGGCCATCGTTGAGAAACAGCCGGGTGCCACCGCCGACACCATTGACCAACAAGTCCAGATCGCCGTCCCCATCCACGTCCGCCAACAGGGCGCCGGTCGAGTTCTGGCCGGCGCACGCAACGCCAGCCTCGGCGGTAATATCCTGGAATTTCCAGCCGCCCAAATTGCGGTACAAAGCGCACGGCCCATCGATGGCGCAAAAGAATAAATCGCACCAGCCGTCGCCATCCACATCTCCGGCCGCCACGCCGGAGCCGTTGAGTAGAATCTGATTAAGCGCCGCATGGGTGCGGGATAAGTAGTTAGTGAAAACAATCCCGGTGGCGCTGGGAGGCAAATCCGTGAAGCCCGCCCGCCCGACAGCGGGCCGGGGAAGGCTGGCGCTACGGAATCCTTGGCCAGTCTCCCAGCTGAGCGGAGGCGGCGAGGCGGCTTGCGCCAGGCAAACCCACGCAAACAGAACCAGTATGCTCCAGCCGGTTGGCGAGTCGAAAAGGCCAGCCCGGCCCGCGCGTCTGGGCCGTAAAGGGCCGCGCGCGTCACGGCGGGAACCCCGGTGGGGATTGAGTGTTGGCGCGAGTGTCAGCGCTCGCCGCTGTTGCCTGGCTGGGTTCATGAAATTGCCCGTCATGCTTAATTAAGTTGGCCATCGATCCCCGCTTGGATCGCCTGGGCGCCAGCGGGCACATCATAAGTTCGCTCCAAGCCGCCGGGCCAGCGAATCCACAATTGCGTGGGTGGCGCCGGAGTGGCTAGGACTTGAATAACGCTGTCTTGGGACCAATAGCCCGAGCCCCCATGAATTTCGCGCGCGGGGCCCGGTTGGCCTCCGCACTTGAGGCGCAGTCGCGCGCCGATCCCCCTGGGATTGCCCTCAGCCCCCCGCAAAATGACGCGTAAACCCGGCTTCCCTTGGATATTGTGAAACAACTGGGTCTCCGCCTGATTCTGCGCCACCACCAAGTCGACTCGGCCATCGCCATCATAATCGGCCACCGCCGCCCCACGCTGTTCGCCATAGATTTTTATACCGCTTTCTTGGCCCGGCACCGCGCGGAATCCTCCTTGGCCATCGCCTCGTAGCAGCAAACCGCGCCCGGCGTCGTAACGTGAGGTGTCGCTATCCACCGCGAAAAAATTCTGGCTGAGAAAAACATCTTCCCGCCCGTCACCATCAAAATCAGCGACGCACACCGCGAAGGCGGGCGATAATTGGGCTTCAAACGGGAGAATCCGAGCCTCGAACCGGTTGCCCCGATTTAGAAATAGGGTAGTTTCGAGCCAATTCGCTTCGCCAAAGCCCGCTTTGGCATCCCGGTCCTGGATGGCCAGGTCGATCGAAGCTTCGGCCCACGATTGATGCGTGGGGAAACGCTCGGCTAGGAAGGGCATTGCTCGGGTGACCGTATCGAGCATGCGCAGTGGTACGTATCGATTCATCGCCGGCTCGAAATAGCTTTCCAGAAACGTCATGCCACCGTCGTTATTGAAGTCGCCATAATAGATCCGCAAGGGTTTCTCGCGATGACGCTCGTATTTGCTGTTTTGGCCCCAGTTCGAGGCGACGATATCTAGGCGGCCATCGCCATCGAAATCGCCCGTGTTGACCCCATTCCACCAGCCCGAGTATTGATCCAAGCCTAGTTCCCGCGTGATTTCGCGCAATACTCCGTGGGTATTATGGAATACTCGAATCGGCCCCCATTCACAGGCGAGGATCAGATCGGGCCAGCCATCGCCATCCAAATCGCTCCACACGGCGCCGCTGACCAGCCCGATTTCCCGCAGCTTGGCGCTGTTAGCCTCGTCCAACCCGAGTTTACCGTTTTGCTGGTGGTAGAGTCGCGAGCTGGCTGGGGCTGGGTAGCACCCCGCTTTGACCCGGCCGCCAACAAAGAGATCTAACGCGCCATCGCCATCATAATCGGCCACCGCCATTGGTCCGGCGCTCGCATCCCAGGCGCTTGCCAGCTCGAAGGCTTGGCTGCTGGCTCTTGAGTACAAATGAACCGCGCCGCCGGACTCCAGCCCATCTTCGTAATTGGCGCTGCCCGCTAAAATGGCGCCTGGTTGCCAGCCGACCAAGGCGGTTTGTTCCCGATTCGCCGCCAACGGCCAGGCGTCGGCTGGCCGGCGGTCGAAGCCGCCTTGGCCATCGTTGCGGAGCCAGCCGAAGGGGCTGCCCTTGCCGGCGCCCACCACCAAATCATCCCGGCCGTCGCCGTCCAGATCCCACCAGCAGACGCCCGGGCCGCCACGGCTCAGTTGCTTAGGCAGAAGCGGTTGCCGTTCAAAGTCGTCGAAGGCCGCTGCTTGGTGCCGGTTGCTCAGATGATCGCTGACATCCTCAAACATGGGGGGCGCTGGAGGGGGGGGAGTGGCGGCCGGGACGGTAATGGCGCCAGCTTCATCGATTTCGTAGAGGCAATTGGGCAGCGCTTCGCCGATCTCACTGTGCTTACCGGAGCGCCAAGCCACTTCGATGCGCAACCGGTTGGTCAACGTGCCGGCGGCAAACACGCGCAGGCATTCATCGCACGATAGATAGCGGCCGCCGATCACCATTTCCTGGCTTTGGGTGACCGGCCCGCCCGCTACGGTGATTTTGGCGCCAATTCCCTGCGTATTCGGCGGCAGACCTTTGAGCCGCACGGCGAGCCGGGGCGCGAGCCCGTCGTTTCGATACAGGCCGGCGGCATCGTTCATATTGTTGACGATTACATCCAGGCCGCCATCGTTATTCAAGTCCGCCAGGCAAGCGCCTTGGGAGATCGTCGGCGTGTTGAATCCCCAAGCTTGGCTGGTCTCTTCGAAACGGAAGTCACCGCGATTATGGAACGCCAGGTTTTCGGTGGCCAACCGAGGGAACAGCCGGCGCAAGGCCAGTTCTTCGCGGGTGGTAACTTTGCCCGCGTGGGCTTGCTTGATCCGGTTTTGGATATCCACGTTCATGTTGTCCCGCTCAAAGCCGTTGGGCACGAGCAAATCCTCGTAGCCATCCAAATCCACGTCGATAAACAGCGGTCCCCAAGACCATTCGCTGGCGTCCACCCCGGCATATTGGGCGATTTCGGCGTACGTGCCGTCCCCGCGGTTCATGAACAAGGTGTTGCGGGGGTATTGCGGGCGGCTAGCGATTTCCGACGCCTGGGCCGCATCCGAGCGCAGCATGTTGCGCTGGGTCAACCGACGGCGATGCTCTCGGCTAAGCATGTCGACAACCATGAAATCGTCGTGTCCATCCCGGTTTAAATCCGCGACATCCACGGCCATGGCCGCAAGGCTGGAACAGCGCAAGGCCAGCTTGGGCGCCGCCCGGAAATGGCCGTGGCCATCGTTGAGCCAAAAGCGGTCCGGCGAGTTGAAATCGTCGCAAATATACAAGTCGGGCAAGCCGTCGCCGTTGAAGTCGCGGAACATCACCGACAAGCCCCAATCGAAGGGCGGTTGCGTGAGCGGTTGGCCGGTTTCATCCAGGAAAGTCCCGCCCGTCCAGGACACCCGCTCGCAACGGCCTTGGCGGTCGATATTATAAAAAGCATCGGGCTGACCCAGTTCCTCGCGACCAAAAGTCATGCGCCCGCTTCCCGGGGTGCCAAACTTGAACCGGAATCGGTTGGTCCATTCGGGATCCGTCAAGGGCTTGCCATCGATTGAGGCCACCACGGGTTCGCCATTGACCATTTTAATATTAAACCGCGTTCCCGGCGCGTCCATCAAGGTTGAAACCCGGTAGTTGGCCAGATACAGGGCCAGCCGGTCCGGATTGAATGGGGCCGCCAGGGCTAGTGACGTGCCGCCGTTGCCGGCATTGAGGGTTTGCGCGTCGCGGGTGAAATGGCCCTTGCCATCGTTAAGAAAAAGCCGGGTGCCACCGCCGATAGAACTCACCAGCAAATCCAAGCTGCCATTGCCATCCACATCGGCCCAAAGCGCTCCGGTGGCATCCAAATCCGGGCAACCCACGCCGGCTTGGGCGGTGATATCCTCGAACTTCCAGTTTCCGAGATTGCGGAACAGGCGGCTGCCGCCGCCCAAACCGCAAAAAAAGAGGTCGCACCAGCCATCACGATCGATGTCGCCCGCGGCCACGCCGGAGCCATTGGGTAGGATTTGGTTGGTCAAAAAGCGGGCTTCGGGCAGCGTATTGGTGAAATTTAAGCCGGTTTGAGCCGTCGGCAATCGGCTAAATCCCGTTTTCCCAGTGGCAGGCACGGGCAGGGGCGCATACCGGAAACCCGGCCCGGTTTGCCACGATTCGGCGGGCAGGCTAGTCGACCACAAAAAGCACAACCAGCAGAGTAACGGGCAAAGTAGCCGCCGACGCGAACGTCGGGAGGAACTCCTTAGGAAATGGGCCGCTCGTTGCATGCGTTGGAATTCAATGGATTTAAAGCCATTCAATCAGGAAAAGCGACTCCAATATAAGGGGCGCCTTATTGGCGTATGACCCGCTCAAGTTGCCGGAGCAGTTTTCGCGCGTTTTCATTGCTTGGCTCCAATCGCAAGGCCTCCTCAAAGCAAGCCCGGGCTTCGTCGTAGCGGTTTTGACGGGCTAACATATTGCCTTGGTTAAGCCGGGCTAAAACGTGATCCGGCCGTAAGCGTAACACCGTTTCGAATTCAGTCTGAGCCGCCGGCGTTTGCTCGTCAGCCGCCAATTCGACCGCCAACCGGTAGTGGATTTCCCAAGCGGCGGGCCGGAGTCGGATCGCTTCACGCAGACTGAGAATGGCTTCCGGCCGTTTTTTATGGGCCGCCAGGATATCGGCGCGCCGCAAGGGCACCTGCGCATCGCTTGGTCGGAAACGTTGCGCCACATCCAGATGGTGCAGCGCGGCCTCCAGCTGACCTTGGGCGGCTTCCACATAGCTTAGCTCCAAATAGGCTTCTTCACGGGTGGGACTGATGGGGATGGCTTGGAACAAGATCTTTTGGGCTTGGCTCAGTTGGTTTTGGCGCGCCAGCAGCCGACCCAATTGGATGTAAATCATATAATGATGGGGGATGAGGGCGCGCACCTGGCTCATTTGCGCGGTGGCAGCGACCCCATCGCCGGTGGCCGCAAGGAATTCGGCGTAATTATGACGCAGCCAATGGTCTTGTGGGCGGCGCTGGATCGCGGTTTCGTAAACCTGGCGGGCCGCGGCCGCGGCGCCGGCGGAGAGCCGCTTTTTCAGATCCGCTAGCTGGCCTAAGAACGCCTGGTTTTGGACGGCGTGATCGCACTGATCGAGGTAAGGCGCGTCGGCCAGCCGCTTGGCGATATCCTCCATGGCGGACACGCGGTTCCAATCGGTCAAGCCCAAGCGCGCGGCGCAAACCTCCGCGTCCGCCCACTCCGCGGCGGTCGGGCTGGTGATGGCGGCGGGCAGTCGCGCGCGAATTTGCTCCGCCATGGCTCGGGCCAGGATGTAATTACCCGTGAAATTCAGGTGCGCGTGCTCCAGGAAAAACTCCCGTCCGGGAATCCTGGCCGGGCTGGCCTCCGCCAGGACCTTTTCCGCATCCAGGTAATCAACTCCGTTGCCCGCGTGGCGGGCCGCCGTTTCCGCGACGATGGCGTTGATGGCTGAATCCGCCCGAAAGGGTAGCGCGTCGAAATCCCTGGCTTGGCGGAAATGCGCCCAGGCTTTCGCCGGGTTGGTGGTCGCCAAGTAACTTTGTCCTAGCCGGTAGTGTAATTCCGCATAGCCGGGGCTTTGCTGGTCCAGAGCGAGCAGCGCCGAGGTATCCCAATTCTGGGGCGCCGCATTTGTGATCAGCGCCTGAAACATGGTTTGCCAGCGCGCCAGGGCCTCGCCCTTTAGCGGCGGGCTATGCAGCGAAGCGAAGGGCGCGCAATCTTTCAAATTGACCGCCATGCCACAGAGCAGGATGGGCACCTTCGCTCGCTGGCCGACTAGGATAAGAGACTCCAGATTTCGATGAAAATTTTGTTCCACCCGCGCCTTGCGGGGATCATGGGGAGCCAGCTGATTTTCGCGGAACATTTTCAAACCGCCCCAACTCTCCGGGGTGGAAGCCGGGCTTCCCAGGCGACGGAATTGCGAAACCAGCCATTGGCCAAGCCGGGTGCGCTGGATCGCCAGATACCCCTGCACAAACGCCGCCGACGGGGTTTGCGGGCCGAAAACCGTGTTGGCTCCGAAGGGGCCGGCCATTTCGTTATTACCCGCGTAAACGATCCAAAAGTCGCCCTGATAGCGGGCGCACTCGCGGGCGATGGACGGCATGGCGTGGGCATTAATCGCCGTCATCGCCACACCTACCACTTCAAAGCGCGTCCCGGGGAAACGTTCATTCAATAAAACTTCTAAATACCGGCCCACGCCGAAGGCGGGCCGGGGATCGCCCATGGCGGCCGATTCGCCAAATAGAAAGATCCGAAATTGGCCCGTGGGCTTCTCGGCCGACATTACGGTAGGTGGTGGAGTGCGGGCGATGGCGGGCGGAAAAAACCGCCACCCAAATTGGCTATTTTCAACGAGTACGGCCTGACCATCGATTTGTTTTGGGATAAAATAAGTCGTGGGGTAGCCGTAGTCTGCTAAGCGCAAGGAACCCTCCAGGCCCGCTAATAGCAAGCATGGCAAGCCGATTACCACCAGGAAACGAAAAAGCCAAAGACGAAAACCGGGGTGGAGATGGCCTGGGGTGCGGGCTTCCTGACGGGCGCTGCCGGACCGCTTTTCCGAGCTGACCATGAGGTTGATTTCTGCCCTTTTATCAGGCTTTCAACGCAACAAAGAGGCCGGGCTGTCGCCCGGCCTCTTGACTTTGAAAGGAGACGCTTATTGCTTCAACCGGAAGAAGTTTTGCGGCACGAGGTTCGTGCCGGTCAATTTCCACGGCGGCAGGTTCGTGTGGTCGGTCCACGTGCCATTGAGGCTGGTGGACGACTGAAGGGTGGATTTGCCGAACCAGTTCACGGTTACGGCGGTACCATTGGCGGCGCCGGTGATGCCGGTGAAGATTGGCACGGTGGCGGCGCTCGGCGCGGTCGCATCGAACGCGACCTTGATACTCGGCAAGCTAGGCGACTTGATCAGCACATAGTCCACTTCCAGTTGGCCCGTGCCGTCGCCGCTGCAACCGGTGATGCCCGCGAAGCCGCCATGTTGCGGCGTACTGAGCGAGGAATCCGCCCATTTCAACTGCCAATCCGAGGGCTCGGCGGTGGCGCCGTCGGCCGCCCAAACCTTGGCGAAGACCGAATTGGTGCCATCCATTTTCGCTTCCTGCCGCAGGCGCATCCAATACCATACGTTATTCGTCCAGGCGAAGGTGGTTTGAGGCCCCCATTGGCGGAGGTCATCCAGCAGTTTTAAGTGGACGACCGTGGCGGGTGTGCCCTCCGACGTATTGCGATAGTTCAGATTGATGCCGGTCCAGGTGCCCAGATGACTGGTGACGTTCGAACTGACATTGACCGCGATGCCGCCGCGGGCGGGATCGCCGCTGCTAAAGTTGACCACTCGAATGCGGGCGAGGACTTCGTTGACGGTATTACTGGCGCCCGAGCCCATGTAGAGTAGGTGATTGGGATCGCCCGTAGAGGCAAACGCCTTCAGGACGCCATCCCCCTGCAAATAAGTGTCGCCGGAAGGTCCGACCGCCACCCAATTCGGATCGCGTGTGGCGCTGGTGAAATCATCTTGGAAACCATTGACCGTCGTCCCCAATTCGGCCGGTTGCTTTGTGGCTGTGGGGGTGTCGCCGTAATCGCGGAATTTGGCTACAAACACGCGCTGGAGCGCGGCGTCAGTGACATTGCCCTCTTCCGGGGAGTAATCGATACCGACGTAGAGCTTGTCGGGCATCAAGGTGTTGGCGGTGTCCGCCGAGTCCGGCCAAGTGGTGGTGCCATTCAAGGTCCAGTTCACGCCGTCATCGCTGCGATAGATGGAGAAGGTTTGGCCTTCGCGCTTAAGGCGGCACCAGGCATTGGGATAGGCCGGGGTGCCCCCGCCACCAGCGGTCGTGGTCGGGCCGCCTGTGATGGTGCGGCGATTGCCTTCCCAAGTGTTGTTGCCCGCGGTGCCCATGGCGGTGAGCACGGGATTGACATGCACTTTTTGATAGCGCCCGGCTTTGCCATCGTAAGGATACTCGGTGGCCGTGCCGGTTTGAGTGGCGCTATCGACCCCAAAGTTAGTGACATCGCGCGCGATCAAGCCCGCCCGCGCCCATTGGCTGGAGGAGTCCTGAAATTCTACGCGCAAGCGCTTGTCAAAGTCACCGGTAATCTCTTCATAGACCAAGGTGGCTTCATCATAAGTGCCCCACTCACCACTGCCGTCGCTGTAGACGTCAAACCCATTGGTGCCCACTCCGACAACGCCATTGCCTAAGCCGAGAGTGTTGGCGCCCACTACTCCCCACTGCAACGCGGAGACCCGGAAGGTAGTGGTCGAGGGTTCGATAAGGTTGCCTTGCTTGTCTTTCACCCCTGAAACGACCACGGTGTAATCGGTGTTTTTAGCCAATCCACTCGTGGTGAGGACGACGCCGTAGCCATCCGCCCAGGCGGTAATCGCCGAGGCCGTGCCTCCCGAGAGGGTATAATTGGCCAGGGTTTTGGCTGAAGCCTCATCATAAGGCATGTTGAACGAAACCCCAAGGTCATACGTGCTGCTGCCGTTTTTCTGGATGGCCCCCGCGCCCACGACTTTCAACGATTGGCTCAGGAACGACACTTTGGTGCCAGCGGCGACGGGATTCGCCCCGTACGACGTGTCTTTGACGCCGTTGATGGTCAAGGTGTAGGTCTTGTTGGGCGTCTGCGCGCTGGTGGTCAGTACCACGGTCGTATAGGTGTTGGTATCCAAGCTGGCCGACGTGATCGACAAGTTGTTGTCAAAGGCGTAGTTGGAAATTTTCTCCGCAGTCGCGGTCGTGACTGCTTCCGAGAAGACCAAGGTCACGGTGGTCAGATCCAGGGCGCTCGTGATGCTAACTACTGTGGGCGCGACAGTGTCGGCCGTGACCGACAAGGTGGCGGTTGAGGAAGTGACTGTGCCTAAACTGTTAGCTACGTCGCACTTAAAGGTGGCGTTGTTATCTACCGCCGAGATGTTGGATAAGGCTAGCACCGAGTTGGTCGCATCCGCAACGGCGGTGCCATTTTTGTACCACTGGAAAGTGAACGGCGGCGTGCCGTCGAAACCTACTTTGAACGAGGCCGCGCCGCGCTCAATGACCGTGACGCTGGCCGGTTGGGTCGTAATGGATGCCGTCAGATCACTTGCTTTGAGTGTGGTGGTAATCGACAAGTTGCGAATGGCTTGATTGGCGGAGGATCCCCCCGTGCGGGCGCCAAAGGCAAACTGGCCGTACACATCCGTGAAGCCCGGCAAGGAGAAACCGCTGTAAATCGTCGTTCCGCCATACGTCAAGTCCAGCGTGCCATTGCGATTGAGCTGGATCGTGACGTCTTTCCAATCGGTGCTGGAGAGCGTCATGGGGTAGGCGCCATATTCGACGCTGGCGGAATTAACGGCATCGTACATGTAGACGCTGACGCCGATGAAGTCCGCGATATCGTTAACAGTGCCATTATTGTAGAGGTCGAAGGCAACCGTCAAACCGCCACTGGGCATGCTCGGCCCAATTTCTTGGAACGTGCCCACGGAGTCGGTTATGTCAGGGCCAAACGCAAAGGCGAAGCCGTCCGCCGCGCCATCAAGCAATAACTGAAATTTGGCGGTGAAACTTTGAATTACTTGCTGGCTGTCTAGATCGGGAAGCACGATCGATCCCAGAAGTCCGCCGTAATTGGTCGTTAAATACAACCCCTGAGAAGTTATTATTGGCGCCCAATCAGAGCCATCCGCCAGCGTGCCAGACTGGGCGATGGTGTAATCGGTTATAGTTGAATTAGTTAAACTATTCGAATAAGATCCCGCCATCGCGGTGCCTGCTGATAGCAGGCCAATGGCGCATAAGTAGGGTAATTTGTTCCTCATAGGTTTCTACAAGCCAATTTGGGCGTGGTTGTAAAGGTTATATTATATTCTAATCCACTCCGGTCAGCACAAAACATGCTGATGAGAGCGGGTAGCAAATTGGCTTATTACCCAACAGAGTATAAAAACTAACGGTGCGCGTCGAGATTTTTATGCGAAATACGCTTTGGTAACGGAACTTCCCTGTTATTAAGGGGTAAAAACATCGTTACCGCCTTATTATAAGAATATTTTGCGATCCTTGATCCTTTTCTTAACCACACTTACGGCACCTTCGGCCAGCCGGGCGGCTGAGGAAAGGGGGCGTTTGAGCGGACCGAACCATAGCTGTTGATAGAGGCTAGGGCGGGGCTCCTCCCTCGTCGATGTTCGATGGTCAACCAACCTACCCCTCACGCTAGAGCCCTTGGCCTACAGGTAGTCCTAGGTGGTTGCCTTCGGCTAGTCCAGAACGGTTGTGATGGGGCATCGCTAGCATGATGGGGCATCGCTAGCAATGAGCGGTCCTGACGTATCGCCCGTTCAAAAGCTTGCTTGTAGGCCCGTTCGACATCGCGGGGGCGCAGTCGATGGCGTGCCGGAGTCTCAGTGGCCGGGCAATTGGATCGACCGGCCAAATCGCGCCCCAATTCTCGGCTTGGCGCAGTTACGGGCCGCCTTGGAAAGCGGCGATTGGGTCCGAGAGTCGGTCGGAAAAACAATGGCGCGGCGGACGGTTTCCAGAAGGCGTAACAGTAAGTGGGTTAGGACAGCCAGAGTTGCGACGTTAACCTTGGCCACGATACGAATGGATTCATGCATCGGGATGGAAATGTGGAATACGCCAATTTAACCTTGGAAATGAAAGTTTGTGGTAAATATTACTACATACTATCAAATAATATCAGCTTGTGTTTGGCGTTACGCCGATTATACATCGTAATAATATTCCGACATGTGGTGGATAATGAATTGTTTGAAGTCGTTGTTGATCAAATGGAAAGTTGGGTTCAATGCTTAAAATGTAATGGGGAGGAGCCGTTTTAACTATATTAAAATCCAATTATTGCTCTAGGGTTGCTGATTTTAGTGGCACATGCCATCGGTTTTATCACTTAGCAGTCCATCCCCAAAGCGGGAACGACCTAAAACCATGGAACGGAGCGGGCTGAATTGGCTGGTTTTACTTTAAACTCCCCAGTCGGCCGGATTTTGACCAGCCAGCAAGAAATTGAACAGGTTGGCTGAAAAATCGCAAGGCTGAGTGGTGAACGGACTGACCGCTCTTACATAGAGTTTTTTTCATTTTGTTGCGGTGTTCGACGTTTGGCATGTTTACTGCTTTAAGTATTAAAAATGCTTATACAAACAATAAAAGACACTATGATTGCGGGGTGTGCGAGCGCCGCTGCCTCACCCATCCAAGATTATCTTCAAGAGCTACATGGCCGCTATCTGGATTTGGACGAAGGGAAAGCGGCTACTTACATCCCCGAACTGGCCAAAGCCAATCCCGGCTGGTTTGGCATCAGCTTGGCCACGACCGATGGCCACGTTTATGAAGCGGGCGATGCGCGGCAGCCGTTCACCATTCAGTCCATTTCGAAACCGTTTGTTTATGGGCTGGCTTTGGAAGACAACACCCGGGCGGAAGTGCTAAAACGAATCGGTGTGGAGCCCACAGGCGACGCGTTCAATGCCATCAGCCTGGAGGCGAACACCGGTCGGCCGCGCAATCCGATGATCAACGCCGGCGCCATTGCCGCCGCGGGGCTCATCGCGGGTAAGTCCCCGCAAACGCGATTGCGGCGGATGCTGGAGATGTTTTCCCGTTACGCCGGCGAGGAAGTGTTTTGCGACGAGGCGGTGTATCGTTCAGAAAGCGAGACGGGCCATCGCAACCGGGCCATCGGCCACATGTTACGCAGTTTTGACATTCTTGCGGAAGCGCCCGATTCGATCGTGGATTTGTATTTCAAGCAGTGCTCCGTGTCGGTCACGAGCCGGCAATTGGCGGTTATGGCGGCGACCCTGGCCAATCGCGGCGTCAACCCGCTCACGCGGCAACAGGCTATCCGCGGCGAGTATGTGGAGAGCATACTCAGCGTGATGGGCTCGTGCGGCATGTACGATTACGCGGGCGAATGGCTTTACCGGGTGGGCATGCCCGCCAAGAGCGGCGTGGCGGGCGGGGTGATCGCCGTGCTGCCTGGTCGGCTGGGCATCGGCGTCTTTTCCCCGTTGCTTGACGGCCACGGCAACAGCGTTCGCGGATTGCGCGTGTGCGAGGAGCTATCGCGCTACTTTGATCTCCATTTGTTCAACACGCCGCACGCCAGCAAGTCGGTGATCCGGCTGCAATTCAGTCTGGCCGAAGTGAATTCGAATCGCGTGCGCACGCCCCCGGAAGCGGAAGCGCTACGCGTGCGCGGCGCGGCGGTGCGCGTCTACCAGTTGCAAGGCAACTTGTTCATGCCCACCGCCGAGGTTGTGTTGCATGAGGTGATGGCGGCGCTCGCCGGACTGCGCGTCGTGGTGCTCGATTTGAAGCATGTCCTTTCGATCAACGAGAGTGCCAGCCGGCTTCTGTATCAATTGCTTCTCAAACTGCAAGGACAGGGCAAACCCATGCTTTTCACGAATATCGACCGAGCCCCCCAGCTTGCCCGGTACTTGAAAGCCAAGTTGAAAGCGCGCTTCGATAGCCTCTTTCAGGCATTCGACGATAACGATGCCGCGCTCGAATGGTGCGAGGATTGCTTGCTTGCCGAAGAATGCCAACCCGGCGACGCTGGTCAGCCCGTTGCTCCGGCGAATTACGAGCCGTTCGCGGGACTTGCGCCAGCGGAGGTGGCGGTGGCAAGCGCTTTGCTCGAACGGCGCAAATACCAGCCGGGCGAGGTCATTATTCAATTTGGCGCTCCCGCCGGCGAACTGTTCTTGCTGGCGCGCGGGCGCGCGAGCGTTTCCGTGCGGTTGTCGGGTGGCGCCGCCAAGCGGCTCGCTACGTTCTCGGCGGGCATGGCCTTTGGCGAGATGGCGATGCTGGACCGCGCGCCGCGTTCAGCCGTGGTGACCGCGGATACGGAGGTCGAGTGCGATTTGCTAAAGGTCGAAGATTTCGACCGTTTGGGCGAAACCCATCCGCGGATCAAGATTCTGCTGTTGCGCAACCTGGCCTTAGGTTTATCCCGGAAGCTGCGAAAAGCAAACCGGGAGATTAGCGTGTTTGATTATTGACCGTGGACCTTGATGCGCGGTTGACAATCAGAAGCTAAACCTCTGCGATGGGAAACTAACGCCGGTCGCCGGAAGACCATTTTTAGTCCTTCTCCTTTCGGTTCACTATGGTTGATGCAGGACTTAATCCAGACAATGGCGCTTTAAATTCGAATATGATTAATGACCCAAAGCACGTGTGCATGCGGAATATGATGACGATCGGATAAACCATATCCTGGAGTCTCTAGTCAGGGCTCATCTTGTTTCGCCCGGCCGCTTGGTACGCCACGTAATCCTCGTATAACCGGAGGGACTGGGGATGGCCCGCGAAAGCGCGGCTCCCGCGTTTATTCATGAGCCCCTGGTATTGGTAAATCAGGATTTTATCGACGTGCGGCGATACGGCCTCCAATTGCGCGCGCACGCGTTCAAAAGGCGCCGGGATCAAGGGGCTGCTGGGTTCGTTGGCCGGGCCTTCCCAGGCGAACACTTCGACATCCGCCCAAAGCGCCCGTTGGGGTACCCGATCATGGGCGCGCCGCAATCGTTTAAATGCCTCCGCGCTCTGCTCCGCCGTCATGCGCAGGCAGCCCACTTCGTCTTGATAGGCGATGATGTCGACGTCGAGCTGTTCCAACTGGCGGACATAAGCATCGTCCCCGGTCGCTTGGTGGGTGCCGTAGGGCGCGATCAAGGTTTTGGTCTTGGGAGTCAAGCGCCGGGCTTCTTGGGAGCACGCGTTTACGTGGCGCATGAAATCATCGGAGTACAAGGGCGACAGGCAGGCTTCGTTTGGCCAGTACCACCCATAAAAGCTAGGGTGGGAGGCGTAACGTTCGGCCAATTCGCGCATCATTTGGAAGCGCTTGGCCATTAAGTCCGGGGCGAGGAGCGCGCGGTAATCCCATTCCCCGTACCAATCGCTGCTGATGAAGAATTTCACCCCGTAGCGATCGGCGCCGTTGAGCATGGCGCCAATCGGATCGGCGCAGGCCATTTCCAATTTGGGTAATAGTGGGGTGTCATAAAAGGCTTTACCGCCTTTGGCCACGGCCAGCAGTACGAGGTATTCAAAGCCGAGGTCCGCCGCGTCCTTGATGGCGAGCTGCCATTGCTTGGCGGTGAACTGGCGGCCGGCATCATTCCAATAGAAATGCCGGCGATCGTCCCACCAAACGCTGATCCAGCTGCCGCGAATGGGTTGGGTTTTATGGGCAAGCGGCGCGGGGATATGGCGGCAGCCGGAGCTGAGCGACGCCAGCGCGGGGCCAGCGCCCAGAACTTGAAGGAACTGGCGGCGGTTCAAACGGATCGTCATGTGTGTTATTCGGCTTATTGATCAATCCGCAGGATACCCTAAATTTTCGGACGGCCCTTTGGCTGCCCGGCGGCGTTGCTCTCTCGGTCAGAGGCCGCTGGGGCAGCTTTCCTCGCTCGCGCCTTGCCGGACCTCCAAATGGCTCGCCATAAAAAGTGTATTCTATCCTACGGATAGATCAGTATTGGTTCCGCGCTCGCAATTTGGAGCGCGCGCCCGGCCGGGATTCCACAGGCGTGTCGCGGATGCCCGGCGGATTGCGGTAGAGCCTACCAATGGTGATTAGCGGCGTCCAGCATTTCACCGTTTGGGCGGATCTTTGGTGAGGCGCGTTTCGCGTGGGCGCCCATAATTAACGCGGCGCGGCCGACTCGATATCGTAAAGCTTAGGACCCATCACGCGATGCGCGTAGTGGAACGATTCGACTAATAAGGTGATGAAAAGGGTCGCCAAGATGACGAGGATGATGGCGCTCCACCAGTGCCGGGGCCGGAATTTGTGGATGGCCGGGGCGTAAGCTAGCAGACCGAACAGCGCCGCTAGGGTGCCCACCGCATCCCAACTGGCTTGTTGCCAGTAGCCGCCCCCTAAGCGAACCCACATGCCGAATTCGTCAAACGTCAGGGCCATGCCAACGCCGTAAATCACCGCCGCTTTCTTCAAGTTGCGGCCTGAAGGTTTGCCGAATAGGAAGAATGCGCCCAGGCCGGCCAATAGGAAAATGCCGTAATTCAAGTGGTGGATATGCGTTCCGCCAACGTAGAGATATAAGTCCGGAATGCGGCGGGACATGATCAGGAACACCACGATGCGCGCCAGCATGAAGGTGAGCAGGAAAACGAAAAACACAAGGCGCGCCAAACGCCGGTTTTCCGAGCGTTCGGTGAGTTCGGTGTCAGTGAGCGCGGACATGCCTTTTGTTATACTCTGGATGGCGGATTGGCAACCACCGATCCGTTTGTATTTTTCATAAAAACGCGCTGGCCCATGGGGGCGGGCGCGGTATGATGCGGATATGTTGATTCGACGGCTGACCATCGGTTGGTTAATGCGCTCAAGCGGCGTTTTATTAATCCTGGCGTTTGGGCTGGCGACGGGACGCGCCGGCGCCGAATTACGCGTGCCCGCGTTCACCGCCTATCTGGACCCCGATCCGGATGGCGCTAGCGTCGAGGCGCCGGCCGGCATTACGGACTGGAATGGGCCGGCGTTGAAAGTTCATTGGTTTGGCGAATTCAAAATCGCGGGGCAAATCGAGGCCTCGCTCGTGTTGCGTTTGCCGGAGAACACGGATTCGAAACTCCGACTAACGGTGGCTGGGCAAGCGCGCGATGCGGTGGTCCACGGCCAAGGGAAAACGCCCGTGACGGTTCGTTTCGGCGCTTACCCAATCTCCGCGCCGGGATATCAACAATTCACGCTCGCTTCCTTGAACGCCGCCGGCCAGCCGAACGGGGAGGTGGAAACGCTCATTCTGGACGGGGCGGCGCTGGAACGCGCCCATTTCAATCTCGTCCCCCGGCGCAACGCCGCGTCCGTGCATTTGGTGTACCCGGTGGCCAAGGAGGCTAAGATCGAGGCGTTCTATTGCGAGATGACCGGCTTGGAGGACCCGGTTTGGACCTATTATATGGCGTGCGGTTGGCATCGCGGATACTTCGGCATGCAAATCAATAGCCCAACCGAGCGACGCATCATTTTCAGCGTGTGGGATAGCGGTAACGAAGGCGTCGACCGCGCCAAAGTGGGTGCCGAGGATCGTGTTACCCTGGTGGCCAAAGGCGAGGAGGTCGTCTCCGGCGATTTCGGCAATGAAGGCACCGGCGGCCATAGCCATTGGGTGTATCCCTGGAAAACCGGGCAGCTACAACGGTTCATCGTCACCGCCAAACCGGTGGATGCCACCCACACAGTTTATAGCGGATTCTATTTTCATCCGGATAAAAAACAGTGGCGGCTCATTTCCAGCTGGCGCGCTCCCAAAGAAGGCGGCTATCTGCGCGGATTATATAGTTTTAGCGAAAACTTTGGCGGCGGCAACGGGCATCTTAGGCGCAAGGCGCTGTATGGCAACCAGTGGATTCGCATGGCCGATGGCCGCTGGTCGGAATTGCTCGTCGCGACCTTCAGTCACGATGCGACCGGCAAAGCCGATCGTTTGGATCGTTTTATGGGTGTGGAGCAGGGGCAGTTTTTCCTCTCGCAGGGCGGATTTGTGGCCGGCTTCACTCCTTACGGCGAGAAATACGAGCGCTCCGCCAAAAGTCAGCGCCCACTTGATTTGGATCTGCCGGAAGCCAGCTTGAAGTAACTCCGGGTTACGTAAAGTTGCTGCCAAGTCAGTAGGATAGAACACCCTTCCGGTCGGCTCTTTAGCCACCCGGCGCCGTTGCTCACTCGGTCTGAGGCCGCCGAGGGCAGCTTCCTTCGTTCGCGCCTGGCCGGCGAGGGCGTCGTTTTCTTAACACTTTCTTAACGTCTTCGGCCTTATTCTTAATTACCACGTTCACCGCAACCGCGGTAATTTGTGCCATGAGCGCATCCGGTACCGCTCGAAGGGCGCGGAGGTCACCAACGGGATATGGGCGCCGGCCGCGAGTGTAATCCAGTGAATGTATATGAGTGATCTTGTGTTCATCGGCATGGTGACGGGCTTTTTTATGTTTAGCGGCTGGTATATCCGGCTTTGCGAGAAACTCTAGGAGGGGGTTATGGAAACGATTATCACGGCTCTTATCTCTCTATTGTTGTTCTTGTATTTGTTTTACGCATTGTTGCGTCCCGAAAAATTTTAACCCTCTGTTGTATGCAAACTTCTGGCTGGATTGAACTGGCCCTTTTTGTGGCGGTGCTGGCGGCGATCACCAAGCCGATGGGGCTTTATCTCATGCGGGTGCTCGACGTTAACGGCAACACTTGGCTGGACCCTCTGCTGCGGCCGCTGGAACGTCTCACCTATCGTTGGATGGGAGTGAACCCGGCGGGGGAGCAGGATTGGAAGCAATACACTTGGGCCATGCTTCTATTCAGCCTGGTGGGGTGTTTGTTTACTTACGCAATCCTCCGCTGCCAGCATTTACTGCCCTTAAATCCGCAGGGATTGGGCCCGCTGAGTCCGGACTTGGCGTTTAACACGGCGGTCAGCTTCACCACCAATACCAATTGGCAGAGCTACGGCGGCGAATCTACGATGTCCTACTTTTCACAGATGGTTGCGCTCACGATCCATAATTTCACCTCGGCGGCCACGGGCATCGCGTTGGCCGCCGCTTTGGTGCGCGGTCTCGCGCGTCATTCCGTCCGAACCCTGGGCAATTTCTGGGTGGATGTCGTGCGAACCACGTATTATCTGCTATTGCCGTTGTGCCTCGTATTTGCCGTCGTCCTGATGTCGCAGGGCATGATTCAGAATTTCAGCCCCTATACTAAGGCCAAATTGGTGGAGCCGTATAAAATCTCCGTCGAAAAGAAAAACGACAAAGGCGAAACGGTGCTTGGCACGGATGGCAAACCCGTCATGGTGGAACAGACGGTGGACGAACAACTCATCGCGCAAGGGCCGATGGCTTCTCAAGTTGCGATCAAAATGCTCGGCACCAATGGCGGCGG
>DBTJ01000011.1 GCA_002306985.1 Verrucomicrobia bacterium UBA1319
GCTCAAGGCGATCTCAATGAACACCCGACCGCCCGAACGCCGCGAGCGAACCCCGTGGAATCCGGCGTAACCGTCATAGTTCTCCGCCAACCGCCGGTCGATCCGCAACTGCAAGTCCTCCCGCAAGGTTTTATCGAGCATTTCTCCCAACCCCTCGGCCAGCACGGGCAGAAAAGAAATGCCCGCGTAGGCGACAAACGCCAGCGCGCAAAGCGGATCGATGAACACCACCCAATAGAAACGGCCCAACGTAAGGGTGAGCACCAATCCCAGAAGCACCGCCAGACACGATAGGGCATCGGCGCGATTCGCCCGCCATAGCATTTCCATCACCGGTGAAAAGGACTCGCGCGCAAGTCGGCGATTGCGCTTCCACAGCCAAAGATCCACCCCGAACCCGATGATTTGCAGCAACGCGCCCGCGGCGGTGAATGTTTGGTCCAGCGGAGACGGATACACCAGGTGGCGGATGGACATCGCCGCCATGAAGAGTAGGGCCGCCACATAAATGCCCGAACCGGCCATCCCGCCCAGAGTCTGAAGCTTGCCCGTGCCGTAATCGAACCCACGCGCCTTTCCCAGGCGGATTGTCCGCAGGATGTTCCAAGCGATGACCCCGTTGATCAGTTCCTGGGCGTGATCGAGCAAGTCGCTGAATAACAACATGGAACCCGAGAGCACCGCCACCGCCACGGCCGGGCCGCAAAAAACCACCGCCAGCCCAAGATTCAGCAGAATCGCCTTCTCCTGCTGCCACAAAGCCTCGGGGGCTGGGTCTATGGCGGGAGCACTCATAGCCGAAAATAGCGCCGTCCAGTGTGCCCGGGGGCACTATCCGAAAATCCCAAAATTCGGTTTTCCATTAAACTCGTCCTTCCTGGTCCCGCTTGGTAATCGGCGCTCCTGGAATGGTAAAGCCAATCCAGCACCCCGGCGCCGCAAGTGAAGCAATTCGTTTCGGCGCTCACGCCGGCTTAGGCGGCGCTGGAGCAATCAGGCCCGCCGCCTGCTCCGGAGTCTCCGCCGAAGGGAACAATTCGAGAAATCCACTGATGCTAAAGGTCTCGCGCACCACGCCCTTAAGGCCGCTCAACGCCAGTCGCCCCCCCAAGGCCTTGACGTACTTGCCCAAAATGAGGATGGACCTCAAACCGGCGCTGCTCAGGTATTCGGCCGGTCCCAGATCGACCACCAAGTTCTTCTGGCCCAAAGCCGCCAGCCGCTTTTTGCAGTGCACTTCAAACAAGCCGGCATTCTCCGCATCCACGCGCCCTTGCACGGATACCACCACGGCCAACCCCACCACACGATCGTCAAATGTTGCGTTCATCCCATCAAAGAAACCGGTTTCCAACTAAAGCGAAACGTTTCTTGTAGGACGGTAGTGAACTCCTTTCATCCAAGCAAGGAGAGTTTCGGCATTTACATGTGGAACAGGTCGGGATAAACGGCAAAAAACACCATCTTTTCGCCCATGAACCCATTCCATTGATAAAACAACGGCCTTCTCAAACGTCATCGCCCATTCCCGGGCGCCTGGAGGCTGGCCGTGGCCTACGCCTCTGGCCAACCCAGGCAATGGCGCGCCAATCCTGCGGCTTTTGCGAATAAACGGGACGAACACGGATCGTTCCGGCCACACCGGAAGCGAATGGGACGACAATTATCCATCGAGTTATCCGGCGGCGCCACGGTTCGGCTAAGAAAGCAATCCGGCAGGCGGCCGAGCCCGGCGGTTCGCGCCTTTACACGCCTGCGGCAATAAGGTAGTGGGGTGTGGCTATGCGCTTAAGCCTGGTCTTTATATGGGCCGCAATTCTACTTGCGGCAACTCGAATGCCCGCCGGGCCGGTCATGCGCGTGGTCCAACCGGAATCGGGCGGCGTCAATCGATTGCGCAACGCGGACTTCGAACAGGCCACGGCCAGCCAGTTCACCGCTTGGTCCGCCGCGCCGCAAGGCTGCATTGTGGCTCCGGGAGAAGGCCGCGCGAATTCCCAGTCACTGGCATGCAATGCCGCCGACGCCCAAGGCTGGCAGGGGGCAAGCCAAACCCTCGCGCTCAATCGCACGAATATCTTGCCGGTGGCGGTGCGCGGCTGGAGCCGAGCTGAAAACGTCAGTGGCAGCGCCGACAGCGATTATTCGCTCTACGTCGATATCGTTTACCGCGATGGCACGCCTTTATGGGGCCAAACGGGCAATTTTTCGGCGGGCACCCATGATTGGGAACAGCGCCAGTTCGTCATCTTGCCCGAAAAACCCATTCAATCCCTGACGATCTATTGCTTATTCCGGAATCACTCCGGCAAAGTGTGGTTTGACGACCTCTCGGTGGCGGAGGTGAGCGCTCCGGCGGGCGCGTTCCTATTCCAAGGCACCCCGCTGGCTATCGCGGCCTCCAACGCCCCGCCCGCGGGGCCAACAACCACGTTCCGCACCGGCGACCAACTGCAGCTCAAGCTCACGGGCGAACGGGTAACCGGCCTGTCGATTGCAGACCGGGAATTGGCGGGCAGCGCCCCTTCGGGCTTTCTCGCGCGCGACATGGCGGCGCGCTCGGACCTGTTCGCGTTTGAAAACGGCGCCTGCCCCGAGCTTAACTTAACCCTTAACACAACGATCACCTCCCAGAGCGATCACTTGGTATTCGAGGGTTCCGTGACGGATACCACCGGCGGGGATCGCGCGGTCATGTTGCTGTTTGCCCTGCCCCTCGACACCACCGGGTGGAACTGGGGGCAAAACATCCACCAATCGCGCGTCATTGCCGCGCCGGACGAGCTGAGCGCCACCGTGGCGGCGGGCGGTGGCGCCAACGGCCAGCAGGCCCTCTATCCCATGGCTTGCGTGAGTGACGCGCGTTCCGGCTTGGCCATCGCCGTGGACATGGCAAAACCCGCCCAATTCCGCCTCGCGTATCACGCGGGCACCAAACAACTATTCGTCGTCTACGATCTGGGTTTGGTGAAGGATACCACGGGTTCTCCCTCCAGCGCCGGATTCCGATTTGTCCTGTATCGGTTCGATCCGCGATGGGGCTTCCGCGGCGCTTGGGAAAAGTATACTCGGCTGTTCGCCGATCATTTTGCGGTGCGCTCGAAGGAACAAGGCATTTGGATGCCGTTCACGGATGTCAGCACAGTGTCGGGCTGGCAGGATTTCGGATTCCGTTACCATGAGGGGAATAACAACGTTGCCTTTGACGACCAGCACGGAATCTTGAGCTTTCGCTACACCGAACCCATGACGTGGTGGATGAATATGGACGCGGCTTTACCCCGAACGATCGCCGCGGCGCTTCAGGCGCGCGATACTGCCGCAACCGGACCCGCCGGGCAGGCGCAAACCATGGCTCTCATCACGCGAAGCGCGGCCATGTGGGATGCCAGCGGCCAGCCTTCCCTGCAGTTTCGCGATGAACCCTGGGCGAATGGCGCCGTCTGGAGCCTGAACCCCAATCCGAACCTGCCCGTCAATCCCAACGCCGCGACAGTTTATTGGAACGATGCCATCCGGCAATCCCTCTATGGTCCGGCCGCCGCGAGCACCCTTGACGGCGAATACCTGGATTCCCTGGAAGGGTATGTCACGGCGGAACTCAATTTCCGCCGGGATCATTTCGCGCCCAGCACCGTGCCGTTGACCTTCGACCCGGAAACCGGTCGCCCAGCGCTCTGGAAAGGGTTGGCGGTGGCCGAGTTTACCCGCTGGATCAGCGACGATTTGCACCGCATCGGCAAGCTCTGCTTTGCCAATGGCGTGCCGTACCGCTTCAGCTTCCTTTGCCCATGGCTGGACGTCATGGGCACGGAAACCGATTGGTTATCGAGCGGCCAATACCGCCCGGCAACCCATGCGCAAATGGCCTTATGGCGGACCCTAGCCGGGCAAAAGCCGTATCTGCTCTTGATGAACACGGATTTCAACACTTTCACCACCAACCTGGTGGAGCGTTATTTCCAGCGCAGCCTCTTGTACGGCATGTACCCTTCGATGTTCAGCTATAACGCCGCGGAAAACCCGTACTGGCAAAATCCGGCTTGGTATAATCGGGATCGTTCGCTATTTCTTCGTTACCAGCCCGTGATCAAAGAAGTCGCGCAAGCTGGCTGGCAACCGGTCACCCGGGCCGGTTGCGACAACACGAACTTGCTGGTCGAGCGGTTCGGCCCGGCCGCCGATGGCGCCGATTATTTCACGGTGTTCAATGACAGCGCCAACGCGCAAACCACGCGGTTGAGCGCCAGCTTAGCTGACCCTCAGACACAGCGGGCGGCTTTTGAAATGTTAAGCGGCGCCCGATTGGCGCCCGATAGCGCGGGCTGGTATTTACGATTGGAACCGCAGGCTTGCGTGGCGATCAAAGTGTTGCCGCAGGCCAAATTCTTGAAGGCTACACGCGACCCCGCCGGAGCGCTGCGGTTTTCCGTGCTAGCCCCGTTGGGTTCGGCGCAAACCCTCGAAGTCTCGGACAATTTGACCAGCTGGCTGCCCGTGAGCACAAACGCCATCGTCGAGCAACCGCAGGACTGGCTTGTCCCCGCCCCGGAAAATGCGGCGCAATTTTATCGCCTCCGCTGGTGATATACTGCCAAGAACGGGGGGTAGAAAACAATTCATGGACAACAATTTTAT
>DBTJ01000131.1:0-32867 GCA_002306985.1 Verrucomicrobia bacterium UBA1319
TCTGCAAGATCGTCAAGCCGATGAACGAGAGCGCCTCCCAAACCAACCTGCTCGCTCTGAACGCCGCCGTGGAAGCGGCCCGGGCGGGTGAAGCGGGCATGGGGTTTGCCGTCGTGGCCGACGAAGTGCGCAATCTGGCCCACCGGAGCGCCGAAGCCGCCAAGGAAACCGCGTCGAAAATCGAAGGCGCCATCACCCGTTCGGGCCAAGGCGTGGAAATCAGCCAAAAAGTCCAAAGCGGCTTGCAAGCGATCGTTCAAAAAGCTCGCAAAGTGGATGAATTGATCGCCGAGATCGCCGCCGCGTCCCAGGAGCAACATCAGGGGATAACCCAAATTAACCAAGCGGTGGCGCAAATGGATAAGATCACTCAGTCCAACGCCGCTTCCGCCGAGGAAAGCGCCGGCGCGGCGGAATCCCTCAATCACCAATCCGAAAACCTGAACGGGCTCATCAACCAACTGGTCCGGCTATCGGAAGGCGGGGAGGCCCCGGGGCACGACGCGCCACCGCGCCACTCCGCCCCATCCGCCACCCCGAACGCGGTCAAACCCAAGCCCGAGACCGTCGCCAAAACCCGCACCGAAACCAAACGGCCGAACAACGTGGACGCTCAGTTTGTCGACAATTAAAAACCGCCATCCCGGCGGCAACATCCGCGCCCGTTAGCGCTAACCGCGGACGGGCGCGGCGGCGTTTATCCCCTCGCCCGATCCACTCGACGGGCACGGTTTTACCGGGAAATCCGACGGTTTTTTTCCTCCGCTCGGGCGAGCCGGCGCTCCGCGCCGCGCCACCCTTTTTCCCGGCGGCGCAACTCCCGCAGCAGCAGCGCTTCCGCGGACCAACCCCGGGCCTTGGCGGCCGCCACCAACGCGTATAGCGACTGGGACAAGCTGGACTGGGTCACCCGCTCCTTCGTCGGCTGGGCCGGCTCCCCCGCCTTGAGCAGCCCGGCTTTTTGCGCCTTCTTCATCAGCTTCTCCGCCCGCATCAAGGCGGGCAAATGCTTGGGAATGCCATCCAGAGCCGAAGGCCGCTCATGCGGCGTACCCTGCTTTTCCTGGCGTTTAATGCGATCCCATTGGGCCCAGACCGCGTCGACGGATTTGGCTTTTTGATTCCCAAACACATGCGGATGGCGTCGGATCAATTTCTCCACCAACCGCCCCGCGACCAGCTCAAAATCGAACGCCTGACGTTCGCTCGCCAACTGGCAGTGGAACACGACTTGCAGCAGCAAATCGCCCAGTTCCTCGATCATCTCCTCCTCATCGCCCGCCTCGATGGCATCGAGCAATTCGTAGACTTCCTCCACCGCGTGCAAGCGGATGGAGGCATGCGTTTGCTCGCGGTCCCACGGGCACCCATCCGGCGCCCGCAGCCGGGCCATGACCATCAAAAGCCGGGCCAGATTCGATTTTTTATTCATAACACGACCAAATTATCACGATGCACCACTTCGCTGCGCGCCGCCAAGCGCTGCCGCACTTCCTCCGCGCTCAGATCGGCGACGCCCCGGGCGAACTCGGTGCCGTTGCTGTCGCAAATCCGGACGATATCCCCGGCCTGAAAATCCCCTTCGCACCGGGTGATGCCCGGCGGCAGCAAACTCTTGCCCTTGGCGCGCAGCGCCTCCTTGGCGCCGTCATCCACCACGATCATGCCTTTGGGATGCCGGTAGAAGGCGATCCACCGCTGGCGGGCGCGCAATTTCCGGTCCTGCGGCACAAACAAAGTGCCCTCCTCCGCCCCGGCCAGGATTTTCGCCAGCACGGATTTATCCCGCCCGGGGGCGATCACCATCGGAATGCCCGAAAGTATCGCAATCTTGGCCGCCTTGAGTTTAGTGGCCATGCCGCCAACCGCCGTGGCGCTGGTGGTGCCGCCGGCCAACTGCTCCACGGCGTCGTCGATCTTTTCCACCGTGCGCAAGATCCGCGCCTCCGGCTGACCATAATGTTCGATCAAACCCTCCACCGTCGTTAGAATGACGAGCAAATCCACCGGCACCAGCGCCGCCACCAACGCGGAGAGTTGGTCGTTATCGCCGAATTTCAATTCCGTGGTGGAAACCGCGTCGTTCTCGTTGATGATGGGCACCACGCCGCGCTGCAAGAGGGCGACCAGCGTGCTGCGCGCGTTCAAATGGCGCTCATGGTGCTCCAAATCGTCATGGGAGAGCAAAACCTGGGCGACATTCAAGTGGTGCTGGGCGAACAAGCGTTCGTAAATGGCCATGAGCCGCGATTGGCCCACCGCCGCGCAGGCTTGCAGCTCGGCCAGTTCCGTGGGCCGCTTCGCATATCCCAAAGCCCCCATGCCCGCCCCCACCGCGCCGGAAGTCACCAAGATCATATCGCGCCCGGCGTTCCGCTCCATCGCCACCTGGGCCACGAGTTGGTCCATCTGGGCCAAATCCGGCTGCTTCTGGCTATCGGTGAGCACGCCGGTGCCCAATTTGACCACGATTTGCGTGACATCCTTCATCCATTCGCTTCGCATAAGAGCCTTGTTGTTAGCAAAGGCTGGTGGCGATGTCGAGCCAGAGCCCACATCTTCCCTCCCCTCGCCAATCGCGACTCATCAGGAACCGGTCACTCGGTTGAGGGGATTTTGGTTTTGGCATTTGGCGGCGGCCGTGGCATGTTCGGGGACATGAATCACTCTTGGGGTATCGGTGCCGCGTGGTGGACTGTTTGTGTTTGCGCCTTCGGGGCGGGCAATTGGCCGGAGTTGCGGGGACCGGAACGCAACGGCCAGGCGGAGGCTTCGAGTTTACCCCTAACTTGGAATGTGAGCGATGGTTCCCCCACGAATGTGGCCTGGAAAACCGCCATTCACGATTTCGGATGGTCTTCCCCGGTAATATGGCGGGGGCAAATCTGGCTGACCACCGCCGCGGAAGATGGCCGGCGACTTTTCGCGGTGTGCCTCGACCAGGAAACCGGGAAGGTGCTCTACGATGTCCCGGTCTTTGACGTGGATTCGCCCGCGCATGTGGCGGCGGTCAATAGTTACGCCTCCCCCACCCCAGCCATCGAAGAAGGCCGGGTTTATGCGCATTTCGGCACTTATGGTACGGCGTGTTTGGATACCCGCAACGGCCAAATCCTTTGGACCCGGCGCGATCTCCAGTGCGATCATCATGAGGGGCCCGGCTCTTCGGTGATGTTGCAGGGGGCGTTGCTGATTTTCCATGTGGATGGCCGCGATGTCCAATATGTCGTGGCGCTGGACAAGCTTACCGGCAAGACCGTTTGGAAAACCGATCGGTCCGTCGATTACTCCGGAGTCCACATCAACTGCCGCAAAGGCTTCTGTACCCCCATTACGATCCAAGCCGATGGCCGCGCTGAATTGATCAGCCCGGGGGCCAAGGCCACCATGGCTTACGATCCCGCTACGGGCAAAGAGCTTTGGAAAGTCCGCTATAATGGCTGGTCGATGGTGCCCCGGCCCGTGTTTGGGCTAGGACTTGTTTTTGTCATCGACGATTACGAAAAGCCCGAATTGCTGGCTATCCGCCCGGGCGGAAACGGGGATGTGACCGACACTCGCATCGCCTGGAAATTGGTTAAAGACATGCCCGCCACCGCCTCGTTAACCTTAGTGGACGATCTATTGTATATGATTAATGACCAAGGCTATGCCTTGTGCGTTGAGGCAAATACCGGGCAAATCGTCTGGCGTGAATCGCTTAAAGGCAAACATTCCGCCTCCCCCATTTACGGGGCGGGCCGCCTGTATTGCTTTAGCGAAAAAGGCGTGGCCACCGTACTGCAGCCGGGGCGAACCTTTCAGAAACTGGCGGAAAGCCCGTTCAACGAACGCCTCATGGCGACTCCCGCCGTCAGCGGTAAAGCTTTGTTTGTTCGCACGCAATCGCACCTATATCGGCTAGAGAATCGTCCTTAGCTTGATTCACGGTTAAAGCCGCCTAGCCTTATCGATATCGTAAAATCGCCATCGGTTAATAACCCGTGAACAAAAGTGAATATTTTCTACTCGTCAAGCCCGGCCGCTTAGTTTAGAAGATAGACTCGCTTAGTGTGCGATGAACCTTCGCGCTAAGCTCTCCCCGAAGGGAAAATCTCAGACGGATGGGGTGTGTCTGTGTATATATTTGATTATTAATTAGTTATATATTGACTTTTTTCTATCACCCCACGCCCCCGGAGAGGAAATGCCCCCGTCGCAACCGACTAAACCGTTGAGGAAAAGCGCCGCCACGCTCTGCCTGAGGCTTTTTGCCTCGGCGACAGGTGGATGTGAATAAATCGGCATTCGCGCCGATTTCGCCCCCTTACACGCAACCCCATGGCACTGCCTTTTGACTCCCATTTACGCGACTTTGCCAAGAAGCAGCCCGCGCCCGTCACGCGCCCGCGCTTTCGTCTTATCCCCGGCAATTGGACGCCTGCCGATTCGGGGAGTATATTGTCCGCGAAAGGAATTCACTTCATGAAAAAACTCTATATGGCGAGAGAAAATTCGGAGGCTGAGTTACTCAAGGGATTATTGGAACGGAGCGGCATTGCTTGCTCCATTCGGAACGAAACCATGATGAACGCAGTGGGGCCGCTGATCTTCTGCTATCCGGAAGTTTGGATTCTGAACGATGAGGATTTTCCCGCCGCAACCCAGGTCATGGAAGACTGGCGTACCGCGCCCGAAGATTCGGAGGCCACTTGGAAATGCCCGGAATGCGGGGAAGAGATCGACTCCCAATTCGATACCTGCTGGCGTTGCGCGGGTAAGGAAGCGGTGACGGCTGAGACTCACGCGGACAACGAGGAAGCCTGAGCCGCCCGGCCGGCGAGAAACCTCACCGGCTTTATGGTTCGGATTCCACCGCAGTGGGTTTGGCATCTCCGGGCTTGGACTGAACGCCCGCCAGTCGGGCAAGCTCGCGATGAATCCGAGCCACCCGCTCAACTTGGCCTTTGGCGGGAAACCGCTCGTAAAATCCCTCCATCCGGAAGGTCCGGGCTTGTTCGCCCCAAGGTTTTAACCGCTCCTGCCAGACGGCCGCGCGCCCTTCTTCGGGCACGCTCGTTTCGGCCGTCAAATCAGCGCACACGCGAAACATCGCCTTGAGCGTCACCGGTTTGGTGACCATGTAGTTGGCATTGCCCCAGGTATCGCCCCAGACGGCGGCGGCGGCTTTCAGGAAATCCCGCGCCTGACCGTAGAACCGGGCTGCCGCCCGTTTATCCGTGCCTTCGTCCTTGATTTTAGGCCAAGCTTTTTTGACCCAGCGATGGATTTCGTTAAACAACTCCGCCTGCAAGAGCCATTTCTCCTGGCGACTGCGGCCACCCAAGCGGTTAATGCGGTAGCGCAACGGGCTATCCGACTCACTATAAAGTAGTTCCACAATGCGCGCGGCAAAACGCCGATCCGGCTCAGTCCAGGATACCCGCTCGTACAAATCCACCAGGTGACTCTTATTGATGCGGGTGGGGGTCGAATTGATAATGACAAACATCTCGGCGGCAAAATCATCCGTGCCACCATCGAACACCACGCACGGCACGTGAATGCTGCGCGCGTCTTCGGGATGGGACTGACTGAAAAAGTGCAAAGCGGCTAGGCGGTGCTGCCCGTCGATAATCAGGTATTTCTCGGCGGGCGCCACCAAATTGCCCACATGGGTCAAATCGCCCAGCGGCTCGAACCGCAAGACTTCGGGGGTAAAGAGCAGCACGGTGCCGGGAATCGGCGGCTGACTGGTGGCGGTTTCGTAGAAATTACGGATGGCGCGCACTTTAGACTGTGACATCTGCCGCTGGAATGCCGCCTCGTTTTTCTCGATTTTTCCAATAAACCGGGCCACATCGTCTTCCTCTCCCACCGGCTCCGAGGCTAAGGTCTGGCCTTCGGCGTAGAAGCGGCTGATGAAGCGCACCTTGGTTAGCAAATCTTCCGCGGGATACGAAACGAAATAGAAAGTGGAATCTTTCTGCCGAATTTGAGTGGCGATCATAATGAATCCTTCCTGCTATGCCCTTGTTCCACAAATTTACCAAGAAAGTCAACCGTTATCCGGTTATTTTAAAAAACCGCGCGCGCCAAATATTTTGAACGAATCCAGGGCGGAAGACTCCAACTCTATGCGGGCCGTTGGGGTGATTGACAGCCTCCCTCATTTCAGCGGCCGGCATGCGTCAGTTGAAAAACTGGCGCTTTTTTTATCCCTTTCGGCGTTGCAGAGACGGCTTAAATCCGGTAATTACGGCAATATGCGATTTATCGCCAGCATTTACGAGAAACTGCAGCGGCATCCCAAACGGATCGTTTTTCCGGAGGGAGCCGAGCCGCGCATTATCCAGGCGGCCCGCCAGTTTTACTCCTTGCGCTTGGGCGTACCCATCCTGCTGGGGGACCGCACCCGTATCAAAGCGGCCGCGCAGCAGTTGAATGTCCCACTGGAAGGCGTGCGTATTATCAATCCGGCGGAAAGTGAGGAATTGGCGCCTTTCGCGCGGCGCTTCGAGCTGTTGCGGCGTTATAAAGGCCTCGACACCCGGGAAGCTCGCGAAACCATGCTGCTGCCCAATTATTTTGGCGCGATGATGGTGGCCATGCACCAAGCCGATGGCATGGTTTCCGGCACCAATGAGGTCACTGGCAGCGTGTTGCGCCCGCTCTTCCAAATCATCAAAGTCGCCCCGCAGACGACTACGGCGGCCAGTTGCATGATTATGGAAGTGGAAGACGGCCGGTTCGGGGAAAATGGCGTGCTCTTCATGGCCGATTGCGGCGTGATTCCCGAGCCAACGGTCGAGGAATTGGCCGATATCGCGGTGGACACCGCCCAACTGGCCCGTCAGCTCATCGGCACCCGGCCGCGCGTGGCGTTGTTATCTTATTCCACCAAGGGCAGCGCCACCCACGCCTCCATCGGCAAGGTGCAAGCCGCCACGGCGCTGGCGCAACAACGGGCGGGAGTCAAAGGCCTGGAAGCGGATTTCGACGGTGAACTGCAGGCGGACACGGCCATCGTGCCGGAGATCGCCTGCCGCAAGCTGCCCGAAAGCATCGTCGCCGGGCACGCCACCGTGCTGGTGTTCCCCGACTTGAATTCCGGCAACATCGCCAGCCGCCTGGTGCAGCACTTGGCCCGCGCCAACGCCTATGGCCAGATCTTGTTGGGCTTGGATCGGCCGGCCGCCGACGTTTCTCGGGGTGCTTCCGCGCACGACATCCTGGGCGTCGCCGCCATCGTGGCGGTGCAATCCATCGAGTACCAAAAACTCTATCCGGGCGCGGGCGAGAAATTGCCCGGCGAATAAACCGAAACCCTTTTTATCAGGCCGACGAAAGGCCGGCTTTTTCCGCAACTATCAACGTAGAGAATTATGTCATTGCCATTCGAATTGAACCGCACCTTAGCCACGTTGCCGGTGTACTTGCCCGGCAAGCCCATTGAAGAAGTCGCTCGCGAACTGGGGATTCCCGCCGAGGGAATCGTCAAAATGGCGTCCAACGAAAACCCCTTGGGACCCTCCCCGAAAGCGCTGGCGGCCATCCAAAAAGCGGCCGGCCAGATCCATTATTATCCGGATGGCAACGCGTTTTATTTAAAGCAAAAGCTGGCTCAAAAATACGCGGTCCAGTCCGCCAACCTGGCGCTCGGCAACGGCTCGAATGAACTGCTCGAATTGATCGGCCACGTGCTACTTGGCCCGGGCGACGAAGTGGTGGCGGCCCATCACTGTTTCGCGGTGTACCCGATTGTGACCTCGCTGTTCGGGGCGAAACTGGTCAGCGTGCCCGCCAAGAATTACGGCCACGATTTAACGGCGATGGCCAAAGCGGTAACCGCGAAAACCCGGGCGGTGTTTGTCGCCAACCCGAACAACCCGACGGGCACCCACGCGACCCAGGCGGAATTGCTCAAGTTTATCGAGGCGATTCCCGCCCGCGTCTTGATCGTGCTGGATGAGGCTTACCTGGAATTCATGGATACGCCGCTGGACCTGGTCTCCCTGGTGCGCCAAGGCCGCCATCCCAACGTCATCCTGCTGCGGACGTTCTCGAAAATTTACGGCTTGGCCGGCTTGCGTGTCGGTTACGGCCTCGGACACCCCGACTTCATCGCCGCGCTGGAAAAAGCGCGCCAACCATTCAACGTGAACCTGCTGGCCCAAGCGGGCGCTTTGGCCGCGCTGGACGACACGGCGCATTTGGAAAAAGCCCGATCGATCAACCGGGAAGGGCTGGATTTTTTAAACCAGGCATGCCAGCGCCTCGGCCTGGAATATGTGCCATCGCAAACCAACTTCATCCTCGTCAAAGTGGGCGACGGCGTGAAAGTGTTTCAAGCGATGCAACAATCCGGCGTCATCGTCCGCCCGGTAGCGAACTACCAATTGCCCGAATGGATACGCATCACCGTTGGCCTGCCCGACGAAAATCGCCGCTGTCTGGACGCGCTCAAAAAGGCGCTGGGACGCTAAAGCGAGCCTGAATTCAACGCTCCTTTTACTTCGTTAAGGGCCGGCTTGCGTCGGCCCTCTTTTTTTTCCGCCGCCGCGACCGCGGCAGGCATAAAAAACCCCGGTGGTCGCAAAGACTCACCGGGGCTGGGCCAATACCACAAGCGTGGGGAACACTGGGTCTTAAACTCAGACTTTGCCGTACAAGGCGCCAAAATTGGCGCAAGCGCGGAAGTCCGCGTTTTCGGGATTGGCGCCAAAAGCGTTCCAAGCCGAGGGGCGAAAAACGCGCGTCTCCGGCACGTTATGCATGAACACGGGAATGCGCAGCATCGCCGCCAAGGCGATCAGGTCGGCGCCAATGTGCCCGAAACTGATGGCGCCGTGGTTGGCGCCCCAGGCGTTCATCACCGCGTAAGGATCGCGGAACGCGCCTTGGCCGGTGAGATTCGGCGCGAACCAATGCGTGGGCCAGGTCGGATTCGTCCGTTCTTCCAGCACGCGGTAAATCGATTCGGGCAGCGCCACAAACTGGCCTTCGGCAATCTGCAGCACCGGCCCCTGCCCTTTCACCAGATTGAGCCGGAACATGGTGGCCGGCATATCGGCGCGCGTGCCAAAGGAGGAGGAATAACCGCCGCCCCGGAAATATTCGGTGATGGCCGGCGCCCACGTCGTGGCCTTCAAGCAAGCTTCGGCTTCCGCCGGGGTGATTTCCCAGAAGGGCTTCATGGCGGGCTGGCCTTGTTTTTGCTGCAATCCGCAGCCATCCAGCGCGGCGGCGCCGGAGTTGATCAAATGAATCACGCCCTGGGCGGCCGCGCCCGTAAGGCTTTGCCCCGTCACCCGTTTCACCGCCTCCGGACTCCAGAACGTGCGCACGTCGGCGAAGATCTGCGCCGCCCCCGTGAGCAAATGTCCAAAGAGCATGCACACCCCGTTGAGGGAATCGTTCTCCGTGGCGACGAGATACGATTCGCGAATGCCATTCCAATCGAAGGAGGTATTAAGTATGGCCTCGAAGAAATCGCCGTTGGGAAAATGATCGGTCCACTGCCGCTGACCTTGAAAACCTGACAGGATGGCGTTGTGCCCCATGGCCTCCTCCTTGAAACCGAGCTTGGCCAAGCGCGGATTGCCCACCATTAAATCACGCATAATCAGCGCGCATTTGACCGTAAACTCCCAATCCGCATCCTTGCGTTGGCGGCTGGAGGGGGTGGTATTGTAATCCTTGCCCTCGGGGCAATTCGCCTTGACCCACGCCAGCGCGCGCGCGAATTCCTCCTCGTCGTAGATTTTCTCCTCCACCCGGCGGATGAGTTCGGTCATGTCGACGCACTCGACGCGCATGCCCAGGTAATCTTCAAAAAAGTCGTGGTTCACCACCGACCCGGCAATGCCCATGGAAACGCCGCCCACGGAAAGATAGGATTTGCCGCGCATATTCGCCACGGCGAGACCCGCTTTGACGAAGGAAAAAAGACGTTCTTGCACGTCGGCCGGGATGCTCTTATCTCCGGAATCCTGCACGTCGCGCCCATAGATGGTGAAGGCGGGCAAGCCTTTCTGCGTATGGCCGGCGCTCACGGCGGCCAAGTACACGGCTCCCGGCCGTTCGGTGCCGTTAAAGCCCCAGACCGCTTTCGGGGTCAGCGTATCCATATCCATGGTCTCCGCCCCGTAACACCAACAGGGCGTCACCGTCAGCGACACGCCCACGCCTGCTTTGCGAAATTTCTCGGCCGCCATGGCGGCTTCGGCCACCCCGCCAATGCAGGTGTCGGCGATGACGCATTCGACCGGCAAGCCATTGGGATGACGCAAGGTCTTTTCGATCAACGCGGCCACGGCTTCGGCCATGCCCATAGTTTGCTTTTCCAGGGATTCACGCACCCCTTTGCGCCGCCCGTCGATGGTGGGGCGGATTCCGACTTTAGGCATGTCGCCGATCAAACGATTGGCGGGTTTATTCACTTTCAATGCGGTACTCATAACAATTAGTTTGCTCAAAGCTCATTTTCGGACTCGCGTCCCGTTCGGGGCGGCCGACCAAACGCGCTAGGTCGAACCCGGATCGCCCCCAACCTAAACGCCGGACTTGCGGGATGGATTATCCATCCGGTTAATGTTTAGTTACTGCCAAGACAGTAGGATGGAATACAATTCATGGGCAGATATTTAGTTGTCCGGCCAGACGCGAATGAGGGAAGACGCCCCCCTGCGGCCTCTGACCGAGTGAGCAACGCCGCCGGGCAGCCTAAGCGCCGACCGGAAGTGTGTTCTATCCTACTGTCTCGGCGGTAAGTGTGACCAAAGCGCGTCGGACCAGCGAACTATTTCGCTTGCCTTGAAGCCAGAACCCTTGGATTTATCACAGGTTTAGGACGCTGAATTTTCCGGATCGGCGGCCGCCCAATGGGCCTGGCGATAAGCGGTGGGAGACTGGTGGCAGAGCTTGGCGAATAGGCGGGTGAAGTAGGCGGGATCGGCCAGACCGACTTCGCCAGCAACCCATTTCACGGGCGCCTGGGTGGTGAGCAGCAGGTACTGGGCGCGTTCGATCCGGCGGCGAGCCAGATATTCGAGCGGGCGCACGCCCACGATATCCTGGAAGCGGTCGGAAAAATACGTGGGGTTCAAATCCGCCACCCGCGCCAGGTCCGCCAAGGCGACCGGCTCGCCCATATGCGCTTGGATAAATTCCAGGACGGCAAGGAACCGCTGGGTGGCGCGGGCGTGCATGCCCTCATGCAGGCGAGCCCCGCGCAAAAATGGCGCCAGCAACCAGCGCAGCCAACCTTGGGCTTCCAGCCAATCCGCCAATGGAGGCTCCTGGCTGGACACCTCCAGCCGGGCGGGCAGCCGCCGGTATTCCTCCTGGAACGGATCGAAACAGGGCAATTTGCGGTCTGGGTAAATGGCCTCCAAACGTTCGAAGCACTCCCGAGTCTGGCGGCCGGCCGGGACCTCGAACTCGCAATCAAGCAAGGAAAACAGGTCGATCCCCGTGGCGAGGCGGGCGGTGAAATGCAGATGGTAATGATTGAACCACACCGGGCAATGACAATCGTGCGGGGTGAAGGCGGGGACCAAATGCAGGGTCCCGGGCAATAGTTGGCGCCGCCGACCGTGATGGGCCACGCTGGCCTGCCCATCGAGAATAAGCCACAAACGGGAGAACGGGCTGACCACGCGTTGATAGTTCCACCACCGGCCCGCCTCGATCCGCTGCACGGTGAGGATTTTTAATTCCAGATCCGCCAATAACCGCGGCCCCGGCGCATGGAGAGGCTCGTTCACCCGGGTTATTCCTTTTGGACCAAATGCAATTTACGCTGCCGGTCCAGGTAAGCGCGCAAGCGTTCATATTCCTGGATGGCCTCCGAACAGGCGATCTCCACGCCCTCCAAGTTGCCCGCCCGGGCCAGGTTTTCCATGTCCGCCAGCGGCTTGATCAAACTCGTGATGCCGCACGTGCGGCTGGCCCCGGCGCCGCTACGCGCCAACTCTTCGATCTCCTTCGCGTTGCCCAGCGACATGGCCGTGATGAGCTGCTCGAACCGGTGCTCGGTCTGATCCAAGTACAAATCGATCAGCTCGAACAGCCCGTGCCAATCGCCTTCGGCCTCTTCCATCAACATTTCGAAATCCACCGGCGGCTCCACGGCGTCGGGCGCCAGGCCGGCGCGCGGCGCGGGGGCGGGTTCACTCGCGGGCAACGGCGGGGCGACCGGTTCGTTGGCCAACTTGAGCGCGGACACCGCCGGGGCCGCCTCCGGCCGGGGCGCGGGCCGCGCGGACGGTTGGATGGCGGCGGTCACCGCGACGGGAACCGGGGGAACGGGCGCGTCGGTACAAGGCACCATGGGCGCCCAGTTTTCCAATAGGTTTAACACGGCTTCGACCGAGGGCGGCTTGGCCAAAAAATCGTCCATCCCGCCCGAGAGATACCCGTCGCGCGCCTCCTCCCGGCCGCTCAGGGCGATCAAAATGGAAGGCGGGATCTCCGGATGCTCCCGGGCGCGCGCACGTTCTCGGGCGCGCAACTGGCGGGTCGTTTCGATGGGGTCCAAACCCTCAAGGTCCGCGTCGAGGAAAATAATACCGAAAGGCGTCTCGTTTTTTAAATTTGCCCGCGCTTCGGCGGCACCCCGCGCCAGCTCCGCCCAATAACCGAAGCCCAGCAGAATGCTCTTCAAGACGGCCTGGGTCACGGTATCGCCCGCCACCACCAAGATGCGCGCGGGCATTTGCGCGGCCAGGGCGGGCTTGAGCGCGGCCAGTTTCGGCGGCTCTTCGATAAACGGGCGGCCTTCCCAGGCGCGCAACACCGTCTCGCGCAAACTCGCCAAGGTCGCGGGCAAGGCCAGCGCGGCCGCCACGCCGACGGCCTCCAGTTCTTGGACGGGCAACGGCTGGCCGCGGCGCGAGGAAAGGATTATCCGCGGGGGCGTCGCCAGGCCCAAACGTTGGATTTCCTGGCACGCGGCCCGGCCTCCGCCTTCCGGCAATTCGGCGTCCAGCACCAACAAATCGCAGGGGTCGCCCCGCTGAAAATAATCGAGCAATTCGCGGCGCGAAGCCACCATGGCGGGCTTCAAGTCCAAGGCTTGCGCTTGCTGACCGAGCGCCAGGCAAACGGCCGCCGAACCACCGGCCACCAAAACCGTCAATCCCGCCGCGCGCCCCGGCAAAGAGATCACGCCCGCCGCCGGGGCTTCCGCGTCCAGTGGCAGATCCAACACCAGATGAACGGTGGTGCCCGCGGCGGTTTCCAGCCAGATGCGCCCGCCCTGCAGGGACGCCAACCGCTGGCAGATCGCAAACCCTAGCTCCCGACCTTGGGTCCGCGCGCCGCCGCCCTCGGTGGGCGCGCCGAAAGGAGTAAAAAGCCGCTCCAGGGTTTCGGTCGAAAGCGCCGGACCGGAGTCTTTGATTTGAAAATGGAAAAGCGGCGTCGCGGCGGCGACCTCGCGCTCGACTTGGAGCACAATCTCTCCTTGCGACGCGCGACCAATGGCGCTTTCCACCAGGCGCGTGAGCATCTGACGCACGCGTTTGGCGTCCCCCACCACTTTCAGGGGCAAATCGGCGGGCAGCAATCCGGCCAAGTCCAGCCCTTTTTCGGCAGCCAGGGGCGCCAGTGAATCCAGGGTCTCTTCCACGCAGCCCCGGAGATCGAAAGGATGCGGCTCCAAGGCCATCCGGCCATGCTGGAGCGCGGCCAGATCCATGATGTCGCCCAGCGATTCAAGCGCGCAATCGTTGTTGGCCCGCAACGTCCGCGCCAACTCGTTTAACGGCTCCCCCAGACCGTACTGAACCAGCACGTCCGCCAGCGCATGATTCCCCGCCAGCGGCGCGCGCAAACATTCCGCCACCACTTCGATCACCCGGTCCTTGGCCCCCAGCGCCTCCTCCAAAGCGCGCCGAGCATCCCCCAACTCCTTTTCGGCCCGCGCCAGCAGGCGGTTCAATTGCTGGGCTCGCAAAATCGCCCGGACGCGCGCGCGTAATTCGGCGGATTGAAAGGGTTTGACGATGTAATCGGTGGCCCCCAGTTCGAAACTGCGTACTTTGTCCGGCAGCGTGTCATAGCCGCTGACCATGATAATGGGGACCGCCTTGGTAAATTCGGTGTTTTTAAGCCGCTGTAACACCTCGAAACCGTCCATTTCGGGCATTTCGACATCGAGTAAAATCAAATCAAAGCGCTTTTCCAGGGCTAATTCCACCCCCGCCCGGCCATCCCGCGCGGCGATGATCTGGATCGGGTCTTTGCGCAGACACGTGGACAGCGCCGATTCGATCTCGGGACGGTCATCAATTAGTAATATCTGCGCGGGTTGCGATGTCATTCGATCGGCCTGCTTCACGGGTGTGCGTAACCCGTCTAGACCAGGGAAACTTTTCATTAGAATGCCTTGCGGAGCAAGCTTTTTTGCGGAGTTCCCGGCGCGCGATCACCGGCCTTTTCAGGCCTAAAAACAGTCTTTTCCCCAACCGGGGCGCAGCCGATTCTATGCGCGCCACTTTTCGCGCCGGATAGCCAGAGGGTTTCCCTGCGCCCCATTCATGCCAGCCACCGTCCGCACGGCGGAGTTCAATCTCCTGCTGGACGGAGCCAACCCTTGCCGCTACTTTACAATCATGATGCTAGAGGACCATACGGGGGATATTGTTCGCAAAGCGCGCCAAGGCGCCAACGTGCCCGCGGAAGCCGCCGCTCAAGCCGCCGGTTTATCCGTGGTGGAACTGACCGACCTGGAGCAAACCGGGCAATGCAAAAGAAAACCGGACTTCATTTCATTGGGCAAAGTGCTTGGGTTGCAAGGCTCCCATCTGGCCGACATCGCCAACGGATGGCTGCCCGCCGCGGTGGATCTTAGCCAATGGCGTGAATTGCGCCAAATCGACACCACCCAGGGCGGTAACACGGTCAATTGCTACCTGGCGTGGGACGAAGTCACTCGCGAAGCCATCCTGATCGACACCGGCTGGGAGGCCGAAGCGGTGCGGGCGATTGTTCAAAAAGAGAAACTGGATTTGCGCCACCTTTTCATCACCCATAACCATCACGACCACGTGGCCGCCATCGACGGCTTGAAAACCCTGTACCCCAAACTGCGGCTTCATTCCAGCGCCAAGAATATCTCGCCCGAGCAACGCAACCGCCCCAACGATTGCATCTCCGTCGGCAGCCTGCGAATCACCCACCGCGAAACCCCGGGACACAGCGAAGATGGCGTGGTGTACATCATCGGCGGCTTCCCCGAAGACGCCCCCTTGGTCGCCGTGTGCGGCGACACCGTGTTTGCCGGGTCCATGAGCCGGGGATTCCAATCCTTCGACCTCTTGCGGCAAAAGATCAAAGAGCAAATTCTGACGCTGCCTCCCAGCACCCTACTCTGCCCGGGCCATGGACCGCTGACGACCATTGCCGAGGAATTGGGACACAATCCCTTTTTCTCAGCTTAACCTAGCCCTGACAACCGGTCTATCGCCCGCGAAAGCCGATCCTCAGGTGTTACGCATCCTATTTATTACCATCATGTTACAATTAGGATACAATAACGATACACCCTCCAGTAAACGCAGCTTGGACCGGTCCCTTTATTGCTGGAGGGATAGAAAATACTTGCGGGGCTGAGATTGACGGAATAAAGCCGTCGATGGATGATTGGGCGGGCTTTCGGCGGAGCCTGGCAGGTGGCTGGCCGGGATCGCGCCGTTGCTTGACTACTTAAACACTATGAAGAATCACGCATTACCTTCCCGGTTTATTCCTTTCCGCCTTGGCTACCGGCTAAGGATGCTGGCGATCTTGCTTCTGGGCGTCTGGGGCATGGCATCGGCGCAAGCCCAGTTTGCGGAACTCCAAAGCCGGATCCAAGAGTTCACTCTGGCCAACGGGATGAAATTCATCATCCTGGAACGGCATGATTCCCCCGTAGTGTCGTTTTATACGCACGCGGATGTGGGCTCCGCGCAAGAAACGCTGGGCATCACCGGCTTAGCCCACATGTTCGAGCACATGGCTTTCAAGGGCAGCCCCCGGATCGGCACCACCAATTACACGCTGGAGAAACCGGCGCTGGAAAAAGTCGAGCAGGCCTTCGCGGCTTTCAACCAGGAACGGCGCAAGGGCGCCAAGACCGACCCGAAAAAGCTCCAGGCGCTGCTCAAAGAGTTTCGGGACGCCCAAGCGGAGGCGGGCAAGTTTGTGGTGCCCAACGAATTTGGCGAAGCGGTGGAAACCGCCGGCGGACGCGGGTTGAACGCGTCGACATCGGCGGACCTAACGCAGTACTTTTTTAGTCTGCCTTCGAACGCCGCCGAGCTGTGGTTTTTCCTCGAATCCGAGCGGTATTACGAGCCGGTGTTGCGCGAGTTTTACAAGGAACGCGACGTGGTGATGGAGGAGCGGCGCATGCGCACGGAGAGCGATCCGACGGGCAAATTGCTCGAGGAATTTCTGGCGGCCGCTTACAAGGCTCACCCGTACGGGGAGCCGACCATCGGCCACATGAGCGATTTGATGAATTTCACGAGTGAGGACGCCCGGGCGTTCGCCGCCAAATATTACGTGCCCAGCAACCTGACGGCGGCCATCGTCGGCGATATCACCCTGGATCGCGCGCGCGAGCTGGCGACGGAGTATTTTGCGCGCATCCCCGCCCGCCCCCGGCCGGAGCCCTTGCGCACGGTGGAACCGCCCCAGGAAGTGGAGAAACGCATCGTGCTACGCGTGAACGCGCAACGGCTTATCATCCTCGGCTATCACAAACCCAATCTCGACATCATGAACCCGGACAACGCGGTGTTCACCGCGATCAGCAGCTTGCTCAGCGAGGGCCGCTCGTCGCGCCTGGCCCGGGCTTTGGTGCGCGATAAAAAAGTCGCCGTCGACGCGGGCGGTTTCCCGGGCATGCCCGGGGAGAAATATCCCGGTCTTTTCCTTTTTTACGCGGTGACGGCGCCCGGCAAGAGCAACGAGGAAGCCGAAAAAGCGCTTCAGGAGGAAATCACGCGGCTCATAGCCGAACCGGTGGCGGACGCCGAATTACAGGGCGTTAAAAAACGCGCCCGGGCGAATCTGCTGCGCGGCCTCGACGACAACCTGGGGTTGGCGATGGATCTCGGCCAAACGGCGGGTTTGACGGGCGACTGGCGCAATATTTTCAAGCGTCTGGAAAACCTCAACGCCGTCACCCCGGCGGAGGTGCAACGGGTGGCCAAGGCCACGTTTAAGGAAGCGAATAAAACGGTCGCGTCCATCGAACCGCTCACCGCCGGCGCCTCAACCCCCGGCGGCAACCCGTAAAGAACCCCTTTTTTCACACCATGAAAACACGCTTTTCCCTTTATTGTCTCGTCCTTGCGGCCGCCCTCCTGACGCGGCCAACCTCGGCCGCCGAAGCCGCCGGCAAACCCGCCGAACGCCGCCAGGACATCGCGTATCCGCCACTCAACCCCATCCGCGTCCCCTCCCCCGAGCGTTACACCCTCGACAACGGGCTGGTGGTTTATTTGCTGGAGGATCATCAACTCCCGCTCGTCACCGCGTCGGCCCTGGTGCGCGCGGGATCGCGCTGGGAACCGGCGAAACAAGCCGGCCTGGCAAGCATCGTCGGCTCGGTGATCCGCACGGGCGGCACGGCCACCTACCCCGGCGACCAACTCGACGACCAGCTCGACAGCCTGGGCGCGTCCATCGAAACCGGGCTGGGCGAAGATTCCGGCGGCGCCTCGCTCTCGGTCTTGAAGGAAGACTGCGAATTGGGTTTCACCATCCTGGCCGATTTACTGCGCAACCCCGCGTTTCCGGAAGCTAAAATCGAACTGGAAAAAATCGCCTTGCGCGACGCCATCTCACGCCGTAACGACGACCCCGCGAGCATCCCCGGCCGCGAATTCCGCCGTCTGTTGCTGGGCCAACAAAGCGCCTACGGTCACCAGCCCGAATTCAAAACCATCGAAGCGGTCACGAGCGAGGAATGCCGGCAATTTCACCGCCAGTTTTTCCAGCCCGAGAACACGATGCTGGGCGTGTGGGGGGACTTCTCCTCCGCCGACATGAAGGCGTTGATCCAAAAAACGTTTGGCGCTTGGCCCAAAGGCGGCCAGCCCAAGCCCGAGGCGCCCGCCATCGATGAGCAAGCGGCCCGGACTTCCGGGTTATTCTTCATCGCCAAGGAAGACGTAAATCAAACCTGGGTGCGCATGGGCCAACTGGGCGGGAAGTTCAACGATCCCGACTTTTTCGCCTTGGAAGTGATGGACACCATCCTCGGCGGCGGCTTCAGCTCGCGGCTCTTCAGCAAAGTCCGCTCCGACTTGGGTTTGGCCTATTCGGTGGGCTCCTCCTGGTCGCCCGGCTGGGATCGCCCGGGGCTGTTCGTGGCGGCGGGCAGCACGAAATCCCAGAGCACGATCCAATTTCTCGAAGCCGTGCGCAAGGAAGTCGTCAATATGACGCGGACCGAAGTGACGGAAGTCGAACTGAAGCGCGCGCAGGACAGCATTCTCAAGGGCTTCGCCTTCGAGTTCGACGCGGCGGGCAAAGTCGTCGCCCGCCTCATGAAATACGAGTATTTCGGCTATCCGAAAGAGTTTCTACAAACCTATCAGGAAAACATCGCCAAAGTCACCCGCGCCGACGTGGCCCGCGTGGCGAAGACGCATCTCCAGCCGGAGAAATTCGCCATCGTCGTGCTGGGTAACGCCAAGGCGTTCGAAAAACCGCTGGATTCCTTGGGCAAGGTAACGGAGATCGACATTTCCATTCCCAAGGAATAACCGCCGCGCAACCCCGCCGCAATTTATGGAAGAACTGTTCGACGTGGTGGACGGAGAGGACCGGGTGATCGGCCAGCGCCCCCGACCCGAAGTGCATCGTCTGGGGCTGCGCCACCGGGCGGTGCATGTGTTTATTTTCAATGCCCGGGGGGATTTGTTTCTGCAAAAACGCTCGCAATTCAAGGACACCTTCCCCGGCGCGTGGGATTCCTCCTGTTCCGGCCATTTGCAGCCGGGGGAAAGTTACGACGCCGGCGCGGCGCGGGAATTGCGGGAAGAACTGGGTCTGCGCACCGCGAAGCCTTTGGAACGAATCTTCAAGGTGGGAGCGGGCGCCCGGACCGGGCAGGAATTCGTCTGGCTCTACCGTGGCGAGGCCGAAGGTCCCTTCACGCTGCCACCGGAAGAAATCGAAACCGGCGGCTGGTTCGCGCCGGCGCAACTGGACCGCTGGCTGACCGAACGCCCCGGAGATTTCGCGGAGGCGTTGCCCTTGCTTTGGACGGAGTATAAAAAAACCAGACTATGAAAACCCGCGCGCTCATTGGGTTTTGGCTGTGCGCCATTTTGGGCGCCACGCTCCAAGCGGGCGAATCCAGGCGGACGATTTCCCTGGATGGGCGCTGGGAAATCGGCGAAGGCAACCGGAGCCAACCACCGCCGGTATATGGGCATGAAGTGTCCGTGCCCGGCTTGATTAAGACGGCCACGCCCGCGTTTGAAAACGCGGGTCAGACCAATCATTGGCGCGAGGCCTTTTGGTATCGGCGCAGCTTTCGGTTTTCGGGGCCGGTGCCCGCCATCGCCACGTTGCGCCTCGCTCGCGCCACGTTTGGCGCGAAAGTCATAGTAAACGGCGGACCCGCCGGAGAACAGCCTTCGGCGTTCGCGCCCGGACTTTTCGACGTGCGCCCCCTGTTGCGCGGCAACCACGAGCCGAATGAGCTGGTCATCGGGGTCGGCGCAACCCGCGAAGCGGCGCCGGAAAGCCTGCCGCCGGGACTGGACTGGGAAGCTCTCCAACTAGCGCCCGGGTTGAATGGCTCGGTGGAAATCGTGCTGGGGCATTCGCCATTTTTTCAGCAATTGCGGTGCGCGCCGTCATTGACGAATCGCGCCGTACGCCTTCAAGCCACGCTCACCAACGCCGGCCCGGCGGTCACCAACGAGCTTGTCTTTACGGTGCGCGAAGCCAAATCCGGCCGGGTCGCCGGCACCGCGAAGTTCGCGGCCCTGGTCTGCCCCGCCGAAGCGCCGCTGACGCTGGAAACCAATATCCCCATCGACGGTTGCCGGTTTTGGTCTCCGGAAGATCCCTTCCTCTACGAACTGGAAGCGCGCGGCGATAACGACGAATGGCGCACCCGCTTTGGCCTGCGCGAATTTCACGTCGACCCCTTAACCGGCCGCGGGCAGCTCAACGGCAAACCCCTTTTGCTACGCGGGGGAAACGTCAACCTGAGCGAATTCCTCGTAGCCCCACCCCGCGCCGCTCTGCCTTGGGACGCCGAATGGACCCGGGATTTATTCCGGAAATTCCGGAGCTGGAACTGGAATTCGGTCCGGTTTTGCCTGGGCAGTCCGCCGGAATCCTGGTTGCGCATCGCCGATGAAGCCGGGCTTTTGTGCTTGTGCGAATATCCCTTTGGCACTTTGAATTTCGCGTCTCAAACCTCGCCTTCGGCGGCATCCCTCACCGCCGCCAAAGACTGGGCGCAAATGGCCTGGAACCATCCCAGCGCGCTCCTCTGGAGTGATGCCCCACCCCACCCCGCCGATCCCCAAAAATCGGGGCGACTGGATTTATCGGCGCAAATTCGGGATAAAACCTGGGCTCCCACGCAGCTCCCGGGCGACGCTTTTGAAGCGCGGCCCTTCCTCTATGCCGACCCCGACGCCTGGCTGGCGGCGCAGTCGGACGCGGTCAGGGACCAAACCAACGTGGTGCTCGTCCAAATCTCGCCGGATCGACAACTGCCCCAGGCGATCGTCTCCAATCGCTGGGCGCAAGCGATCCATCAAGCCGCGCTGGTGGAATATTGGCGTCTGCGCCAACCGTATGCCGGGGTGTTCGAGTATCTTGAACTAGGCGCCGCCGCGCTTACCGAGGTCAGCACGCCGCAAATGGACGCGGCCATCGAGGGCCGACGACGCGATCCGTTCGCGCCCGTGGGATTGATGCTTGATTTTTGGGGAGGCGATTTGCCCGGCGGCCAGACGAACGTTTTCCGCGTGGAAACCGCCAATCCTCTATCCACCTATTGGAACGGACAGGTCCGACTGCGCGTGACCCGAGGCGGTAAAAAAGTACTTCAACAAAGCCAGACAACGATAATCCCGGCTTTTTCGCGAAAGGAATTCACTTTCCCCTGCCCCATTCCGAAAGCCTTCGCCCATTACGAAGTGGAAGTGGCGCTCATCGCCGAAAAGGACCAACCCATTCGCAGTGTGCGCGAATTCGATGTGCTCACCCCGGAACAGCAGGACGCCCGGCATGGCCTGGCCCAAAGCAAACCCGCCACGGGTTCATCGTTCATTTCCGAGCCGAAAGATTCGTTTCCGCCCGAGTTCGCGGTCGATGGCCGGCCCGAGACCCATTGGGACACCGAAAAAACGGACGCCCAATGGCTCATCATCGACCTGCAAAAAAACCAAACCCTCTCGCGGGTGGAACTGAGTTGGGGGAAAAATGGCGCCAAGTGCTACTTCATCGAAGTATCGTCCGACGCTAAAGACTGGCGGCCCGTGTATGCCACCGAGGCCGGCACGGGCGGTGTGGAAACGATCCGGTTCGCCCCGGTGGTCGCCCGTTACGTGCGCTGGCGCGGCACCCAACGCGCCACCCTTGAAGGGTATTCCCTCAACGAACTGCGCGTCTTCCGAAAATGAAAAAGGCGCCCTTTAAAAGCGGCGCCTTTTGCTCTGGAGTTGTGGCCCCGCTAAACGCGTGTTTTCCGACGCAGGACCCCTAACAAACTCAACCCGCCTCCCAGTAAGGCGAAAGCGCTGCCCGCATCGGGCACGCATTGGAGTGCGCTCAGGCGGAAGCCGCCCGAATTATCGCCGGTGTTAATGTCGTTGATCCGAAACTCCAAAACGGTGCCCGAGGTCACGCCGGAGCCAAACAAATCCCCCAAAGTGCGGGTCGTGGTCAGCGCCGTCGGCGGCGTGCTATTGCCTAATCCCGAGGCGGCGTCCGCAAGAAATAGCGGATGATACCCCAAAGTGCTATTGCCAATTAACAAAGCCGCATAGGGAAAACCGCCGCTAAGCGAGGTCTCGCCGGGATGGCCGCCCGTGTTCGCCGTGGGCGGGCTGACAATCACCCCGGCGGCATTGGCGGTGAAGCTGCCCGCGGCTAAGTCCACCGTGCCGTCGACTCGCACGCTAATCGTATCCGTCACGGAAAAGTTCCCGGAGACCACAAAGGAGGGGCCGGAGAAAACATCCGTGCCGTAAATGGTGGTATCCGGCACCAAAACGGTGGCGGCTTGGGCTCCAGCGGCAAAACTCGCGGCCACGCAAATAGGAAATAGACTTTTAAACATAAGTAATCGGTTCGTAAGTGTGTTTCGGTCTCCTTAGCGCAGCCGAATCATCCAACGGCTGCTTATGCAATCGATAAGCACACTTCATACCATAAACTCAACCCACCGATTAACGTCACCGTAACCCATTGAATATTAATATAAAATAAAAGCCGCATCTCCACCCCACTCCAATGTCTCCCTGGTGAATATGTTAAAATTCCCGACAAACGATTTGCTACCCGCGAGTTTTCGACCCCTCTGATTGCTCCTAATTAACTAACGAACAACAGCTTACATAAATTATTTCCCTAGTGTAAGCCCGGCCGACGCTTTCAGAACTTCACCCGAAGACCCAACGTATTGCCTGATAGGAAATGACGCTCCAATTGATGGGTCAGCCGGAGCGATAACCGCAGCTGGGATAAACGCCGGACCTGTGAAATCGATTAGGGCTGTAACTCGTGGCAGCCAAATGATGAATCGCAGGTTGAAGGACTAGCGAGTAAGTTCAGCCGAGGTTAGCGCTGGTTTCGCTTGGCCCCATCGTATGCCGATCAACCCCAGGCCAAAGACACCGACGCAAATCCAGCCGAAAAGATCCCCATATCGCCGGTAAAACGTGGGCGCGCGGGTCTCCCCTTCCGCAAGTAATGGGATGCGCGCGAGCTTGATGCCTTCCCCGTAAATGCCCCGGGTTTCCGAAGACAACAATTCGCGGATGCGCCCCTGGCCATCGATCCAGCAGGTCATGCCATTATTGGCGCAACGCACGAGAGGCGTGCCGGTTTCCACCGCCCGGAACACCGCGCTGGCCGCTTGCTGCCAATGGGCGGCGCTTTCACGGAACCAGCCGTCGTTGGTGATATTGACCAGGAAATCGGTGTCCGGCTCCGCGTAGTGGCGGGCCACGTGCGGGAAGACATCCTCGAAACAAATGAGCACGGAGGTGGTGGCGGGAAGATCGCGCAGGCGGAACGGCACCGGGCCTTTGCCTTCGGAAAACCCCTCTCCGATGGGAGTGAACCATTTCAAAAAGGGTAGCCAGCGCGCCAACGGGATGTACTCGCCGAAAATGACGAGCTTTTGTTTGCGATAGGTGGCGCAGAACCGGCCCGCGGGATCGACCAAAATGCTGGCGTTATAGGCATCGTAGTCGCGCGCGCCCTGAGCGGGGGCGCGCGATTGATAATCGTTCGCGCCAAAAATCATCCACACCTTATGCCGGCGCACCAGGTTAGTGATCGACCTCCGCACCCAAGCTTCAAAGTCGTCATCGCCATCGGGCACCGCCGCCTCGGGCCAGATGAGCAATTGCGGTTTTTCGGCCAAGGCCTGTTCGGAGAGCCGCAGCAAATTTTGCAAGCGGTTAGTGTTTTCATTGCTATCCCAAATCAACGTTTGGGGAAAGCTCGGCTGGACCAAAGCGACTTTGAGTTCGCGGGCGGTCTTGCCGGGCGGCGGCAAGCGCGCCACTCCGAAAGCGGTGGCGCCGACAAAGGCCATCAACGGCAGCGCCATGGGCCCCATCCACGCGTAACGATCGGTGGGCTGGTTCAACAAAGCGCGCACGGCCATCCAGAGCGAAACCGAACCCCAAACGATCAGGAATGATAGCCCGTAAACACCAGTCCAGGCCGCCATTTGGATCAGGGGCAACATTTCGTATTGGGACACCCCCAGCGTATTCCAGGGAAACCCCGAAAACAAGCGGGCGCGAATCATCTCGAGCCCGACCCAGACCGCCGCGCAAAACAGGGGCCAAAGCACGCCTGACTGGCCGCCGGTTGGCGCGATGGCCGCTCCGGGAGCCCCTTCGCGGGCCGGAAATAATGGCCGGGATGCAGCCAACCGCTCGCGCCAAAAGCCGCACAGCCACACCCAGGTGGCGGGATAAAGCGCGCAATACGCCGAAAGGGCGAGCCAGCCCGCGATCGGCCCGCCGGGAAACGGGATAAGCAAAATCCAGTACAACGACGCCAGCCAAAAGGCCAAGCCGCCCGCGTAGCCAATGGCAAAGGCCCGTCGTCCCGAGAAACCGCTCGCCGCGCCCAAGATCAAGCCGGGCGCAATCCACGCCAACGCCGCCAGGCTGGGCTTGGGAAAAGCCGCCGCCAGCAGTATTCCCGCCGCCCCCGCGCCCGCGCAACGCGCGCCGTACCGATGCCAAGACCCATTCATTTTTAATTGCTTGCCGCTTCGCCGCCGTTACTGTCGTGAGCCGCGAGATAGACCGTGTTGCGCCCGAGGAGGGTCGCGCAGCCAAGCTGCGGAAGCTTCTGGCCGCCGCTCCTGCCTCGAGTCCCTGGCGCGCGCGCAGGCTATCCCGGCGCACGGGACGAAACGTTAGTAAAACCAGGATCGGTTTGCCATATGAAAACCACATTGATCGGGCCCAGCCCATTGGAAACCACCCGCCTCGCCTATGGCTGTTGGCGGCTCGCCGGCACCTGGGTGCCCGCGGAAGTCACCCCCGAAAAAGAGGCCCAAGGCCGCCGCGCGGCCATCGCCGCGTATGAGGCCGGTTACACCCTGTTCGATCACGCGGACATCTATTGCCACGGCATCGCCGAGTCCATCTTCGGCCAAGTGTTAAAACAAGTGTCCGGCATGCGCGACCGAATTTTGATCGCCACCAAGTGCGGCATCCGTTTTCCCGGCGAGCCCAACCCTAGCTCACCGCAACGCTACGATTTCTCCCGCGAACACATTCTCCATTCCTGCGAACAATCATTACGCCGTCTCGGCATCGAGACCATCGACCTCTACCAACTCCATCGCCCCGATTTTCTGATGGACCCCGAGGAAGTCGCCGCCGCTTTCAGCCAGTTGAAACAAGCCGGCAAGGCGCGCGAATTCGGCGTGAGCAATTTCCGTCCCTCGCAGGTCACCGCGCTGCAAAGCGCCTGTCCTATGCGGCTCCTCGTCAACCAGGTCGAAATCAGCCTCGCGCGTTTAGCTGGTTTTGAGGATGGCACCCTCGACCAATGCCTGGCGGACGAACTCACGCCCTTGGCTTGGAGCCCGCTGGGCGGCGGCGTGATCGCTACCGGATACACGCCCGCGTCCAACGATCCGCGGCGCGCGCGGCTGCTGCCGCTGCTGCAAACGCTGGATGACCTTGCCCAAGCGCGGGGTACGACCCGCACCGTGATCGCCCTAGCCTGGCTCCTCAAGCATCCGGCGAAAATCGTGCCCATCGTCGGCTCGGTTCAACCGGAGCGCATCCGCGAAGCCGTGGCGGCGGACACCTTGGATTTAACCCGCGAGGAATGGTACCGGCTCTTGCTCGCGGCGCGCGGAGAGGCTTTGCCGTGAGCGTCTTTTTGGGAATCGAAGGCGGGGCCACTCGCACGGTGGCGTTATTCGCGGATAGCGAGGGAAAATGCCTGTGTCGCCGCGAATTGGGGCCGGGCAACATCTACTTATTGGATGACCGTCAGCTGCGGACGCTATTCCAGGATATCGCCCGCCAAAGCCCGCATCCGACGGCGATCGCGATCGGCATGGCGGGCGCGCGCTCGGAACCCGCCCGGCAACGCATGCTCAAGGCCGCCAGCCAAGTCTGGCCGCGGATTCCCTGCCGCGCCACGCACGACCTCGACACCGCGCTCGCGGCGGGCGACGTCGGCGAAACCGCCCACCCGCCCGCCGCCCCGCGCGTGTTGATCCTCAGCGGCACGGGGTCCTGTTGCTACGGCCGGTCCCCGCGCGGGGAGATCAAGGTCGGCGGCTGGGGCCATTGGCTGGGGGATGAAGGCAGCGGATTCAAAATCGGCCTAGCCGCCTTGCGCCAAACCGTCGCCGAATACGACCGCACCGGCCGCTGGCCGCGCCTGGGAGAGCAACTCCTGCGCGCTTTATTGTTGAACGAACCCAACGATTTAATCCCCTTCGTCCAGCAGGCCGCCAAGCCGGACATTGCCGCCCTGACGGTGAGCGTGTTCGCCGCCGCCCAAGTCGGCGATCGGCTGGCCAAAACGATCATCGAAAGCGCCGCCCAAGCCCTGGCGGAACAAGCCGCCCGCTGCGCTCAACGCTTGCTGGGTCCGAAGCAAAAGCAAGCGCGAGTACGGTTCGTGCTCGCCGGGAGTCTATTGCTTAAGGAAGCGGCCTACGCCCGGCGGATCGGCCGTTTACTCAAGGCCCAATTCCCCGGCTGCCAGCTCGCGCCATTAACCGTCGAGAGCGCCTGGGGCGCGGTCCAACTCGCGCGCGAACTGCTCCCGGCTACCGGCCCAACGCGAGCCGCCGCGCAAACGCCCGCCGCCACACCGCCCGCAATCTCCGCCGATTTCGCCCAATCGCCCACCGAACAGCGCAATCCCCGGTCCATGAAATTGGATCGGATGCCGCTGCGCGAGGCCGTTGAATTGATGGCTAGCGAAGACGCCACCATCCCGCCGGCGATCCTCACGCAAATCGAGCCGTTAACCGCCTTGATCGAAGCGGTGGCGCAAGCTTTCAAAAAGGGCCAGCGGCTGTGGTATCTCGGCGCGGGCACCAGCGGACGGCTCGGCGTCTTGGACGCCAGCGAATGCCCGCCCACCTTTCGCACTCCGCCCGAAATGGTGCAAGGCATCATGGCCGGCGGGCAGCGAGCCTTGTGGAGTTCCATCGAAGGGGCGGAAGATGACGCCGAAGCCGGGTCGCGGGCGATCACCTGCCGCGGAGTCAAACGGGGCGACGTGGTGGTCGGCATCGCCGCCAGCGCCCGCACGCCATACGTTTGGGGCGCCTTACGGGCCGCGCGCAAACTGGGCGCCAAGACCGCCCTCGTGGCGTTTAATCCTTTTTATCCCATCCCAGCCAAAGAACGGCCGGACTTTGTGGTTGTTCCCAACGTGGGGCCGGAAGTACTCACCGGGTCCACCCGGCTCAAAGCCGGCACGGCAACCAAGTTGATCCTCAACATGATTACCACCCTGGCCATGACCCGCATCGGCAAAGTGGCCGAAAACCTCATGGTGGACCTCAACCCTTCGAACGTTAAATTACGGGACCGCGCCATCCGCATCGTCTGCCAACTGCGACACCTCGACACGAAGCAAGCCGGCTCGATTCTGGAAAAAGTGGGCTGGTCGATTCCCAAAGCGCTCTCGCGGATCGATACCAAGGCACTCTAATTCTCAAGCTTGAGAATGGATAGGCATGCTAGTTTCTAATGTGCGTTCAAAAAAATTCGCAAGTTGCTAGGAACAATAGCTTTCTACCGAATGCGAACCTGAAGTTTAACGAAGCTGCAACCGATCGATGGCAGTATAAAGAAATACTGCGGCACAGATTCTTACCAACGCTTCCAAATCCTCCTTCGTTGGGAAATCCGTGGCCGCAGTTATATCCACCGAGAGCAGCATCGAACGCCCGCTAAAGCCATGCGATTCTACTCAGGATTAAACACTTCCGACTTGCGATCAGGCCATCCGGCGACGCAAGGCGCCCATACCGGCTAAGCCAATTCCCAGCATGGCCATGGATGCCCCACCATCAGGCATCGCGATGAGGCCCTGGGCAGAGCATAGCGGACTGGGGCGATACCAGTTGCCAGCGTAATTGGGAATCGACGTGGGAATGGAGTTTAAGTAACTCTGGGCGATTGAATTCACATCCGACGAGGCCTTGAAATAACCCGAAGTCAGGCTGTACGATTGAGACCCGCTGCTCTTGGTATCGTACAACACTTCCCAGATAGCCAACTGCAAGGCCGCGCCTTTGCCGGAACTTTGGTTCGAGAGCGCATCGGATAGGTACGTCTGGTACAAATACTCGGCGTACTTGATTCCATTCTGACTCCACGTGGGACTGGAACCGCTTTGGCCAGCGAAACTTACCAAAGAATAACTATACGAGGAACCCCAATTGATAGTGCGACCGATATCCGTACAGAACGTATATACATGAGAACCATTACTGGTATCCATCGCATCCATCATGCAAGCCCCGACGGTCTCGTTGATGTAAGTGCCTCCCTTGCTATATGTAATAGCAACATTATGGATGGCCGAACCTGATTCGAGCTTAAACGTTACGGCTTGGCAATCCATAGCCAAACCACCCAGAAGTGCCAGACCCGCGACACTCGATTTTAACCACAATTTCTCTGTATACATGCTGTTTTGCTTTCTTTTTTGGCAGGCGTGAAGAATTAACGCAAAACTGATAATAGCAACTTTTGTGCCGTCTCATTATTGGACACAGTTTAACGTATCCAATTCAGCATGAATATATTGAATCATTCAAGTCGTTGTCGCATTTTAGGACACTAACGGACATCGCATTAAAACATCCGGGATGCAAACACCCGATAACCATTAAGGGTTTCGATTGCCCAAGCGGCGCGGAGAACGCGCGATTCCTGGCTATTATTAGTAGGAAATAACCCCAATTTCCGCCACCGCCGTGGTGTCCCCTTCAACCGCGCGCAACGCGACAAAACGCCAATAGCGCGCCTTTAATGTCTTACCAAACTTGTTTACCACGAGTTGCCGGTTAGCTTTGATATTTCCAATCTCGCCCGCCGCCGCCGGATCACCCCAAGATTGACCGTCCAAGCTGGTGTAAAACTGGTATTGGCTCACGATCCCATTCGCCGCGCCTTGCAAGGGCGGTAAATAGGAGAAGCCCGTCAGTTGGTTCGTCGCTCCCATGTCGACCACGATTTCCTCCGCGTGTTCCCCCGTTTTTCCAGGGGTGCGCCAGATCGTCGAAGAGTTTTCATCAATAGCGAACTCGGCTTTCCCTTTTCCTCCATCCCAATTACTGCAAGTTACTACTTTCCAATGTGTTTTAGAGACACCCAACGCCACCGAAGCCACGGCGCTGGCGGACGAGCCATCGGGCAGGCTGGATTGGGCATTCACGATCCCACCATCGGGCAAGGGAAACGGTTTCTCGTAAAGCGGAGATTTCGGTCCCGGTTGGGAACCATCCAAGGTGTAACGGATTTGAGGGCCCGGGCCGTCGGCTTGCAACGTCACCATGCCCTGCGGATTACGCCGAACGTTAGGACCACGCTGCTGGAGGGGTTCGGCAAAGACCCCTAGTTCGGACAATGCCGGGCAAGCCGCCGCTTTGGTGATGCGCAAACGCAGCCGACTGGCAGTTTTATATTCCGTGCGGGCTAAACGCTGGTTACCGATGCTGGTGCCGCGGAAAAACTCCTGCCATTGGCCCGCTACCCAGGCGTCCAGCGCGAACGCGTCAACCCGTTGTCCCAAAGGCAAATACTCACGCAACCGCACCACATTAAAAGTCACCGGGCGACCCAAATCCACCACGAGTTCGGGCGTCTTCACCGCATCGTCGGTACTCCAATAGGTGGTGCGCTTGCCGTCCACCAAGTTGGCCGCCGCAAACCGATCATCGCCCCCTCGGGTTTGGCTCGCTTCCAGCCGGGCATTTTGGGCGAAATTCGTGGCGAAAGTGGCGTCCAATATCCGACGGAACTCGCGCAACGACGCGAGGTCGTTCTCATGAACCTGTCCCCGTCGATCGGGCGGCAGGTTCAAATTCAAGCAGCAACCCCGACCCACGGAGGCATAATAGATCTCCAGCAAGTGGGCGGGAGATTTGACGGCACTATCCTCCTGGGCATGATAGAACCAGCCGGGCCGGATGGAGACATCGCACTCGGCGGGAACCCAATCCGTGCCAGGGCGTTCCCCGGAGTTCAAGCCTTCGCTTGCGCCCCCCGGATAGCGCCCGGCGCCGTTGATGGTGGCCCAGCAAGGTTCGCCACCGATGCCCGACTCATTACCCACCCAGCGAAAATCCGGTCCGCCGTCGCTGAACATGCAAGCGTTCGGCTGCAATTCGCGCACCAATTTCCACGTGTTGGGCCAATCATAGAACACGCGATTATCGATGCGGCGCGTCTCCCGCGCTCCACCGTAGAAGCCATCGCCCCCGTTAGCGCCATCGAACCACACCGTAAAAAGCTCGCCGTAATTCGTGAGCAGTTCCCGCAGTTGCTGTCGGTAATACGTGATATAGGCAGGCGTGCCGTAGTCCTTATGGTTGCGATCCCAAGGCGACAAATACACGCCGAATTTCAGGCCTTCCCGGCGGCAGGCATCCGACAACTCCCGCACCACATCGCCTTTGCCTCCTTTCCAGGGGCTGTTTTTCACGGAATGCTCGGTGTACTGACTAGGCCAGAGACAAAACCCGTCATGATGTTTACACGTAAGCACCAAGCCTTTCATGCCCCCCATTTTCGCGGCGCGAGCGATTTGATCCGCGTCGAAAGCGGTGGGATTGAACACTTGTTCCGATTCGTCGCCAAAACCCCATTCCTTGTCGGTAAAGGTGTTCACCGTAAAATGGACGAAACCGTAAAACTCCAGGTCATGCCATAAGAGCTGCCGTTCGGTGGGGACGGGGCCGTACGGCTGCGGCGGACTGGCGGCGGCCAGGTTTAACCCGGCTTGCGCCAAGCCTAAAAACAACAACATGGTACGGAATAATGGGTGCGCGCTCGCCATATGTGCCTTTGGATTCCACCCGGTCGCCAAACCGGTTTATCCCGATGGCGCCGAAATGAGAATTGGATTTATTCCAGCATGAACGCCCCCAAGCCGGGCGTCAAGGCGCCCGGGCGAAAATTTTAAGCCTGCGCGCCGGAATTTTACCGCTTGTCAGACCGGCGTTCTTGGGCGATATTTGGGCTCTAAATCGATTTCTCGGCGAGGTTAAGGTTGGATCGGTCCTCATTGATCAGGATTTCAACGATGACGGTTTTCTAATCGGCGAGAGTCTTCTCGCCCGCTGCTGGGTCGGATTAATACAACCATGAAAACGATGGTCCATGCCAGGGAGCATGTATCCCGGCCGCGACGCCCCCGCCTTAGCTTGGCGGCGGCGAGTTCTCGTTTTCGCTAAACTTAGAAAACCTCTTTCCGCTTATGAATTTATTACTCACTTCCGTTTTTGGCCCTTATGGCGTAAACGACGAATTTGGCCGCGCCGGAAACAAGATGGAGCTCTTCCATAACCAAGTGACCCGCGAACAGGACATTTTCTCGTACCGTTTCAACCACCACAGTTTCGGCCTCCAATTCCTAGCCCAAAACCTCGAAACCCCGACCACCGTCCTGGATTTCCCATCGCTCGAACGTTTTATCGAGGAAATCAAGAAAGGATACGATTACATTGGCATCAGTTTTATCGTTCCCAACTTGAAAAAGGCCGCGCACATGGCCCGGCTCGTGCGCCAATGGGCGCCCCGCTCCAAAATCATCATCGGCGGCCATGGCGTTAATGTGCCCAATATCGAAAAATTGGTGGAGCACGACCATCTGTGCCGCGGCGAAGGGGTCGGATTCTTACGTCGGCTTTTCGGAGAGGACCCCAGCCAGCCGATCCATCATCCGCTCGCCTACAGCTCTTTCAACCGGCAAGTGTTAGGGGTGCCGCTGCCGCAATCCTCCGGCGTATTGATTCCTGGCGTCGGCTGCGCCAACAAGTGCCGCTTTTGCGCCACTTCCCACTTTTTCGGGTCCTACACCCCCTACCTTTCCACCGGCCAGGAAGTATTCGACGTCTGCCAACAATACGAAGAACAAATGGGCGTCACCGATTTCGGGGTGCTGGACGAAAACTTCCTCAAGAACCCGCAACGCGCCCTCGAATTGATCGCGTTGATGGAAGAGCATAAGAAATACTACACTTTCGCCATCTTTAGCTCGGCGGAAACGCTGCGGCAACTGGGCGATTTGGATCTGCTCGTTCGCATGGGGGTGAGTTTCCTCTGGATCGGGGTGGAGTCCAAAAAGGAAATTTACGAGAAAAACAAGGGCGTCGATTTCGTCAAACTGGTCTCCGACCTGCGCCACCGCGGCGTCACGGTGCTCACTTCCGCCATTTTATTTCTCGAAGAGCACGACCAAAAAACGATTTGGGACGACATCGATTTCGCCATCTCCTTACAGCCGGATTACCTGCAATTCATGCAGCTGGGCCCCATTCCCGGCACCTCGCTCTACGCGGATTATGACCGCAAAGACAAACTCTGCCATGAGGTGCCCTACGAGGACCAGCACGGGCAAGATATGATCTGGTTTAAACACCCGCATTTCACCCGCGAAGAAAGCCGGGATTTTCTTCAACGCGCGTTCCAGAAAGATTACGAAGTCAACGGCGCCTCCGTGCTCCGCGCCATGCGCACGACCCTATGGGGCTACGAATACGCGCGCAACCACGCCAACCCGCACATCCAGGCGCGAGCCGCCGCGTTCCGCGGTTTGCTGGAACAAATGCGCCACTTCACCTTGGCCGCCCGAGTGTATAACAAGAATCGGCGCACCGCCCAATTGACCCGCGAGGTCGCCCGGGAATTCCGCAAGCTCTTCGGCAGTTTCGACCTGCTTTCCGTAGGCGCGCTGGCCTTGGCCACCAAGGCGAAAATCCAGCGCTGGACCCACACGGACACGCGCCAGCCCGAAACCCTCTACCTCAAAGCCGAGGACAAGCCGCGCAAAATCCAGCGCCAGCGCGCCACTGTGGGCAAGCCCTTTGCGTGGCCCAAGCAGGACCCGGCGGCGGCCTCCTAATGGCGGGCGGCTTTTAAAGGCCGCGCCCCGGCAAAAGGGCATTA
>DBTJ01000131.1:33148-48572 GCA_002306985.1 Verrucomicrobia bacterium UBA1319
TTGAACCCGGGGGCCCGCCGCATCGGCTGGACCGCGCCGGAAATTGTTTGGACAACGCCTGAGAAACCCGCAAAATCCCCCGCATGAAATGGTTTGCCGCCACCATCGCCCTTTGGGTATTCAGCCACTTTATGCCGGTCCAAGCGGCGGATCGCCCTGTCTATCTGCGCACCGCCTGGATAAGCGGCCAGGAATACGTCAACTTGGGCGATTGGGCGCAGGCCCGGGGCTTCCAAATGTTCTGGCCACTCCACGGGGATGACATCACCATCTCCAGCCGCTGGGCTAAACTGTCCTTAAAAACCAAATCGCGCGTTATCTCCCTCAATGGCGCGAGCGTCACCCTGAGCCTGCCCCTGGTGGCGCAACGCGACACCCTTTATATTTCGCGGCTCGATCTGCGCACCTTGATCCATCCGATCCTGTATCCGGGGCGGCCGGACCGCCCGAAAAAAGTGCTCACCGTGGCCTTGGATCCCGGCCACGGCGGCAAAGATCCCGGCAACGAGGCGGCGGGCGAGCAGGAAAAAAAACATACTCTCTTGCTGGCTAAGGAAGTTCAAAAACGCCTCACCCAAGCTGGCGTCAAAGCAGTCTTGACCCGTTCCGCCGATACTTACGTCGAAAATCACGACCGCCCCGCGCTCGCCAAAAAACTGAAGGCCGACATCTTCGTCAGCCTCCATTATAACTCGGTGCCCTCGGGCCGCTCCGACGTCAGCGGCATCGAAGTGTACTGTCTAACCCCGGCGACCACGGCTTCGACGAACGATCCCAGGGATTCCGGGCCGCACGGCGCCATGCCGGGCAACCGTAATGACGAGCAAAACGCGCTGCTCGCCTACACACTGCAAAAGCAGCTCCTTGGCTTGGGACTGAACGATCGCGGATTAAAACACGCGCGCTACACCGTACTTTGCTACGCCGAGATGCCCTCCGTGCTCGTTGAGGGAGGCTTCATGTCCGAGCCGCGCGAAGCCAAGCGCATCGTCAGCCAGGCTTACCGCCGCCAGCTGGCCACGGCGATCGTCGATGGAATCTTGGCCTATAAACGGCTGATCGAACGCCCCGCCGCCGCGAAAAAATGAAACCCGCTCCCCATCCCAAACGCGAGCTGCCCATCGGGATCTTCGATTCGGGTATCGGCGGCTTGACCGTAGTCCGGCAAATCCACCACCTCCTGCCCAACGAAGACATCATTTATCTGGGCGATACCGCGCGCGTGCCCTATGGCACCAAGGCCCCCAGCACCGTCATCCGGTTCGCCTGCGAAGATCTCCAGTTTCTGACCCAGCAGAACGTCAAAGCCGTCGTCGTCGCCTGCAACACCGTCTCGGCCTGGGCGTTGCCCACGCTCGAAAAACAATTTCCGCTGCCCATCATGGGCGTGATCTTGCCGGGCGCGCAAACGGCGCTGGCCGAATCCACCGGCCATCGCATCGGCGTTATCGGCACGCATTCGACCATCCGCAGCCGCGCCTACGAACGGGCCATGATCGGCCTGGACCCGCTGGCCCAAGTCTTCGCGCAGGCCTGCCCTCTGCTCGTGCCGTTGGTGGAAGAAGGCTGGATCAACCATCGCGCCACCAAGCTGATCCTCCAGGAATACCTAGCGCCGCTGCTCCGCCGGAAGATCGATGCGCTCGTCTTGGGCTGCACCCATTATCCCTTGCTCAAAACCGCCATTCGCCAAACCATCGGCCCTAAAATCCGGCTCGTCGATTCCGCCGAAAGCTGCGCCCGCTTCGTCCGCGAGCGCCTCACGCAACTGGAACTTTTGAGCCACCGCCGCCGCTTGGGCGCCATCCAGCCTTTTCTGACGGACGAGACCACTCAATTCGACGGCTACGCCGCCCGCTTTCTGGGTGTCCCCGCCGAACCCGCTTGGCGAGTGGAACTCACCACCGCCACCCAGCCGACCGCGCTGCCGCAGACTTAAGCCGCCGCCAAGGCAGATCTTTCTTGAGCATTCCCCGCATTCGGGGATGGCCAGGTTTCCCGTTTTCAGCGCATCCTAAGCTCTTCCATGGGATCGCTTACCCGTAACACGTTAAAAAGCCAAACCACGCCGGCGCTCGCCAAACCCGCCATGGCAAGCAGCCCGCTGGCGCATGCTATCATCCACATCCGGCGTTGTGCGCTAGGGAAATAAAAACCTGTATCCACCATGAACCGCCCCTCCAATCCGCGCCTTTCAATCCGTCGGCCGCAACGGCTCATACAAGCTGCTTGGGCAACCTTGGCCGCCATCTGTCTTTGGAGTTCCCAGCCTCCCGTACGCGGCGTCGAAGCGCCGCCGCCGACGCCCGCCGGACAGTCGCCCGCCGCGCTCACCGGCGAAAAAACTTCGTGGCACGGCTTCGATCGCTATGACTTTTTCTTGAATGAAACAAACCTCGCCATCGAACCCGCGGGAGCCAGCGCGCCAACCGAGTCACCCGGCCAACGACGCTGCATCTTGGTGGTCCCCAAGGCGGCGGCCCCCGGTAAACCTTGGTCTTGGCGCGGTTGCTACTGGGACCACGAACCCCAGGCTGAGATCGAACTGCTCCAGCGCGGCTTCCACATCGCGTATATCACGGCCAACGCCAATTTGCGGCCGGATAAAAAATGGGATGCCTGGCATGCCTTTCTCACCGAACGGCTGGGGCTTTCTCCGAAGCCCGCCTTTATCGGCATGAGCCGGGGGGGCGAATTCGCCTACACCTGGGCCACGGCGCATCCCGATAAGGTGACCTGTATTTATGCCGACAACCCCGGCGGGAACCGGGAAATATTCGCGCGGCTCGGCGAACTGGCCAAGAACGATGTGCCCCTATTACAAGTCTGCGGCAGCATCGATCCCCTTTTGGGCAAAGTGGCCCTGCCCCTCGAAAACCTCCACCAACAGTACGGCGGGCGGATCACCATGATGATCAAGGAAGGCGCGGGCCATCATCCGCACAGTTTGCGCGATCCCAAACCCATCGTCGATTTCATCACCCGGAGCGTCCGGCGAATCCCGGCGGCGGTCCCGGAATTCGTGGGTGCGGATTGTACCCGGTCCGCGTACTATGGCCTGGAGAACTCTTACCGCGACTATCCAAGCGAAGGCAATTGGATCACGTGCCGGGGACCGGAGTTCACCCCGTGTTACGAGCGGTATAATTTCAACCTCGCCGGCGTTGAGGGAACCATCGATGTCATCGTGCCCAACGCCGTCGCGCCGAGTAAACCTTGGGTATTCCGATCCGGCTTCGTGGAACGGAACGCCACGGTGGATTTGGCTTTATTGGCGCAAGGCTATCACATTGTCACCGCCCCCATCTCCTATAACGCGGATGGCCCCATCAAAGCCCATTGGGATGCCGTCTATCAACATTTGACGCGGCACGGTTTTTCAAAAAAAGCCGTTCTGGAAGGCGCGGGCGGCGCGGCGGGAGAAATGTACGCCTGGGCCAGCCTGAACGCGGACAAAGTCGCGTGTATCTACGCCGAAAACCCGGTTTTGCGCAGCCGGTTGGCGACCCCGCTCGACAACCTCGCGCCCCTGGCGAAAGCGGGCGTGCCCATACTGCACGTCTGCGGCAGCCTTGATCCCTGGCTCGGCGAGCACACGCTAGCGGCCCAAAAACGCTACGTGGCGCTGGGCGGCCCCTTCACGCTCATCGTCAAACCGGGCCAGGGGCATTATCCACTGGCGCCCGCCGATCCGAAACCCGTGGTTGATTTTGTGAATCAATCCATCCGGTGACGCCGGCCGACGGGCGCGCCGGGAAACCCGACGAAACCAGGCGGCGAGAAGAGTTTACTTTCCCTGGGACGCAGAGCGGTTCAGTTCCGCCTTAATGGGCAACCGGCGTTCGGTGGGCAATGAAATCGGTGGCGCGGCGAGTACCGGTGGCGACTTCCTCATTGCTCATGCTGAGCGTCATGCTGTCGCAGGCGGTGGCGGAGTTCTTGTAGTCTTGGGCGGCGGCCAAGCGGTACCATTTGAACGCCTCCATTTTCAATTCGTGCGCTTCCTGGTCCGATCCCTTCTGACTGGCGCGCTGGCAGCGGCAGCCCAACTGGAACTGCGCCCCGGCGTCGCCTTGCAGCGCGGCTTTGCCAAACCAGGCCTCCGCCTGCGCCTCATCGCGCACCACCCCCTGCCCTTTGGCGTACATGACGCCCAAGTTGAATTGGGCCAAGGCGTGGTCTTGTTCGGCGGCCTTGCGATACCATTGGGCGGCTTGCAGGAAATCTCCGCCCTCGCCCGAAGCGCATTGCACACCCATATTGAATTGCGCCTCCGCGTCTCCGTGGTCGGCCTTGGCTTTGATATCCTCAGGAACGGGCGTTTGCGATTTGCCAAACCATCTGCGGTACCAAGGTTTTTCCATGCTTAATAGCCTACGGGCGGCGGGGGGCAAACACAAGGGTCGATTTGGAATTCCGCTTTTCCCCACGCAAAGAAACTGCTGGCGAGCTGAAGCCTTTCGGGTAGACTGAATGGAAGTTTTGGATAGTTAACATTTTTCACTTTTATACGTTTTTGCACATGCAAGCAGACATCGCGCTTATCGGACTGGCTGTCATGGGACAGAACCTCGTGCTCAACATGAACGACCACGGTTTCACCGTCGCCGTTTTTAATCGCACGGTCTCCAAGGTGGACGATTTTCTTAATAACGAGGCCAAAGGGACAAAGGTCCTCGGGGCGCATTCCATCCCCGAACTCGTGAGCCTGCTCAAGCGCCCGCGCCGCGTGATGATGCTCGTCAAAGCCGGCGCGGCCGTGGACGAATTCATCGAGCTCCTGCTGCCCCACCTGGAGGCGGGCGACATCATTATCGACGGCGGCAACTCGCTCTTCGAGGACACCATCCGCCGCACCAAATACGTCGAGTCCAAGGGCCTGCTCTATGTGGGCACCGGCGTATCCGGTGGTGAAGAAGGCGCCCGGCGCGGTCCCTCCATCATGCCCGGCGGCTCCCCGGCGGCCTGGCCGCATGTGAAAGAAATTTTCCAAGCCGTGTCCGCCAAAGTCGAGGACGGTACTCCCTGTTGCGATTGGGTCGGCGAAAACGGCGCGGGACACTATGTCAAAATGGTGCATAACGCCATCGAGTACGGCGACATGCAGCTAATCTGCGAGGCCTATCAGCTGATGCGCGACGGCCTGGGCATGACCCCGGACGAAATGCACGAGACGTTCGCCGCTTGGAACAAAACCGAATTGGACTCCTATTTGATCGAGATCACCCGGGACATCCTTGCTTACAAGGACACCGATAATCTGCCTTTGATCGACAAGATCCTGGACACCGCCGGCCAAAAAGGCACGGGCAAGTGGACCGTGATTTCCTCGCAAGAACTGGGCATTCCCATCACCTTGATCGGCGAAGCAGTCTACGCCCGCTGCGTCTCGGCCATGAAAGAAGAGCGCGTGGCGGCCGCCAAGAAGCTCAAAGGCCCCAGCAAGAAAATCAGCGCGGACCGCGTAAAATTCTTGGAAGACATCCGCCAAGCGCTCTACGCCTCGAAAATCGTTTCCTACGCCCAAGGCTACATGCTGATGCGCGCCGCGGCCCAACACTACGTCTGGAACCTCAATTACGGCGGCATCGCCCTTATGTGGCGCGGCGGCTGCATCATCCGCAGCGTGTTTCTGGGCAAAATCAAGGAAGCCTTCGAGAAGAATCCGGCGCTCGCCAATCTGCTGCTCGACCCGTTCTTCAAGCAAGCCATCAAGGAAGGCCAGCGCTCCTGGCGCAACGTGGTGGCCACCGCCGCGAAAAAAGGCCTGCCCGTGCCGGCCTTCGCGGCCGCGCTCTCCTTCTACGACAGCTTCCGCAACGACCGCCTCCCGGCCAACTTACTCCAGGCCCAGCGCGATTATTTCGGCGCCCACACCTACGAGCGCATCGACCAGCCGCGCGGCCAATTTTTCCACACCAATTGGACCGGCCGGGGTGGCAAAACCGTCTCCGGCACCTACCTCGCATAGTCGGTTAGCCCACTGCTTAAGATTGCTCCAGGCCCGAAACAATCGGGCCTGTTTTTTTATCCCCGCGCGCGCTCCAGCATCCAACCGCGAAATCAATATCGGGGTTAACCCCCGGGGCTTGGTTCCGATGCTCGCGGGCGACTTGGCTGGAAACGGGTTGCCGAGCCCATCGGCAAATCACTCAATTTGTTTCAAGTACCGGCCCATCCAGTAACCGATGAGAAATTCGTCGCCCGCAAACTCGGTGTGACCGCCATCGCCGCCGTCGAGGATAAACGGCTGGGTGTTGCAACGGGCGATCTCCCGCTCACCGGGGGGCAGCAACTCCTTCAGCTCGCGCCCGTAAAAATCCACGGCGAGCCGGGTGATATCCTGGCGAGGGGAGTTCTCCACGCGCCAAGCCACCGTATCCAGCGGAAAACCGCGCAAGGTCCACGCGGCGCCCGCCGCGTCCGGCTCCGCGCCACCGCAGCCCGCGAAAATAAAATTCCAGAACGGATATTGCTCGGCTTGCTCGAATTCCCAGTGGTCCTGAATCGCCGCGGCGTACTGCCGCTTGAGATCCTCATTCAAGGCGAAGCGGTACAGCACCCAATAGGTGATGAACGCCAGCTCGTCATCCGAGTGGTTCCACTCATCGCCCAACTCGATGCCCTGATGGATGAAGCCTTTGGTCGCATGCAGCAATTTCATGCTGTTGGTGATGTTTTGCAGATAACCGTGTTTGTCGAGCAGTTCCAGCGCTTTGTCTCGGTACTCCGCCTTGCCAGTCATATGATAGGCCAACTGCAGGCTGGCGACGATTTCGCTACTGTTAAGCCGCCGGTCAAAAATGGAAGTGGGCATGCGGTTCAAATACTCCGGGCTCCAACGACCCCAGAGCGTCGGCCGCCCATCGAGATCGACCAAATAGTATTGGTTGCGGATAATATGGTCCACAATGCGCGTGAAACAGCGAGCGACGCGCGTTTTCTCGGCCTCCGTTTTGACGGCGCATTCGTAAAGCACGGCGTAGGCAAAAGTGTGCGAGGCGATCTCGTCGCTGCTGGTGGTGTGTTTCCATTCCCAGCCATCCTCCGGGCTGTCCGCCCAGCGCTCCGGGTCCGAATACCGGAAGCCGCGCCGCTCGAAGGTGCGGGCGGGAAATCCCTCCAGCGGGTTGATGCTCTGCAAACGTTCCAGGGCGGCGAAGGTTTCCCAAGCGTTCCGGCGCGCCTTTTCCTGGCCGGTCGCGGCGTAGCGGAAGGCCTGGCTGGCCAAGTAATAGGAACTCCAACCGCCGTCGTTATCGGTGTCGATCATTTCGCCCGAGGCCAGATCCCCCGCCACCGCCAGACGGCGCTCGGCGGAGAAGCCATAGCGCAGATGGCGGCTGCGCACTTTGCGGTCGAAATACTCGGCTTTGTCCGCCAGGGTCATGGCGCGAAACTCAATTTTGTTGAGTCCCGTTTTTGTAAGCGCCCACAGCTGGCCATCGGGATCGAGCGCGAGGTCCACCACTTGATCGTCCACCAGCCAGCGTTTCGAGGCGTAGTACCGGATACCGTTGGGACCGTCGGGCAGCGCCGGGCCCGCGGGCGGTTGGGTGCGCTGGAAGAACAGGCCCCGGCTGGTGCCCACCCACAAGCCGTCCTCGACGGGCCGGAGGCATCGAATATCCACGCACGGCAGGCGCGATTGCCGGGGCGTCGCCGGCTGGCCGGAAGCGCGGTCGACGCCATAATATCCCGCGCTATCGCCCACGAGCATTTCGGAGCCGCGAAACGCCAGGCACGCCAGATTCGTCCCCTGGAGCACGGGTTCCCAGCGCGCCCGCCAGCGATAGATCGCTTTCGGAGCCAGCAAATAAAAATCCATCCCTTCGGCGTATAACTTATAGGCGCTCCCTTTGACATCTTCGGGCACGACCACCGACTGGGAGGTTTGGGATTCGAACAACCAACAGCCCGCCGCTCCGCCCACCAGCACGGCGCCCGCTTGGTTCACGGCGATTTGCTGGTAATCTTGCGTGGGTAACACTCCGCGCGGCTTGCCCGTGTCATCGTTGGAAAGCCACGCCTCCTTATACAAATAGTAAACGCCCGCGGGGCCGAGGGCGAGATCCAGCGCGCGCTTGCCGGAGAGCGGGCGAAAACTGCGATCCAGCGCCAGCTGGCGATCGTAGACCCGGGCCACGCCTTCGTCCGCCAGCGCGTACACTACGCCATCGGCGTTGATAATTAACTTGGAAAATCGGGCTTTATCCAACGGGGACGCGAGTTGAATGCGCACGGCGGCGTCCTGTTTAAAAGGCGTGTCGGTCACGCCCGCGAGGCTGGTAAACGCAACCAGGAGCCCGGCAACCCAGAGGTGGAATTTCATGCACCGGTAATGTATCGCGAAAACGCGATCCGTCAATCCACGCGCGCTTTTCCGAAAGCTACCCCCCGTTTCGGTTAAGCCGGCGAGGTTTTCAGGCTTTCGCGGCTTCCGGCGGCAGGGGGCTGGTTTCCTTGGCGAGGTTGAGAAAACGCCAAGCTAACCCGCCCGCCAGTAAGGAAATGACGCCCGCCACCAGGCAGGGCAACGCGGCGTGCCAATCGAACAGCGGCCCGGCGGCGAGCGGCCCGAAAATGCGGGCCAGGCTGCCCGCGCCTTGGGCGACACCCAGCGTCGCGCCTTGCTCGGTGGGCGGAGTCAAAATTGAAATCAGGCCGAAGGTGGGCGGCCGGTAAATGCTCGTCGCAAAGGAAACCAAAGCCAGCCCGGCGAGCATTAGGGGCAACGTGGTCAAATACGGCAGCACGGCCAAGCCGAGTCCCATCAACGACAAGCTCAGCACGATGAGCCGGGCTTCCCCGAAGCGTTTGACCAGCGGCCGGATCATGCCGCCCTGCGCGAGCACCGAGATGACGCCGCTGAACGCGTAGAGATAGCCCACGTGCCGGGTATCGTAATGAAACCGCTGCTGCGCCATCAAGCCCAGCGCGTATTCAAAGGAGGCGAAGCAAAATGTGGCGAGGAAAAACAACCCCACCAGAGCGCCCACCTGCGGCGTCTTCAACGTGTGCGCCCATTGATCCCAGTGCGGCCGTTGCTCGGCCTGGCGCGAGTCGGGCCGCAAGCTTTCCGTCAGCACCGCGCACGCGAGGAGGAAATTAAAAGCGCACAGCCCGGTGGCAATCCAGCCCGGCATCGCCAAGCCATAGTGTCCGCTTACCGCGCCAATGACCGGCCCAAAGATGAAGCCTAAACCGAAGGCCACCCCGATCAACGCCATCCTGGCCGAGCGTTTATCCGGCGGGGAGATATCGGCGATGTAAGCTTGGGCGACGTTGATATTCCCGCCGCAAGCGCCGGCAAAGAGCCGACTGGCGAGCAGCAACCACAGTCCGGACCGGCCCGAGGATAGCGAGGCCAGCGCGAACATGGCGTAAGCCACCGCGCTGCCCGCCAGACTGATGAGCATCACCGGCCGGCGACCGATCCGGTCGGAGAGCCGTCCCCAGATGGGCGAGAAGAAGAATTGCATCGCCGAAAACGCGGCGAAGATCACCCCCACCTCGATCCCGCTGGCGCCAAATTGCTTGCCGTACAAGGGCAAGATCGGCATGACAATGCCGAAACCGATCAAATCGATAAAGACGGCAAGAAAGATGACCAGCAAGGATGGTTTTCTCATGGCTGCAGTAGGTTCTGTCCGATGGCCCGCTCCAAGCGGGCGCGCGCGACCGAATAATCGCGCAAAGCTTGGATTTGCGTGGTGCGCGCTTCGGTCAACGCCGTCTGCGCGTTCAGCACGTCGAGCTGGGTGCTCGTTCCCGCCTCGGCCCGCGCCGTGGCCAGCCGCAAGGCCTCCTCGGCCTGTTCTTGCACTTTCTTCTGGGACTCCAGCACTTCACGCGCCTCGATGAAATAGGAGTAATAAGTGCGCACCTCTAGCTCGACCCGGCGCCCCACGTCGTCCACCTCCAGCCGCGCCTTTTGCAGGCGGGCCTTAGCCTCATCCACCCGGCCCTTGGTCAGCAAGCCGTCAAAAATGTCCCACGACATTTGGGCGCCAACGAACCAGCCGGAAATATCGCGGCCCAGGTCATCGCTGTAATTCGGGCTCCGGGAGCCGTAGCCGCCGAAAGTCTGCACGCTCGGCTTGTACCCGGCTTTGGCGTTGATCAACCCTTCTTCGCGCAGCAAGGAGGCCTTGCGCAAAGCGCCCAGCTCGGGCCGCAATTCCATCGCCTTGGCCACGGCCGCCGCCAGCGCGATGTCGTAGGGTTCGGCCCGCAGTTCGCCCGCCACTTTAAGCGGGATATCCTCGGTGTACTCCTTGGGAATATTGTACCCGAGGAGATTCGCGAGATTATTCTTACCGATCCGAAAATGATTGCGCGCGCGGATCCATTTGGGCCGGGCATTGGCCACTTCCACCTCGGCTCGCAGCACATTGAAACGCGGCACCGTGCCGGCGTCGAAACGCCGCCGGGTATCCTCCAATTCCTGGGTCAAAAGTTTGACCGACGCCTCCTGCACGATAATTTCCTGCGTCGCCAGCAAGACATCGTAATAGCCGATCCGCACCTCCAGCAGCGCGTCGGCCACGGCGGCTTGATGGGAGAGCAACGCCTGCGCCTTTGTCAGCCGGGCGGTGCGCGCCGCCGAAGTCATGCGGCCGCCCTCGTAAATCGACTGCACCAGCTGGATGTTGCCGGACCATTGCTGATCGGGGTAGTTAATATCGAAGAGGCCGGCGGGAATAGGCAGTTTTTCCACCGCCCCTTGGTCAAGCACCTGGTAACTCGACTTGGCCCGGACTTTGGGAATGAAAATGGCGCGCGTCTGCACCATAATGCCGTAAGCCGCCTCCAAATCCGCGCGGGATTTCAGAATGGCGCTATTGTGGTCGAGGGCGACGTTTAAGCAATCGGCCAGCGATAGCTCTTTGTTCCCCCATGGTATGGCATTCGTGGATGGGGGAGCATTGATGTGGGCAATCCCGTTAGTCTCGGCCGCCGCCCGCCCATTTGCGACCGCCAACACCCCTAGCAAGGCTAGCCAGCCCCCCCGGATCGATCGACGCAAAAAAACCTTAGGCAACATCGCATCATTATCGATGCAGGCGCCTAGAGAGTCAAGTTGGAGCGACCGGCAGAACACTGAGTGGGAAGGAACATTGCCAAAGGCAAAGCGCGAAAGTGAGGCCGGGTTTAGGCTCAGTTACGACTGAGCAACGCAACCGCCGGACAAAAAAGCAAGTTGGGCAGGTCCTTGGAATTATTGACTGCGCCTAAGCAGCTTGAAGCGGTTTCACGGCCGGCGGGGCTTTGCGCAACCGCACTCCGCGAATCGTGGCCAGCGCCGGTCCAAGATCGCCATCATTTTCGTAAGTTTTCCCCACCCGGGTTCGGCGTTGCGGCCCGGTCTCGTTAAGCAGGCGGGTGAGTTTCTTCAGCGCCTCGTCGTAATCGGACTTGCGCGCGGATCGGCGAACGACCGTTTTGGGGCCGGCCGGGACGGACGGCGTTTTTTGAACTTCCCGTTTCTTTGAAGCCCGGCTACTTTTTATTAAATTTATCATCGGCAAATAAATGTATTCCTAAAGCGCAATTTCGAAATTGCGATGTGCCACTAATTGGGGCATCCGTTCACGATCCCGCACATCATATTGCGCGCAACCTCCCCACAATTCCTTTTTTCTGAGCTGGCGATAGGCGCGTTCCGAGCGGCTTCCCACCTCGACCAGCAAATACTGAAGCGGAACATATCGGCCGGTGCGTTGGGCTCGTTCAAGCCCCAAAATGTTTAACCCAGGAATTTGCCTGGATTCAGGATACCCTGAGGATCGAGGGCGTTTTTGATCACCCGGTGCAGGGCGTCCGCTTCGGGGGTAACCGCTTGAGACCACCAAGGTTTGCGGGACAAGCCCACCCCATGTTCCCCGGTGATGACCCCGCCCCAGGAGAGGATCTTGGTGAACAACTGGTCGAGCACTTTGCGGCTAGCCTCGTCCACGCCGGGCTTTTTATCGTCCACCATGACGTTGACGTGGATATTGCCGTCGCCCGCGTGGCCGAAACACGCGATGGGGAAGCCGGTTTTTTGCTGCAGCTTGGCGGTGAATTTGAACAAATCCTCCAATCGGCCGCGCGGCACCACGATGTCCTCGTTCAGCTTTTGCAGGCCGGTGTCGCGCAAGCCGTAGGAAAACTCGCGGCGCAATTGCCAGATGTTTTCGCATTCGGCGTCGCCCATGGCCCGCTTGACGAACAGCGGGGAGAACTGCCGCACGATCCGCTCGACCGAGCGCAGTTCCTGGCGCACGGATTTTTCCTGGCCGTCCAGTTGCACGATCAGATGGGCCTGGCAACCTTCCAACAGTTTGCTGCCCGTGCGTTTGCGGGCGGCGGCCAAGGTGAAGGCGTCGGCCACTTCCAAGGCGCAAGGCAAGAAGCCCGCGGCGAAAATCGCGCGGATCGCCTGGGCGTCTTGCGCCATCGAGGCATAGCCCACGGACAAGCAGGCCCGGAACGGCGGTAGCGGAATTAACTTCAGCGTGGCTTCGGTGATCACCCCCAGCATGCCTTCGCTGCCGACGAAAAGGCGCGCCAAGTCGAATCCGGTTTTATTCTTATGGGTGCGACTGCCCAGCCGGACCACGGTGCCGTCGGCCAGCGCCACCTCCAACCCCAGCACGTAATCGCGCGTCACCCCGTATTTCAAGCACCGGGGTCCACCGGCGTTGGTGGCGATGTTGCCACCAATAAAACAATCGGCCCGGCTGGCGGGATCGGGCGGGTAAAAGAGCCCCTTTTGCTCGACCGCCGCCTGCAACTTTTGCGTGACTACTCCCGGCTGGACCACCGTGACAAAATCCGCCGCGTCGATTTCGCGAATGCGATTCAGTTTCGCCAGCGACAGGACAATCCCGCCCTGCGTGGGCACGCAACCGCCCGCGTAGCCGCACCCCGCGCCCCGGGCCGTCACGGGCACGCCGTACCGGTGCGCAAACCGCAACGCGGCCGACACGGAGGCGGCCGTCTTGGCCAGCACCACGGCGTCCGGCAAATGCTTGGCCTTCCATTTGTCCGCGGCGTGCGCTTGCCGGGTTTCCAAATCGTCGCGATATTCGCCGGGGGATAATTGGCCGCGCAATTCCAAAAGGCGGGCCTGCGAAGGAACTTTCATGTTTGGGGAGTATTCTTATCTTCGATCAGGGCGCGGGCTTCTTCGGCCATATCGGAAGGGACCTGAACGCGAATGCCGCCCGCGGCCATCGCATAGCCGTCCATACTCAGCGCGGAAAGCTCACCCGCCACGTTCACCAGGAAGCCGGCGGCCTCCAGCCGGGAATGAATCAGCTGGGCGTCCGCCGGGCTGAAAGCCGTATAAACCGTCACCCATGTCATGCGACAGAAAATAGACGATTTAATCGGCAATTCAAGCGGCATCGCCGGATTTCAAGTCGGCGAACACGATCACCCCCGCCCCGGTCTGATGCAGGCTAAGGACTTGAATGTCCACGGAACTCCCAACCCTATGCGTGGCTTGGTTCACCACCACCATGGTGCCGTCGGGCAAGTACCCCACCCCCTGCCCTTTCTCTTTGCCTTCGCGGGCGATCTTGATGCTAAACACCTCGCCGGGCAGGATGACCGGTTTGAGGATCTGCGAGAGCGTGTTGAGGTTGACGTAGGGCACCTTTTGCAACTCGCAGATTTTCCCCAGGTTGAAATCGTTCGTGTACAACCGGGCGTCGAGCAAGCGGGCTAGTTTAAGAAGCTTGGAATCGACATCCGTCTCCTCCGGCACGTCGGCTTCGTGAATTTTCACCTCAATGCGGCTGTTGCGCTGGATGCGGTTGAGCATGTCCAGACCCCGGCGGCCTTTGGCGCGCTTGATGGCATCTTTCGAATCGGAGAGTTGCTGCAATTCCTTCAACACAAAACGCGGCACCACCACCACGCCTTCCAAAAAGTTCGCCTCGATCAAATCCGTGATCCGCCCGTCCACAATGACGCTGGTGTCGAGGAGCAGCAGGTTTTCGGGTTTGCTTTGCGAAGAAAACCGCACAAAAGGAATGATCAGATAAAAATCCTCCTTGTTTCCGCGCATAGCCAGGATCATGCCAATATACCCAAAGGAGATGAACAAGCTAAGGCGCAAAAGCCATTGCGTGGCTTCGCCGGCAAAAATGAACAGCTGAGAGCGATCCACCAGCCAGGCGAGCACCGAGCCCAGCATCATGCCAAAGGTCGCCGCCGAAAAAGCCCGTAATGAAAAGCCCTTAAGCATCTCATCGATGGCGATTAGAAGGCCGCCAAAACCGAAGCCAATCACCATCCCCGTAAAGGGCCCACCGCCGATCATGTCGGGATGCACCTCACGGACGGCATACCCGCCGGTGACGCAAAGCAACAGAAAAAAGATGCGAACGACCCATAGTGACATAGGCTGTTTAAACAAGTTTCAAGACCGGCTTCCCCACCATTTTCCAGACCGGCCGGTGAATCATCCAAGCGTCCAAGCTTATTCGCACCGGTGGTTATTCACGCGTCCACGCGCGGTTCATGCATCCATAATTACCCGGATTATTCGCGAATCACAAACTAATAATGAGCGAATGAAAGCGCCCGGCCAACCTTTGAGCACGTTCCCGAAGAAGCCCGAAAAGAATCCATACGACATTGTATATTTAACTTAATCCCAATAGGTTACATCCAAACATACAACCTCAATTCTATTTTTCAGGCAAAAACGCATGGCTTTTAAACACGCTTGAAGTACGGTTTGTTTGTGTCTATCGCTTCCCACGTTAGACGAAACACGACGAAGCCGTTACTGAAGAAAACGGCGCTGGCGTTCATCGTGTTGAGTTTCATTTTGTGCGCGTTTATCGTTGCTGCCGACGTGGGCATTTGGAATACGCCTTACGAGACAACCGACACCGCGGGCCGGACGATGGGCTTTAACGATCCACTCTCGATGGAGCACTGCCGAATAATCCTCTCCAACTTTCGCATCCGGAAGTTCTGCGAGTTGAACTACGCTTACAGCTGGCTCCTTTTAGCCATGCATGGCTGGGGCGCTTGGCTGCTGCTAAAAATGGATTTAAGCCGCCCCTTGATTCGCTGGTTCTTCGCCCTGCAAGGGCTGATTTTCCCGCTGGGATGGTTGGGGTTTCTAGCCATAGCCGCAATGGCTCGTTCGGTCCTACAAGGTACCTTTGACCGGGAATCCATGGTCGACTTGCCTTTTATCGCGCTGACTGCTCATCCGATATGGATTATGGCAGCCATAGCCATCTCCTTTGCCGGCTGGATCGCCTCCCACTTGCCGCCCCACCCGCAAACTGAGAGCGGGACCTAGCATACGTATCGATTGGCATGGGATTAAGGGAGGACAATGCGGTGACGCATAAAACGCGCGTCAATCTCGAAGGCATGGGATTCCCGTTTCTCCCGCCCTTGCCTACACCCC
>DBTJ01000127.1:0-6946 GCA_002306985.1 Verrucomicrobia bacterium UBA1319
GTGGCGTTGATGCACGATTTGCTCTTGTCGGTACTGTAAAGTCCGAGGTTTGTTTTAAAATTTAAGCGCAGCCAACTGCCAAGACGGTAGGATAGAACACGCTTCCGATCGGCTCTTTGGCTGCCCGGCGGTGTGGCTCACTCGGTCAGCGGCCGCTGGGGGCAGCTGCCCTCGTTCGCGCCTAGCCGGACAGCCAAATGTCTGTCCATGAATTGTATTCTATCCCATCGTCTTGGCAGTAGATAGCCGCACTTTACGGTGCGGCTTTTTGCGGGCTGGGATCTGTGCCGCAGTTGGTTTCCGGGGGAAGCAAAAAGGACCGCAGCCGTTATCGCGCGCCGAATCTTTTAGCGTTTAGCGTCTATAAATCCCCACACCATGCCGATAAGCAGTCCGACGCCGTGCACGGTATTAGCTACATGGGGGATGACGAGATAACAGGCGAAAAACCAAATCAACATCATGGTGACGATGGTTTTATGGAGAAAGAGGCCGCAAAAGGGATCGAATTTACCGCGAATCCAAATGTAACCGAAGAGCCCGTAGACCACCCCGGACATGCCGCCAAAGTAGGGCCCGCTGATGATCATTTGCGCGGTATTGGATAAGATGGCGATGATGATGACCATCGCCGCCAGATAAAGTGAACTAAGCCGGGCTTCGATCATGCTCCCCAGATCCTTGATCCAAAGCATATTGAATAAAATATGAATGGGGCCAAAGTGGAGAAAGATCGGGGTGATCAGCCGCCAAATTTCCCCGCCACGAACCTCCTTTAGCGCCATGAAACGGTCCCAAGGGCTGCCATATATGCTTTGCAAGGCTTGAAACGATAGCGGATTAGAAATGAACAACCAGGACGCCGAGGTGGCCGTGGTTTTGCGATCCCCAAAATCGGTATACAAAAAGACCACGACACAGAGGGCGATCAAAACCATGGTCAATGGGCCTATGCCATAAGCGAAGAAAGGCCGAAAAACTTGTTGGCGATCATGGAAACGTTTTTCAAACGCCTCCTGGCTGGCCTGTTGCCGGGAGCGTATTTCGTCCAATTGCGCTCGCGCCACATGGAAACGCGAATCTTCCGGGTTTTTCGTAAAATCGGCCAGATACCCGGAAGCCCGCTCCAGTTCATCATCGGAATGAACCCAAACGCACCAACGCCCGTCGGCATCCTTTTCCAATTGATTTTCAATCCCCTGCACTAACAGGTAATCCCGGAAGTTGGAGGCCGCAGCCTCGTCCTGTATCGACCCGATCATCCGCATGGGGTTAAATTACTGGACGGGAGCTAAAACCGCCAGATAATCTTGAGTTAAGTACAGGAACCTTCTACTACTGGGCTTGTTGCATGGCCCCTAAAAGACGAGGACACTGGCAAGAGAGACACCGTCCTGTCCGGCATTCCGCCGTACTATGGTGGGTGGCTTCCATTGCGGGATTCGTTTTGCTCGGGTGGTTTTTCTGGAAATCCACCGCTGGGCACCCCCAATCGAAACCATTACTACCGGCACCCGTTCAGGTGGTTAAACCTCCCATGGCACCCTCCGTGGTGGAAAATATGCCACCTACTAATGCGCCCGTTTTGCCACCCTTGGCGCCCACCAACGCCGTTAAGGACATTGGATCCAATCCCGTAATTCCCCCCCTTCCCTTAATCACCAACGCGCCGCGCCCGCAGCCAGTGGTTACGAACGTTCCAGGCGTGGCGGCGGAAAAAGAGCCTTCCTCTCATCCGGACGCCAGCGGGCAGGCCCGGCCCGTGAAAAATTTGTTCGAGGCGCAAATTGCGTTAAGCCGTCTGGGAATTTCCTGCGGGTCGATTGACGGCATTTCTGGAAACCAGACGCGGGATGCCCTCCGCGTGTTTCAGCATCAGCAGGAGTTACCGCAAACGGGGGGGCTCGATGCGGCGACGAAACTGCGGCTCACGCTGTCGGCCCCGGTCACCACCAACTACGTCATTACCCAGGCCGATTTAGACCGATTGATGTCTATTCCCAAGACTTGGCTGGGCAAATCGACGCAAACGCGCCTGGATTTTGAAACGATCCTCGAATTGGTGGCGGAGAAGGCGCATGCGCACCCGAGCTTGATCCGGAAGCTTAATCCGAATGTGAATTGGGATGGCGCGGTGTCCGCGGGTTCGGTGGTGGTGGTCCCCGTGGCGGATTACCCTCCAGCCAAGGTCAAAGCCAGCTATCTACGGATACATCTCCAGTCTAAAACCTTAGAAGCTTTCGATGCGGTTGACCATTTGCTGGCGCATTTCCCCTGTAGCATCGCCCGGCAAGTTGAAAAACGGCCGGTTGGCGTGCTGCGGGTGGTCGTCGTGGCGGAGAATCCCAACTATGTGTTCAAGCCGGAAATATTCCCCGAATCGGCTGAAGCGCGGGAGTTAGGGCGCAAACTGGTGCTGCCTTCCGGTCCGAATAATCCGGTGGGCTTGGCTTGGATCGGCTTGGATAAGCCCGGGTATGGCATCCATGGGACTCCCAAGCCCGAAGAGGTTGGCCGCACTGAGTCGCATGGCTGCTTTCGGCTCGCCAACTGGAATGCCGGGTACTTAGCTCAGTTGGTGCAAATTGGGGTGCCCGTTTATATCGATCCGTAAAGCCGCGGGAATCTCGCCTTGACGGTAGATTGGAAACAGTGGGAATATTCAGGGGAATTCAATGCTTTCGCTTTTACATGTTTGGCCCATTGCAATGCGGGAGCTGCGCGCCGAATCCCGGCGGGCATCCAATTATTGGCTCCGCGTCTTCGGCGCTGGGGCTATGGTTTTGGTGCTAGGGCTGATTTTGTCCGATCCTTCCATTAAGCCGGCGGAATGTGGCTCCCGGTTGTTTTACGGTTTGAACGCCGTTTGTTTCACCGCTATCTGGCTGCTGGCGCCCCTCTCGATGTCGGATTGCCTGAGCCGCGAAAGGCGCGAAGGGACGCTGGGCCTGTTATTTCTGACTTCATTGCGGCCCTCCGCGATCGTGGGTGGCAAAAGCCTGATCCACGGTTGGCGCTCCATCACTATCATTTTTGCGATGATCCCTTTGCTGCTCTTCCCCATTCTGCTGGGGGGGGTAACTGGGTATGATATCGCGATGGCGTTGGTGATCGATGCCAGCGCTTTTGCCTTGGCTTTGGGGGCTGGCTTACTGGCTTCCGTTTGCGTTAAGGACGGCAGCCGAGTGTTGTTGGCCACCGAGTTGCTCAGCGTGCTCTTTGCGATCTTGTTCCTGCAATCGCATTACCGCGGGTTTGTTGGCATCCATTCTGAAATGGGGCATTTTAAAACCATGGGCGCCGTCTCGACCTGGTCCGTCAGCCAGATGACCGACTGGTATTTGCGAGGCCGGTCCCCGGTTGAAAAATTAATCGAGTCCTTTACCCTGAACACGGGCTTTAGCCAGCGTAACGAATATCGCTATTGGCGCATGATGGAGTTCGACTTAAATTGGAGCGCTATCTGGACGCAAAAAAATCCCGCCTTCCGCCAGGCCTGGTTTCGCTATGCGATCAAAACATTGATCGGCTCCTGGCTGGCCTTTGGCGCCATATTCTGGCTGGCTTCCTGGCGGCTAGCCCGGTCTTGGCGCGACCAACCGGAAACCGCCCGGCAGATTAAGCTGAGGAAGTGCTTTTGCTCGCCCCGGTTCTTGAAAAAATTCTTTCGCGGTAAAATGACGCGCTCGATGAATCGTAATCCGGTGGGCTGGCTGCAACAATGCGCCTGGCAGGCGCGCGCCATGCGCTGGGGGTGGTGTCTGGGTTTGGTGGTGGCCGAGTGTTTCATCGTCACCGATCCGCAACTCGCCTATATTTGGATCGGACAATACTGGATGGCCGAGCTGCTATTGCTCGCTTTGGCATTTGTGGCCGCGGGGAGTTTTCGTCAGGAGCGGGAAACGGGCGTGCTCGAGTTGTTGCTGGTGACCCCCTTGCGGGAATTCCAAGTGATTATGGGCCGGCTGCGCGGCATTTGGGCGCAATTTTTCCCCGCCGCATCCGTGTTTCTGGTGGCTTGGCTGTATTTGGCCAAGGATTCTCAGTTGTTCTCCCATGATAGTAACTTCCACCTATTCTATTTCATGGGAATATTCGCGATGACTTACCTTTGCTTGCCCGTGATCGGACTGTGGTTGTCGCTGCGGCCGATGCCATTCATCGGCTGCTGGCTAGTCGTCTCGGCCTGGGGTATTTTGGTGCCGTGGTTGATTTACGCGGCGCTGTCGTGGCGCTGGTTTGAGCTTTTGAGAGGCAATTGGGGCCTAGTGATGAGGTATCTTTCCCTGAATCCGTTCCTGGTGGCGCTGATCTTCCAGTTCACCAGTGCCGTGGTGGCGGGCGTGTGGCTTTATCGCGATCTCGCTCGCCGGCGGTTTTAATGGCCGCCGCCACCGGGTTTTACTTTCCCGTTAGTTCCCGCAATTTGGCTTCCGCCTGGCCGGAATCGATGACTTGGCCCGCGATATCAATGCCTTCGTCAATCGATCGGGCGCGGCTGGCGACAAACAAGGCCGCCCCGGCGTTGAGCAGGACCGCGTCGCGCTTGGGCCCGCGTTCGCGCCCGCCTAAAATATGGCGCAAAATTGCGGCGTTCGTGGCGGCGTCGCCACCGGTCAAATCGGCGAGTTTGGCCGACTGGAAGCGCAACGGGTCGAATTTAATTTCCGATACCACCACGTCTTTTTCCGGGAAAAATTCCGCGATGGTATTGTGGCCGGTCGTGGAGAGTTCATCGAGCCAGGCGCCATCGGTCTGGCCGCAAACCACCATGGCGCGGCGGACGCCTAGCATCTGGTGGGCCGCCGCCAGCGGACCGCACCAACGGGGCACGGGCACGCCGGTCAATTGCGCCGTCGGCCGAGCCGGGTTGAGCAGCGGACCGAGCAAATTAAACAAGGTCCGTACCCCGCGCTGGGCGCAGAGCTTGCGCGCCGCCGCGATGTGACGGAAGGCGGGATGAAACGCGGGGGCGTAGAAAAACGCGAACCGCTGTTTGCTCAAAGCTTCGGCCGCCGCTTCCGGGCTTAAATCGATGCGAATACCCAAGGCCTCCAGCACGTCGGCGCTGCCGGATTTGGAAGTGACCGCGCGGTTGCCGTGCTTGGCCACGCGCACCCCGGCGGCCGCGACGACTAGCGAGGCGGTGGTGGAAATGTTGAACGTGTTCAGTCGGTCGCCGCCCGTGCCCACGATATCTAAAATCACGCCCGCTCGGGTATCGGCGTCCAAGGGAGGGATTAGGCTCAAGGCGCGCAGTTCCCGGGCGAAAGCGGCGAGTTCCGCTTCGGTTTCGCCTTTTCGCGAGAGCGCGGCTAAAAACTCCGCTTTGATCTCGGCGGGGAAATGTTCTTGAACCAGCTCCGCCGCCGCCGGGATGATTTGCGCATCCACAAGGCTGGCCCCATCGTTCAGTTGTCTGGTAAGAATCTCAAGCACACGGCCACCATAATGCGCTCTGGTTACCGCGGAAAGTTTTGTTTTTAGGAAAGCTGCCCGCAAGGGGGGGGTACTCCGGGAGGGGGAAGCTTGCCGCTGGGCGGCCGCCAAATTCAAAGCGACAACGCGGGGTAGGTCCGAAATCGCATTGGCTTGAACTCTGGTTTGCGTTATGACAGAGCCCTGGTGACGAATGTGAATGAGAATATTGAGGCGCTAGTGATGCCGTCGGATACTCCGGAACGATTTGCGGCGGCAGTGGCTAAGGCGGCGGCCTTGCTTCGCGCGGGCCAAGTGGTGGCGTTGCCGACGGAAACGGTTTATGGCTTGGCGGCCAACGCGCTCGACGCGGAGGCCGTGGCGCGCATCTACCAAGCCAAAGGCCGGCCGTCGCATAATCCCATCATCGTGCATGTTGATGGTCCGGAGATGGCGCGGCGCTGCGTTCGGCAATGGCCGCCGACCGCGGCGCTTTTAGCCGACGCATTTTGGCCGGGGCCGTTAACCCTGATTTTACCGCGCGCGGCTGGCATCCCGGAGATAGTTACCGCCGGCGGACCCACGGTGGGGATTCGCTGGCCGTCGCATCCGTTCATGCAAGCGGTTATCCAGGCGTGTGGTTTTCCTTTGGCGGCGCCCAGCGCGAATCCTTCCAACCACATTTCGCCCACCTCGGCCGCGCATGTGCTGGCTCATCTTGGCCGCCGGATTCCCTTGATCGTGGATGGCGGCCCCTCCGAAGTGGGTATTGAATCCACGGTGGTGGACATTTCCGGCGGCGCGGCGCGGGTCTTGCGTCCTGGGATGATCGCGGAGGCGGATATCCTGGCGCGTCTTGGGCCGGTTGCTTCGAGCGTTCCGACATCCGTTTCGGAGCCGGCCAACAGCGTCCTGCGTAGCCCCGGCATGCTGAAAAAACATTATTCGCCTAAAACGCGCTTGCTGGTGTGCGGTTGGACCGGCGACGCGGATTTGATCCGGCGGGTTAAGTCGCTGAATATTGCGCCTGCCACCGTCCAGGTGATTGCCCACCAACACGCGCCCCAGTCCGGCGGCTGGCGGGCGGTGCATCGCCTGCCGGGCGACCCCAAGGGTTACGCCCGGTTGTTGTATTCGGTGTTGCACGCCGCGGACCAGCCGGACACGGCCTTAATCGTTTTGGAGGCATTGCCCAAGGGCGCCGATTGGAAAGCGGTGAATGACCGTTTGCAGCGCGCGGCGGCCCAGGAAGGCTGATTAATGCCGGACGGATGTCAACCGATAGCTTCCTCATGATCGCGGGCGAAATATACGGGGTCCTGTTCCTTACGGGCTTGGCGGCCGGATTTGTCGATGCCATTGCCGGCGGGGGCGGTTTGCTGACGGTGCCGATGCTTTTATGGGCGGGGCTCTCGCCCCAAGTGACGCTGGGGACTAATAAATTTCAATCCGCCTGCGGGACCGGCCTGGCGGTTTGGCGCTATTCACGCGCGGGTTTGCTCCGCTGGCCGGACGTGGCGGGAGTGGG
>DBTJ01000127.1:7185-13854 GCA_002306985.1 Verrucomicrobia bacterium UBA1319
GCCTCTGGCCGGACGTGGCGGGAGTGGTGGCGGTGGCGCTCCCGGCCTCCATTGCCGGGGCGCTGGCGGTGACCCAAATCGACGCGGCCTTGCTCAAGCGGTTTATCCCCTGGTTGCTGCTAGCCGCTGGAATCTATGCGTTAGCCACCCCCGAGCTCGGAAACGCGCCGGGGCGCCGCCGGATGAAACCTTGGGGATTTGCGTTATTATTCGGGGCGTTGCTGGGCTTTTACGATGGCTTTTTCGGCCCGGGCACCGGCTCCTTTTGGACGCTGGCCTTCGTGTTGCTTTGCGGCTTGGAATTACGCCAAGCAACCGCCCACACCAAAGCGGTGAACCTGGCGAGTAATGTGGGGTCGTTGCTGGTGTTCCTCCCCGCGGGCACGATTCACTATGGCTATGGCGCGGTAATGATCGTCGGGCAATTGCTGGGCGCCTACCTCGGTTCGCACATGGTGATTACCCGCGGGACACGCTTTATCCGAGTTCTATTTTTGACGGTCGTCTTTGCCCTGGCCGTCAAATTGCTCTGGAAACAGGCGGCATCTTGACGGCGTTTCGGACCGAATAGACTGGAGCGAAGCCGGCGAATGCCCAAGCGGGCAGGTAAATCGACCGCAAATTCCGCCCTTGCCTCACCGGGGAAAACCCTTCATGATTTTCCCCATGGCATACATTCCATTTACTTCACGACTTGCCGTGTGCAGCTGGTCCTTGCAACCGGAAAATCCTGAACAATTAATCGAACATATGAAAGCCATCGGCCTTAAGCGCATTCAATGCGCTTTGGACCCGATTCGCGAAAAGCCCGAAGTTTGGCGGCGGTTTCCGGACCTTTGCCGCGAGCAAGGATTCGATTTGGTTTCCGGCATGTTCGGCACGGTGGGTGAAGATTACACGACTTTGGAAACGATCCGGCGCACGGGCGGAGTCGTGCCTGACGCGACGTGGGAACAAAATTGGGCCAATATCCAGGCTTCCGCGAATACGGCCCGGCAATTGGGTTTGAAACTGGTTTCGTTCCACGCGGGATTTCTGCCGCATGAAGCCACCGATCCCTCCTTCGCGAAATTAACGGCGCGCATCAAGCAGATCGCCTTGTTGTTCGCGGGATTTGGGATTCAGCTGGCCTTTGAGACGGGCCAGGAATCCGCCGTTACGCTCAAAGCGTTTCTTGACCAATTAAACCAGCCGAATGTGGGCGTAAATTTCGATCCCGCCAACATGATCCTTTACGATAAAGGCGATCCGATCGAGTCTTTGCGCGTGCTCAATCGCTATATCCGACAATGCCATGTCAAAGACGCCACGCGCGCCAAAGTACCGGGCGAATGGGGCGTGGAAGTGGCCACCGGCACGGGTGAAGTGGATTGGGCGGCGTTCTTTAGGACGCTCAAAGAGCTGAATTTCGCGGGCTACTGCTGCATCGAGAGAGAGGCGGGCAATCAGCGCGAGGTCGATATTCGCGCCGCTCGTGCGCATGTCGAAAAAGTCACGCAAACCCTCTAAAAACATATGGTAAACGTCGGCGTTGTCGGGCTTGGCTTCATGGGCGTTACGCATATGAAGGCGTATCGCCAGATTGAGGGGGCGCGGATTGCGGCGATCTGTGATGCCGTGGCGCTCCCGTTGGATGGCGATTTTTCCAAAGTGTCGGGCAACGTCGGCTCGAAAGATCTCTTTCGCCTGGACATGAGCCAGGTTAAAGCGTTTAAGGATTTCAACGAGCTGTTGGCCCAGCCGGATATCGATCTCATCGATCTCTGCGTGCCGACGATGGCGCATCCCAAGCTGGCCATCGCCGCGCTCCAGGCGGGCAAGCATGTGATCTGCGAAAAACCGCTGGCGCGCGATTCCGCCAAAGCGCGGGAAATCGTCGTTGCGGCGGCCCAAGCCAAAGGCTATTTCATGCCGGCGATGTGCTTGAGATTCTGGCCGGAATGGGCTTGGGTTCAGCGCGCGATTCAGCGGAACACATACGGTAAAGTGCTCTCCGCCCGTTTTCGCCGCGTGTCCGAACCGCCCGCTTGGGGCCGGGAGAGTTATTTCCAAGGCGCGAAATCCGGAGGCGCTCTCCTGGACTTGCATATTCACGACACGGATTTTATTCAGTTCTGCTTCGGCCGGCCGCTGGGAGTTTATTCTAGCGGTTTCAGTCATTACAGCGGCGCCATCGACCACGTAATGACGGTGTACAAGGTCAAGGATGGCGCTACCGTATCCGCCGAAGGCTCCTGGGTAATGACCGAGGGTTACGGTTTTAACATGGCTTACACGGTGGTGCTGGAGCGGGCTACGGTGGATTACGATATCGCCCGTGGCAACGAGGCCTTGAAACTCTTCGTCCACGGCCAAGCTCCGGAGGTTCTCCACCCCGAGGGCGGAGACGGTTACTTAGGCGAATTGAAACACATGATTGAAGCCATCCATACCGGCCGGCCGCCATCCATTGTCACCGCCCAGGATGGGCTCAGCTCTGTGCAAATCATCGAAGCGGAGGAATTGTCGGCGAAGACCGGCCAATTCGTCGCTTTACCACCCTTGCTTTAATATGCCAACGGCGTCCGCCATGACTTCCCGGGACCGAGTGCTCGCGGCTCTGAACCACCGCGCGCCCGACCGGGTGCCCATCGATCTTTCCGGTCACCGATCCTCCGGGATCAGCGCCATGTCATATGCGCGGTTGCGGCGCTATTTAGGCCTGCCGGTTAAACCGATACGGGTTTACGATCCCGTGCAACAACTCGCGATTGTCGATGAGGATGTTTTGACGCATTTCGCCGTGGACACGATCGAGTTAGGGCGCGGTTTCGCGTTGGAGGATTCGCATTGGCATGATTGGGAACTGCCGGATGGCACGCCTTGTCAGTTGCCTGTGTGGGTTCATCCAGTGCGAGATGGCGATGCCTGGATTATCCGTTCCCAAGCGGGCTTGGAACTGGGGCGCATGCCCAAAGGGGTGTGGTTTTTCGAGCAAACATATTTTCCCTTTCAAGAAAGCGAAGCGCTCGACGATTTCGGTAAAGCGTTCGAAAACTGCGTTTGGGCGGCCGCCGCGTCGCCTCCCGGGCCGCTGGCGGCGGGCGAGCGAGGTCTGGAAATACTGGCGGCGGGAGCGCGCCAATTGCGAGCTCGGACGGATCGCGCGATCATCGGGCTGTTCGGCGGAAATCTCCTGGAGACCGGCCAGATGTTCTATCGGAACGACCAGTTTTTGATGCTCCTGGCGGCGGAACCCGAGCGCGCCCACCGATTCCTGGACCGTTTGGTAGAGTTTCACTTGGCCCAGTTGGAGCGGTTTCTGGGAGCGGTGGGGCCGTATATCGACATCCTGTTGTTCGGCGATGATCTCGGAATGCAGAAAGGGCCGCAAATCTCCCCCGCCATGTACCGGGAATTCTTTAAGCCGCGACACGCGATGATGTGGCGCCGGGCTAAGGAATTGGCGCCGGTCAAGATCATGCTACACTGCTGCGGCGGAGTGCGGGAATTGCTCGACGACCTGATCGAGGCCGGGCTGGACACCATCAACCCGGTGCAGATTTCCTGCCGGGGCATGCAACCGGAGGGGTTGAAGGCTGATTTTGGCAAGCGGTTGGCTTTTTGGGGTGGGGGCTGCGATACCCGCGAGATTTTGCCTTCGGCCACGCCGCAAAAGGTGCGTGAACATGTGTTGCGATTGGTGGAACTGTGGCGGCCTGGCGGTGGGTTTATATTCCAGCAAGTGCATAACATTATGGGCAATGTCCCGCCGGAAAATATCGTGGCCATGCTGGCGGCGGCTAAAGAGGCGGGGGCTTAGGCGACTTTTGTTTTTGGCGGAGCATCCCCGCAAGCTAGCCCGCAATTTATCGGCCGGATTGGGGGTCTTGCAGCGCTTTTATCACGGCGTCAAAGGCCGGTTTAGGCTGGCCCTGGCGGTCGAATAAGAGCGGATAGTTCGCGCGTTTCCAGGGAAAGCCGTTGAGCCAGCTTTGGCCGTCGTGCAGATTCCAGAAGGAGATGCGGGCAATCGTGTCGGCGTGCTTGCGAAATAACCGGAATAATTGGCCGTATTGCTCGGCCTGGCGCTGAAGAATCTCCGGCGGACAACCGGCGCGATAGGGATCCAGTTTGGCCAATTCTTCGCGATACTTGCCGCCATCCGCCCACCATTTACTTCGCGGCACGACATCGATATCCAGTTCGGAAACGACGACCTTTACGCCGAGGGCTTTCATGGCGACGAGAGTATCCTCGATGGCTTTGAAGGGAATTTGGTCTAGTTCGTAGTGACCCTGCAACCCGATGGCATGAATAGGAACGTTTTGCTCGCGTAGCAGACGTACGAGCCGGATCTGCTTTTCGCGTTTGTCAGGCAGTTCGTTGTTATAGTCATTGTAGATCAGGAACGCGTTGGAATCCGCCGCGTGGGCGAACTCAAACGCCTTGGCGATGAAGTCCTCGCCGATGATGGATAGCCAGCCGGAGGGTCGCAGGAATTGGGCGCCATCATCCAGCGCCTCGTTAACCACATCCCACATGGCGATGCGGCCGCGGTAACGGCCCGCGAGGGTGTCGATGTGGGTTTTCATGCGACGCAGCAACACCTCGCGCGATGCGGGTTTTCCGTTCTCGCGATAAAACCATTCCGGGGTACGATCATCTTTAGCCCAAACCAGGCAATGACCGCAGACCCGGAGTTGGTTGGAGACCGCAAACGCGGTGAAAGCATCGGCCAGAGCGAAGTCGAATTGCCCTTCCACCACCTGGATCGGATTCACCTTCATGCAGTTCTCGGGAGTGACGTAACTATAGTGAGCCGTAAGCAAACTCCAATCGGCGGGCCGTTCCGGTATGCGATCACTGATCCCCACGCCGATGCTGAACAAACCCTGAGCCGCTTGTTTCAAGGTCGGGATTTGCGGCGGTATGGGTTGAGGCTCGGCGAGTCCCGCTAATGCCAGCAGCGTGAGAGTGGTAAAGAGCAGCCTGGAGATCGCTTGGCGAGTCCAGCGGGGAATCCGCGCCAGCGCCGAAATTGAAGTGGATGATTTGGACATACAGCTTAGCCTCCAACGTTGAAGCTATGAGAGCGAAGCTAAGGTCAAATCGCAAGCAAAACCGTGACCGGTTTACCTTGCGTGGAATAAGTTGAGGAATATGTCTTGCCATGTTTGCAAGCGTGTTATAGCAAGGATTAGCGCGGGCGCTTAGTGCCGGTGCCACAAAGTTTGCGCGGGCGCGATTTATGATGCCATTGCGAGTTCAGGTCATTTCCGATTTCGTTTGCCCGTGGTGTTACCTCGGCAAGCGCCAGCTTGAAATCGCCCGGCAACAGGCGCCGCCAGACTTGGCCTTGACCGTGTCCTGGCACCCGTTCCAACTCGATCCGGGCCTGCCTCGCGAGGGTGTGGACCGTCAAACCTATTTAACCCTGAAATTGGGTAGCCGGGCAAAAGCCGAGGCTCTCGACGCGCAAGTGGTCGAAGCCGGGTTTAAGGCGGGCATCCTCTTTCGCTTCGACTGGCAACGCCGCCAACCCAATACGGCCGATTGCCACCGGTTGGTTTGGTTGGCGGGGCGCGAAGGATGCCAAGAGGCGGTGGTGGAAGCGTTTTTCCGAGGTTATTTTTGCGACGGGATCGATCTTTCACTACCTTCGAACCTCATTGAAATTGCCTCCCAAGCGGGTTTGACAGCCGGGAAGTGCGAGCGGCTTTTGGCGGCTGATGAAGGGGCCGCGGAGCTGTTAATCGAGGAGCAATCCGCCTGCAATTTAGGCGTCTCCGCCATTCCCTGTTGGGTCGTCAATCATCAATTCGCCTTGCATGGCGTGCAGTCGCCGGAAGCGTTGCGGGACTGCTTCCGTGCGGCTCGATTGCGTGAAGCCGGGCCGCCCGTCCTCGTCCCGCCCGCCCATTAGTGGGCCGTCAAATATGGACCTGAGGCGGCCCTTTTGCGTGGCCAGCCTTTTTGCGCTTGCTGGCAGGCGTTGGCGACAATTTCCAATTCGCGCAGAAAATCTTCCCGGCGAGGCTCCGGCAACGTGGCCAGGATGCTCGCCTGCAATGCGACCGCTCGCGGGCTGGCTTGAGTATATTTTTCCCGCCCGGAGGCGGTTACTTGGACGCGCCGCGCGCGCCGATCATCCCTATCTACTTGCCGCCGGATGAGCCCGTCCTGTTGCATGCGTTTGAGCAGGGAGGTGACGGTGTTGGGGTCGCTGGACATCCGCTCGGCCAGTTCGCTTTGAGTCAGCGCGCCGGGCTGATGCTCCAAGAGCGTTCGTAACACGGTGAATTGATCGGGAGTGATGCCCGCTTGAGCGCTGTGCCGACGGAAGGCCTGATTCAAACCATACCAGGCGCGCCGTAGCAGCAAAGGCAAGCGGCGTCGGCCAGGGGAGACGGTTTCTGAATTCGCTTCCTGCGTGGCTGCGTGAAGCTTCTGACTCTCCGTTTTAGGCTGGGCGGCCAACCCCTTTACCCGCCGTCGCGCCGGTTGCGGCCGGAATTTGGTTTTCTCCATTTGATCTTTTTTGAATATGTGTGAGTATTATTACGTATTCTTAGCATTATTATAATGCACACTACTATAACACGCAATCTTGGAGCGCCCGTCGCGCCTCGTTCTTGGGGTTGGCGGAGTCTGGCTCTCGCCAGCGCGCTCTGTTTCCCATTTTCGACC